>JAYUAE010000105.1:0-1898 GCA_043741515.1 Candidatus Eiseniibacteriota bacterium | reverse complement strand
CGGAGGCTTGGAGACGTTGTTGTCGTACACCTCCACATAGATCTCGTGGGCGCCGTTCGACGGCGTGCTCGTGCCGTTGTTGATGTTGAGATATCCATCCACAGTGTTCTGACCGAGGAGATTGGCGCCGGTGGCCACCGGGCCGAGCGTGACGCCGCTGGGGGTCACGATCTTGACCGAGATCTGGCTCGTGCCGGCATACCATCCCGAGAAGAGCAGGAAATCATTCCCCGCACCCGAAGCGGCGGTGTAGGCGGGCACCGAGAGTGTCATGTTCTGCGGCGTCGCCCCGCTCAGCGTCACCTGCCCGTGCAGGTCGTCCGCGCCCTCGTTGCCTGCCGATGCCACGATGATCTTGCCGGGCCCGGTCAGCGCGTTCAGCATCAGGTCCATGTCGAGCGTGCCGTCGTGGGGGCCCTGCTGCGTGCCGAGGCTCAGATTCACGACGGCCCGTTTTCCGAGCGAGGCCGCCTTCCGGAAGATGTAGTTCACTCCGTCGACGATCGCGGTGGTCTGGAAGTTGGTCTTCACCATGCAGAGATCGGCTTCCGGCGCCATGCCGACATAGGTGAAGGCGGACTCGCCGTTCCCGGTCGCGCTGCCGTCGCCGGCCGCGATCCCCATGACGTGGGAACCGTGACCTTGCGAATCGACTTCGGATGGAATACCCGCGTTGATCGCGGGCGGCAGCCATTCCTCGCCGTACGAGAAACCCGCCGGAGGAGCCGCTCCCGAGGTCTGGTCCCAGAGCGAGACAAGGCGCGTGGTGCTGTCGGGCTTCTGAAAATCCGGGTTCGCGTAGTCGATCCCCGTGTCCACGACTCCGACCAGAACGCCGGCGCCCGTCTGCCCCGTGAATGAGGGCGGTACAACCGTTCGGATCTTGTTGGCGCCCACGTCGAGCGCGCTTCGATCGAGATTCGGCCTGCATCGTTCCGCCACGGATACCCGCTCGATCCCCGGGAGGGCCAGGAGCTGGGAGAGGAGGGGAAGCGGGCAGCGTGCGGTCATGAAACGCCCGATTCGTGAGTTCACCTCGATGCCGCGCCCCCGGAGGAGGTCGGGCGACAGGTCTCCCTCGATGATGAGATCGACGAGCACGCCGCCGTTCCGATCCCTCGAGAGGAAACGCTCCGACATCGCTTCCCCTGGTCTGACCTCGAGGAGCGCGGGATGGATGGAGGGCAGCGCCGCGATTGCGGGAAACGGGCCGAGCGCGGCGCAGGCGAAGAACGCTGCGGATGCAATCATCCGGTGCGCCCGGTGAGGTTGCGACATGCTGATCCTCGATGTGGCGACGGGTTGTGGGGCGGGGGGACCGTGGCCAAACGCCACCCCTTCATTATATCACCCGGGCTGCCTTGTTGCTACCGGACCTAGCCCTTGAGCGCCTTGATGGTGTGGGCTCGAAGGGGCAGCCTGCCCAGCTGGCGGCGCGTCGCCCAGATGGCCGAGGGCGGCCGCGTCCCGGCGGCCTCCGCGTTGGTTCCGAGATCCAGCGACCAGACCTCGTAGGTGAGCTGGTGGGAGAAGGTCCGGTGCCGGAACGCAGCGACCGGTCCGGATGGCGCCTTGGACCCGGTCAGAAGCCGTCTCGCGAGTGTGCGCGCCGCGCGCGCCGCCTGGGCCCTGGAGCCGAGCCTCGCGTAGGGGAGCGTCCACGTGGCGCGTTCGTCCGCCTCGTCCGGAACGAGGAGGACGCGGTCGCCCGCATTCGCGAGGAGCAGGACGCGCCGCTCCGCGCGCGGAGCTTTCGGCGATGAAGCCTCGGGAAAGCGATCCGGCCGGCCGCTCCGCCGCGCCGCGCACGAGCGCGCGGCCGGGCAGCGGTCGCAGAGCGGCTCGCGCGGGAGGCAGATCGTGGCGCCCAGCTCCATCAGCGCCTGGGTCCAGTCCCC
>JAYUAE010000104.1:0-1900 GCA_043741515.1 Candidatus Eiseniibacteriota bacterium | reverse complement strand
CTCCGCCTCTATATTTTTGCCTATTTTCGGCCCCTGGCGGGGTTATTCTACGCGCGACCCGTGAGCGTGCCCGCTTGCCTTTACCGCCACCGTGTGGTAAGCTCATATGTTAGCTATATGCTTGACCCCACTTTAGTTAACCATCCACAAGGGGCACGCCCGTGAAGGACTTCCAACCCTCCAATATCCGCAATCTGGCGCTCGTCTCGCCGCACGGAACCGGAAAGACCTCTCTTGCCGAAGCGCTGCTCTTCCGAACCAAGGTGACGTCGCGCCACGGCAAGGTCGAGGAGGGCACCACCGCTCTGGATTTCTCTCCCGAGGAGATCCATCGCAAGATCTCGATCAGTCTCTCCATCGCGCCGCTCGAATGGCGTGACACGAAGATCAACCTGATCGACACGCCGGGCTACGCGGACTTCGTCGGTGACATGGTCGCGGGGCTGCGCGTGGCCGACGCGGCGGTCTTCTGCATCAAGGCGACCGCGGGGATCGAGGCTGGGAGCGACATGGTCTGGGATCGAGTCGAGGAGCGGGACCTCCCCGTCTTTTGCCTCGTGACGCAGATGGAGAAAGAGCACGCCAACTTTGCGCGCGCGCTCGAGGGCGCCACGAATCGCCTCGGCAAGCGATTCGTGCCGCTGGCCTGGCCGATCGGCGAAGGGGACAAGTTCCGCGGCGTCGTGGACCTCGTCTCGATGAAGAGCTACCTCTTCGAGAAAGACGGCTCCGCCAAGGAGGCGCCGGCGCCGCCCGAGGTGGAGGCCGACGCCCAGAAGGCGCGGAGCGCGCTCGTGGACGCGGCCGCGGAGGCGGACGACGCGCTGCTCGAGAAATTCCTGAGCGGCGGGGAGCTCTCGGTGGAGGAGGTGCGCAACGGCATCCGCGTCGGACTCCTGAAGAAGAGCTTCGTGCCCGCGCTTCCGGTGGCCGCGTATCCGATGATGGGAATCGACAGCGCGCTCGACACGTTCGTGTGGCTCCTCCCCAGCCCGCTCGACTGTGGCCCGGTGACCGGGGTCAAGCCGGGAACCGAGGAGAAGGTCGAGATGCAGCCCGAGCCCGGCGCTCACCTGGCCGCCCTCATCTTCAAGACGAGCAGCGAGACCCACGCGGGAGATCTCTCCATGATCCGGGTCTTCGCGGGGACGCTCTCGCCGGGCAAGGAATTCTGGAACGCCACGGCGCAGCGCTCCGAGAAGATCGGGCAGCTCTTCTACGTGCAGGGCAAGGACCGGAAGGACGCGGCGCACATCGTCGCCGGGGACATCGGGGCGGCGGTCAAGCTCCGCGAGAGCCACACGGGCCAGACGCTCTGCGACAAGAACTCTCCGATCCAGCTCCCGCCGATTCCGTTCCCGCACCACGAGCTGGAGGTGGCCATCTTCGTCCGGAACAAGGCGGACGAGGAGAAGATGGGCTCCGGGCTCCACAAGCTGCGCGAGGAGGACCCGACGCTCCACGTTCGCGTGGACTCCTCGCTCCACCAGACGCTTCTGCAGGGGACCGGGGATTTGCAGGTGGACGTGACCATCGAGAAGCTCCAGCGGCGCTTCGGCGTCCATGTGGAGCTGGCGAAGCCGCGGATCCCGTATCGCGAGACCATCCGCAGGCCCGTGACCAAGCAGGGCCGCCACAAGAAGCAGACCGGCGGACGCGGCCAGTTCGGCGACGTGCATGTGAGGCTCGAGCCCTTGAAGTCGGGCTCCGGATTCGAGTTCGTGGACGAGATCGTCGGCGGATCGGTGCCGAGGAACTACATCCCCGCGGTGGAGAAGGGAATCATCGAGGCGATGCACGAGGGCGTGCTGGCGGGCTACCCGGTGGTGGACGTTCGCGCCGCGCTCTACGACGGTTCCTATCACGCGGTGGATTCCTCGGAAATGGCCTTCAAGATCGC
>JAYUAE010000103.1:0-23546 GCA_043741515.1 Candidatus Eiseniibacteriota bacterium | reverse complement strand
ACGGATACATCGACGCGACCATCGTGATCCACCCGGGGCAGCCGGCGGAGGTCTCTCAGAATCCCGACAATCTCCTCTGGTCCCACGAGTCGGGGATCAGCGTCTACCAGGACTGCCCGCAACCGAGCAGCCCGGACTGTCTCCCCGGAATGCTGCTCGGGAACGTGCGCGGGTTCCTCTACACGTTGAACGGCGAGTACAACTACGGACCCGGCGACAACACGAATGGGACCTATCTCCACGAGTTCGGCCACACGCTCGGGCTGGCGGATCTCTACGAGCAGAGCCTGTGCGGGAACGCGGTCGGAAACGGCCTCGGCCTCTACTCGCTCATGGCCCTCGGCAACTATCTCCCGCTCAGTCCAGCGACCGCTCAGGGGACCCGTCCCGGGAACCTCGATCCGTGGTCCCGGGCGTTCCTTGGATTCGAGCAGCCCGCGGCCGTCTCGGGCTCGGGCCACTACACGCTCCCGCCGCTCACGCAGGGAGGCGGCGTGCTCAAGGTCTGGAAGAACGGACAGCCCGGCAGCGAGTACTTCCTCGTGGAGAACCGGGTCAACGAAGGGTCCGACCAGTACCTTCCCGGGCAGGGGCTCCTCATCTACCACGTGGATGACGCCATGATCGACAACTGCCGCGATTGCGACAATACCTCCTGCTCGGATCCGCCCGCGCCTCACGGCCGCGTCCAGATCGTGCAGGCGGACGGGCTCCAGCAGCTCGAGTCGCCCACGCTCTTCAACTACGGAGACGCCAACGATCCCTTCCCGGGCGGTCTGGGCATTCGCTCCTGGACGCAGAGCACGACTCCGAGCACGCGCGACTATGCCGGGCTGGACACGGGGATCCGGATGACGAACATCCGGGGCGCCTATGACAGCGAGCCAACTGCGTCCTTCGATCTGTCGGTCTCCCTGACTCCCGACATCCAGGTCCAGGCCGTCACGGTCCGTGACGGGGGCGCGGGGAACGGGATCCTGGACAACGCGGAGACCGACTCGATCCAGGTGATGCTCACCAACGCCGGGACCCCGTCCGCCTCGCTCACGCTGAGCCTCAACACCGCGGACCCCGGCATCACGATCGTGAACGGCGCATCCACGTCGGGCGCGGTCACGACCGGCGGCGTCGTCCCCATGGCGACCCCTTTCGTGATCACGGTCGGGACCTACCCGGCTCCTCACGCCGTGAGCTTCACCCTAGGATGGAATGACGGGACCTACTCTGGAACCCAGACCTTCACGCTCACGGTGGGCATGGGAGCCGGACTGACCGAGGACTTCGAATCCGGATTGGGCGCGTGGACCTCGAGCCCCGTGCCTCCGACCGCGATCAACGAGTGGCACCGTTCCTTCACGCGAGGCTACGGTGGCTCGCTCTCCAGCGCCAAAGTGGGAAGCGCTCAGGATCCCGCCGGCCCCGCCACGAACGACGCGAAGACCTACGCCGATCTCGAGGACGCGGCGCTCGTCTCGCCGATGTTCTTGCTCGCGCCCGGCTCGCAGCTCTCCTTCTCCTCCTGGATCGACGCCGAGACGAACGGCGGCACGATGGCGTACGACGGCGGTCGCGTGGAGATCTCGCTGCGTGGAGGACCCTGGATTCCGCTCGACGTGGACGGAGGCTATGGCCAGCAGATCACCTTCGACTCCGGAGCGACGCTCCGCGGCGCGGATGTCTTCTCGGGGTCGCCTCAGGCCTGGCGCCGGGTGGTCGCGGACCTCTCCGCATATTCGGGCCCGGTCCAGATCCGATTCCGTTTCTCGACCAACCAGGTGAACAATCCGATCGATTTCAACACGGGGCAGCTCGCCCGCTTCTACGAGGGCTGGTACGTGGACGCGGTCTCCGTCGGCTCCCGCGTGGATCCGGGTCCTGGACGCCGCGTGCTCTCGCTGCGTGCCGGGCCCAATCCCTACCGGGTGAAGAACGGCTTCACCTCCGCGATCACGTTCCGGTTCAGCGCGCCCGACGGCCTTCCTCATCCGGGGCTCAACCCGAGCGTCCGGATCTACGACCTGCGCGGGCGGCTGGTGCGCTCCCTGGAAGCCGCGGCCGACGGCCTCATTCCGAGCGAGTTCCGTGCGAGTTGGAACGCGCAGACCGTGAAGGGCGGGCTGGCCGCATCCGGAATCTACTTCGCGAAGGTCGACATCCTGGGCCAAACACAAACCTTCCGTCTCGTCTTGCTCCGATAGCCGCGTTGACCGTGGGGCGGGGCGTGTGGGTGGGGGCCGCGATGCTCGTGGCGCTCCATGCCCCGCTTGCATGCTCGGCTCCGGCGCACGCCCCAACCCGTCCGGCTCCGGCGCGCGCCTCGCGCCAGATCGTGGCCGCCCGGGCCTCGCGCGACTCCGCGCGAACGGCCTGGCTTCGCGAGCGGTGGAGCGGATCGCTCCAGGGGCTCAAGGCCGCGCAGACGAGGCTGGACGCCGCCTCGGAGCGCTACGCGACGGCGCTCGACCGGGGCCCGACGCCTGCAGCCGTCCTGCCGCGCGAGCGCGCCGGATGGTCCGAGGTCGCCATGGACCTCGCGGAGCGGGGGAGCTGGGCGAAGGCGCTCGGCCTCTTGCGCGGGCCGCTCGATTCTCCTTCCAGGCTGCTTCCGGTGGAGGCCCTCGCCGCGGGCAATGTGGAGTCGCCCAGCGCAGGGCTTGCCGTACTCTCGTGGCGTCCCGATCGAGCCCCGGAGGGCGCCAGGGCGTCCGACGAAGCCGGCCTCTATGTCGCGGCCATCCTCTCCGATTCGACGGGCGCGTTCAGGTCCGCGCGCTCGGCTCGATGGCTTCTCCTCGGGGAAGGACGGCCCGCCACCGCCCGCTCGTGGGCGCGTCTGTCCCTGGCTCGCTCCATCTCGGCCGGAGGCGAGCCCCTGCTCGCGCGCGCGATTCTCGCGCGGGCATCGTCCCGAACGGCGCCGGAAACGCTCCTGCTCGCCGACCTGACAGCCGTCTCGGGTGACACCGCGGCTGCGGCGCGCCTCCTGATCGCGGTGGCCGCGCGCACCGACATTCCGACCGCAGATCGCTACGCGGCCGCGAAGAAGGCCGCGGGATGGGTGCAGGGTCCCGTCTCGGACTCGCTGAGCGAACGGGAGTGGATGGGTCTTCAGCGCGCGCTCTCGGACGTGGGCGAGGCCCCCCTCGCGCTGCGCCTCATGGACGCACGGCGCAAGGCGGCGCCCGATTCGGTCGCGGCAATCGATCGCGAAGATCTGAAAGCGTCGCTCCTCTACAAGGCGCGGCGCTACGAGGCGGCGGGAGCGTTCTACGGGGGGCTTCTCGCGCGGTCGCGGCGGCCACCCTCCTCGCGAGCCGATCTGGCGCTGGGGCTTGCGCGCGCGCTCCGGGCGCAGAGGCTCTTCGGGGCCTCCGACAGCGCGTTCATGCTCGCGGCCGCCTGGGACACCGCGGGAGCAACGAGGGAAGCCGCGGCCTGGGAGCGCGCCCGGGAGTGGGAGGATCAGAAGCCTCCGCGCGACGCGGCGCTCGTGCTGAGATGGGCGCGCGCGCGAATCCGGACCGAGCCTTCCTCCTCGACCGCTCGCGTGCACGAGGCCATCTCCTGGATCCGCGCCGATTCGCTCGCGGCCGCCGATTCGGCGCTTGCGGGGCCCGGGCCCGAAGACGTTCGCGTCCATTTCTGGCGCGGATGGATCGCGTCGGCGCGAGGCGACACCGCGCGCGCGCGCGCGTCCTACCGCCGCGCGTGGGAGCTGGACCCCTGGTCCTACGAGGGAGTGCGTGCGCGTGAGCTCTCCATGCTGCCGGTCGAGGCGGCGCAGGGCGTGCCCGAGGCCAGGGTGAGGCATGGCTCGCGCGCGTCGTCCCCGCCGCCGGTCGAGGCTCGCGTTCTCAACGTGGTCGGGCTTCACGACCTCTCGCTCGAGATGATGCGCGCGTGTGCGATGGGCGAGAGCGAAGCCCGCGCGAACGGCTGCATCGACGCGCTGGAGGAGGAGGGGATCTTCCGCGTCGGGCGCGCGGACCTGAATCTGGATCTGAGGCTCCGGTTTCCCCCGGCCTTCGCCGGCGCGGTGTTTCGCGCCTCGGACGAGGAGAGCCTGAGCGCGCCCTTTATCTGGTCAATCATGCGCGCGGAAACCGGGTACAATCCCGGCGCCCGCTCGCGCGCCGGGGCGCTGGGGCTTCTTCAGCTCATGGTCCCGACGGCTTCGCGCCTGAAGGGAAGCGCGGTCAGCGAGGACGCGCTGCTGGACCCCGGGTTGAACGTGCGGCTGGGCGCGCGCTATCTTCGCCAGCTCGCGCGCGAATTCGGCGACACGCGCCCCGTCGCGGCAGCGTACAACAGCGGCGAAGAAGCGGTGAGGCGCTGGATCACGGCGCGTCCGAGGATGGATGATCTGTGGGTGGAGCTGATCCCTTACTGGGAGACGCGAGGCTACGTGAAGCAGACCTATGCCGCGATGCGGCGGTACGAGGCGGTCTATGAAGCGAAGCCGGCACGCTGAGGTGCGGACGTGCTCCTAGCCGCGGAGCTGAAACGCAAGGCCATCCACCTCGCTTCGCTCTCCATTCCCATCGCCTACTACCTGAGCCCCCAGACCTGGGCGAGAACCTGGCAGCGCGCGCTGCTCGCCTCGGTGATCCTCTCCCTCGCGATCGAGGTGTTCCGTCTCAACAGCCCGAAGATCCGGGGCGTGTTCCGTCACTTCTTCGGCGAGCTTCTGAGAAATCACGAGGATGCCTCGCTCCTGGGTTCGACGTACCTCCTCATCGCTCTGCTCCTCACCCTGCACCTTTTCGACAAGCCAGTGGCCGTGCTGGCGCTCGGCTTCCTGATCCTCGGCGACACCATGGCGGCGATCGTGGGGAAGTCGATCGGGAAGCACCGGCTTCTCGGCGGGAAGTCGGTGGAAGGGAGCCTCGCCTGTTTCCTCGTCTGTTTCGGGCTGAGCCTCCTCATGCCCGGCATCCCCTTTTTCGTGGGGCTGGTCGGGGCGCTGACCGCGACCGTGTTCGAGCTCCTGCCTATCCCGCTCGACGACAATTTCCGCATTCCTCTCTCGGCGGGCTTCGCGATGGAGCTCCTGCTTCGCTGACGCTTCCGGAGCCGCTCAGGATTCCTCTACTATCTAGATAGGTGAATCTGCCTTGACAGGGCCGGCATCCGATCCCTAGACTCCGGTCTCGGGCAGATGGAGTAGAGGCCTGCCAGGAGGATGGTAAGCGCTGCCGCACCAACCAGTTGTGATTGTGTCCCGACGCTCAGAACCCCGGCAGCTTCGCGCTCCTGGGGTTTCACTGTATGGGGAAGCCGGGCGGACGGCGGCGGGTCCGGACCGGTCGCGGGAGTTCCCCGCGGGGCTGCCCGAACCGGAATATAAGGAGCCATGGTTCTCAACCTGATCTCACGCGTCTTCGGGACGAAGCATGAGCGCGATATCAAGCGCATGTGGCCGCTCGTGGAGGAAATCAACGAGCACTACGGCCGCCTGCGCGAGCTTCCGGACGAGGCGCTCGTCGAGAAGACCGCGGACTTCCGCGCCCGGCTCGAGGCTGGGGAGACCGAGGACGACCTCCTTCCCGAGGCCTTCGCCGTCGTCAAGGAGACCTGCCGCCGGCTGAGCGGCCAGAGCTGGGACGTCTGCGGCATTCCCGTCACCTGGGACATGATCCCCTTCGACGTCCAGCTCCTCGGCGCGCTCGTGCTCCACGAGGGAAAGATCGCCGAGATGGCGACCGGCGAGGGAAAGACGCTCGCTGCCACGATGCCGATCTACCTGAACGCGCTGTCCCGGAAGGGCGTCCACCTGATCACGGTGAACGACTATCTGGCGCGGCGCGACAGCGAGTGGATGGGACGCATCTACACATACCTCGGGCTCACGGTCGGTTGCATCCAGAACGGCATCGATCACGCCGAGCGGCGGGCCGCCTACGCCTGCGACATCACGTACGGCACCAACAATGAGTTCGGCTTCGACTACTTGCGCGACAACATGGCGCGCCATCGCGACCACCGGGTCCAGCGCGGCCACCACTACGCGATCCTCGACGAAGTGGACTCGGTCCTGATCGACGAGGCCCGGACGCCGCTAATCATCTCGGGCCCGGTCGAGCACAGCATCCAGAAGTACGATGAGATGAAGCCCGATGTGGAACGGCTCGTGCGCACGCAGGGACAGCTGGTGAACCGGATCCTCGCCGACGCGGAGGGCATGCGGCAGGATCCTGCGCAGGAGTGGGACGCGGGATTCAAGCTTCTGCAAGTGAAGCGCGGTGCGCCGAAGAACAAGCGCTTCGTGAAGCTCCTCTCGGACGATCCCGGCATGAGCCGGCTCATCCAGAAGATCGAGCTCGAGCTCATCCGCGACAAGCGCATGCAGGAGGCGGACGAGGAGCTGTACTACTCGATCGACGAGAAGAACCATTCCATCGATCTCTCCGAGCAGGGCCGCGAGCTCCTCTCCCAGCGCGACCGGAACCTCTTCCTCCTGCCCGACCTGGCGACCGAGCTGAGCGCCATCGACGAGGACGAGTCTCTGGAGCCCGCCGACAAGGTGGCGAACAAGCGCGACCTGGAGCGGCTGCACGCGGAGCGGAGCGAGAAGGTCCACAACATCTTGCAATTGCTGCGCGCGTACTCCCTCTACGAGAAGGACGTGGAGTACGTGCTGCAGGACGGGAAGATCCTCATCGTGGACGAGTTCACCGGCCGGCTCATGCCGGGGCGCCGCTATTCGGACGGACTCCATCAGGCCATCGAGGCCAAGGAGAGCGTGCGAGTGGAGGGAGAGACCCAGACGCTCGCGACGATCACGATCCAGAATTACTTCCGCCTCTACGAGAAGCTCGCGGGCATGACCGGCACGGCGGAAACCGAGGCGCAGGAATTCTGGCACACGTACAAGCGGGACGTGGTGGTGGTGCCCACGAACCAGCCGGTGCGCCGGATGGATTACGACGACGTCATCTTCAAGACGCGCCGGGAGAAGTACAACGCCCTGGTGGACGAGATCGCCGAGCTCCACGGAGGAGGCGTGCCCATCCTCGTCGGAACGATCAGCGTGGAGGCCTCGGAGACCTTGAGCCGGCTCCTCAAACGAAAGGGAATCCCGCATCACGTGCTGAACGCGAAGTACCACCAGCAGGAGGCGGAGATCATCTCGCAGGCGGGCCGGAAGGGGGCCGTGACGATCGCGACCAACATGGCCGGCCGCGGAACCGACATCAAGCTCGAGACCGGCGTGATCCGCTGCGCCCACGAATGCTTCGCGGGCTCGGTGAGCCAGCTCGATCATGGTGTCTGGAAGCGGGTCGCGCAGTGCAAGAACGAGGTCCCGTGCGGGCTCCACATCCTCGGCACCGAGCGCCACGAGAGCCGCCGGATCGACCGCCAGCTCCGGGGACGCGCGGGACGGCAGGGGGATCCGGGGTGCTCGCGCTTCTACCTCTCGCTCGAAGACGACCTGATGCGGCTCTTCGGCTCCGAGCGGATCGCCGGCATCATGGAGCGGCTGGGCGTGCAGGAAGGGGAAGTGATCGAGCACGGGCTGGTGACGAGGGCGATCGGCCGCGCGCAGAAGCGCGTCGAGGCGCACAACTTCGACATCCGGAAGCATCTGCTCGAGTACGACGACGTGATGAACCAGCAGCGCACGGTGATCTACGCGCAGCGGCTCCGGGCGCTCGAGGAGGGGGACCTCAAGGATACGGTCCTCGAGATGATGGACGAGATCGTTTCGGAGCGCGTCGCATCCTATCTGCCCACGAACGAGCGCTGGGACGAGGAGGATCTGAAGCGGCTCCTGAACGAGATCAGCCAGGTGATGCTCCGGGCGGTGGAGATGCCCGATTCCGGGGACCGGCATCCCTCCGCCGAGGAGGTGTCCGAGTGGCTTCGGGAGCGAGTGCGTGCGGTGTACGAGGAGAAGGAACAGGAGATCTCGTCGCCGATCATGCGCGAGCTGGAGCGGCAGATATTCCTGAACGTGATCGACGAGCACTGGATGGACCATCTTCGCGAGATGGATCATCTCCGCGAGGGGATCGGGCTCCGGGCCTATGGCCAGCGCGATCCGCTCGTGGAGTACAAGCGCGAGGCGTTCTCGATGTTCGAAGATCTGACGCATTCCATCCGCGAGGAGACGGTGCGCACGCTGTTCCGTGCGAATCTGGTTCTGGAGCCCAGCGCGCAGGCCGCGCTGCCGTCCGGGGCCGCGCATCGCGGACCGGAACGGCTTGCAGCCGCGCCGGTCGAGCCCCGGGTGGCTCCACGGGTGCGCGCGACGCCGAAGTCGGAGTCGCACGCGGCGGTGTCGGCGTTTGGCACGCCGGCTGCGGGAGGCGAAGGGGCCGCGGGGGCGCCGGATTCGGCGCCCCGGGCTCCGTTGGTCGCGCAGGAACCGAAAACCGGTCGAAACGATCCCTGCCCATGCGGCAGCGGGAAGAAATACAAGAAATGCCACGGCGCATAGCCCGGGAGGGGACCCATGGATGACAACGTACGCGAGATGATGTTCCTCATCGTGGAGCAGCTGAAGTCGTACGTGGACGGGAACGAGGACGCCCTGCTCGAGCTTACGCAGGTGCTGGACTCGGGCCGCCACGACGTGGACGTGGTGAACCAGGCGTTCGAGATGATCTTCCGCGCGCTGGAGCCTTACTCCCGGGAGGATTACCCCGGCGAGACGCGTGTCGCGCACAAGCACGTACGCGTGCCTACCGGGCCGGAGCGGGCGCTCCTGTCCTCGCCGGCGTACACCTATTTCTTCCGTCTGAGCGAGTCGGGCCGCGTCACGCCGGAGCAGTTCGAGGAGATCATGGCCCGCGCGCGTGAGGAAGGCTCCTCGCTGGACAGCGAGGCAAGTGCGGAGGAGCTGGCGACCGAGGTGCTGATCCACTGGTTCGACGAAGAGCACGGAGTTCCCTTCGATCCGGGCGCCACCCAGACCGCGCACTGACCGTGACCGAGCCAAAGACCAAGTCCAAGGGGAAGGCGCCCGCGAAGGCGGGCAAGCCCGCCGCCAAGCCCGTGAAGCCCGAGGCGCCCGCCAAGGCCCCGAAGGCCAAGGACAAGGCCGCTCCGCGCGCGGGAAAGAGCGGCCGGAGTCTCGTCATCGTGGAGTCGCCGGCGAAGGCGCGCACGATCGGGAAGTATCTAGGGCCCGGTTTCGAGGTTCGTGCCTCCAACGGACATGTGCGGGATCTTCCGAAGAGCAAGCTCGGAGTGGACATCGAGAAGGGGTTTACGCCGTCCTACATCCTCATCAAGGGGAAGGCGAAGATCCTGAAAGAGCTGAAGCAAAGCGCGCGGCTGGCCAGCACGATCTATCTCGCCCCCGACCCCGATCGCGAAGGGGAGGCGATCGCGTGGCATCTGGCCGAGACGCTGGGGAACGGCTCGGACGGGCGGATCCAGCGCCTCGCGTTCTACGAGATCACGAAGCGGGGGATCCTCTCGGCGCTCGAAGCGCCGCGCGAGATCGACATGAACAAGGTGCACGCGCAGCAGGCCCGCCGCGTGCTCGACCGGCTCGTGGGTTACCAGGTGAGCCCGTTTCTCTGGAAGACGATCCGCTACGGCCTGTCGGCCGGACGCGTGCAGTCGGTCGCCCTGCGCCTGATCTGCGAACGCGAGGACGAGGTTCGTGCGTTCGTTCCGCGCGAATACTGGACGCTGGACGCGGACCTCGCCACCGCGAAGGGCGAGCGGTTCCGCGCGCGGGTCCAGAAGAAGTCAGGAGAGAAGTTCGCGCTCGAGAACGAGGCCCAGGCGAAAGAGGCCGCGGCGGAGCTCACGAAGGAATCCTTCCGCGTCACCGGGGTGCGCACGCAGGAGAAGAAGCGGAATCCTCTGCCGCCCTTCATCACGAGCACGATGCAGCAGGAGTCTTTCCAGAGGCTCCGGTTCAGCGCCCAGAAGACCATGGTGGTCGCGCAGCAGCTCTACGAGGGGATCGAAGTCGGACCCGATGGCGCCACCGGCCTCATCACCTACATGCGAACCGACTCGACCCGCACCTCGCCCGAAGCCCTGGCGGAGGTCCGGGAGTTCATCCAGGCCTCGTTCGGCCCGAACTACCTTCCGCCCGAGCCGCGCACCTTCCGCTCACGCGAGACGTCCCAGGACGCGCACGAGGCGATCCGGCCGACCTCGGTCGCGAGGACGCCGGCTTCGATGAAGCGCCACCTCGAGTCCGACCAGTACCGGCTCTACGAGTTGATCTGGCAGCGGTTCGTGGCGTCCCAGATGAACCCCGCGCTGGTGCTCACGACCACCGCCGATATCACGGCCGGCGCTTTTCTCCTTCGCGCGTCGGGGAGCCGCATCAAGTTCGACGGCTTCACGCGCGCATACCAGTCGCTGCTCATCGAGGAGACGGGCCCGGAGGCCTCGAAGCTTCCCGCGCTGAACGAAGGGGATGCATTGAAACAGCTCGGCATCCTTCCCGAGCAGCACTTCACCGAGCCGCCGCCCCGGTACACCGAAGCCTCGCTGGTGAAGACGCTCGAGGAGAAGGGCATCGGACGGCCGAGCACGTACGCGACGATCGTCGGAACCATCCTCACGCGCGATTACGTGCTCCGGGACCGCGGGAAGCTGACCCCGACCGATCTGGGCATGACGGTGTGGAAGCTTCTGGCGCGAATGTTCGGAGACGTGTTCGAGGTCGAGTTCACGGCCAAGATGGAGCGGGAGCTGGACCGCGTGGAGCACGGGAAGGACGCCTGGGACCATGTCGTCGCCGAGTTCTACGCTCCCTTCAAGAAGGACCTCGCCGAGGCGGAGTCGCAGCGCGAGAGCCTGAAGGCATCGCTCACCGAGGAGTCGGACCGCGTGTGCCCGAAGTGCGGCTCCAAGATGGTGAAGCGATACGGCCGGAACGGGCCCTTCCTCGCGTGCCCGGGATATCCCGAGTGCAAGACGACGATGCCGGTCGAGGAGGAGGCCGAGTCGACCGAGGTCCCGACGCAGCCCTGTCCGCTTTGCGAGAGCCCCATGCGCGTGCGCTCGGGAAGGTTCGGGAAATTCCTCGCGTGCTCGCGCTATCCGGAGTGCAAGGGGACGCGCCCGCTCGGGTTGGGCGTTCCGTGCCCCGAGTGCGGGACCGGAGAGCTCGTGGAGCGCCGGACCAAGCGCGGGAAGCCGTTCTACGGCTGCAGCCGCTACCCTGCCTGCGCCTTCGCCATCTGGGACAAGCCGCTGAAGCAGCCATGCCCCTCGTGCGCCTACCCCATCATGCTCCAGAAGCGCACCAAGACCAAGGGCGACTACCTCCAGTGCCCGAAGTGCAAGGCCCGCGTCGAGGAAACTTCCGAGGCCGCGAGTGGATCGCTGGATCACTGAGTTTCTCGAGTACATGGAAGGCCAGAGGCGTGCCGCGCCCGGCACGCTCCGCGCGTACCGGGACGACCTGACCCGCTTCGCCGTGTTCGCTCGCGCCCGCCTGGGCGCCGAGGCGCGGATTCCGGAGGACCTGACCCCCGAGCTTCTCGCCGCGTTCGCGGCCGCGCGGTCGCTCGCGAGGGCGGCCGGGACCAAGCGTGCGATCTCGGCGCGCACGCTCGGGCGTGCGCTTGCGGCGCTGCGCTCCTTCCTTCGCTACCTCGAGCGCCGGGGCAAGATGACGGGGGCTCTGCGGGGTTCGCTTCCGCGAGTCAGCGCCCCCCAGCCCTTGCCCTCCGCGATCTCAGAGGCGCCGCTCAACGAATTGATGGACCGGGCGGCCGCATCCGTGCGGGAGGACGACACCCGCGCCCTTCGCGCCCTTGTCGCGGCGGAATGGCTCTACGGGTCGGGGCTACGACTCAGCGAGCTTACCGGACTCACCTGGGGACGCTTCGACGCACGCCGCAGGCTCGTCCGGGTCGTGGGGAAGGGATCGAAGGAGCGCGTCGTTCCGGTGGGGGCGCGCGCCGCGGACACGCTCGCGCGGTACTGGGCCGCGATCGGCCGCACGCCCGGCTCCGAGAGCCCGCTGATCCCGGGACGGGGCTTTGCCCCGATATCTCCCCGTACGCTCGAGCGCGACATTCGCGCCTTGCTGGGCGGGCTGGGACCGAACGCGGCGACCCATCCGCACGCCCTCCGACACAGCTTCGCCACGCACCTCCTGGACCGGGGCGCGAATCTTCGCGCCGTCCAGGAGCTGCTCGGGCATCAGAACCTCGCCACCACGCAGATCTACACCCACGTGACCCGTCGCCGGCTGAAGGCGGCCTATGCGCGCGCCCATCCGCGCGCGTGAGGCGGGTACTCCACACCAACCCATTCGAGGAGCGAACAGGATGACGAAGCGGGATCTTCTGTCCTTTGCGGACCTCACGCGCGCCGACGCGGACCGTTTGTTCGCGACGGCGGCGCGGCTCAAGGCGGACCTTCGCGCGGGGCGCATGCACCACGAGCTTACGCATCGCTCCCTCGCGCTGATCTTCCACAAGCCGAGCCTCAGGACGCGGCTCTCCTTCGAGGTGGCGATGACGCAGCTCGGCGGGTCCTCGATCTTCATCACGGAGCGCGAGATCGGGATGGGCCAGCGCGAGTCGGTCTCGGACGTGGCGCGCGTTCTCTCGGGTTACGTGGACGGCATCATGATCCGCACGTTCGCGCACAGTCTGGCCAAGGACCTCGCGCGCCACGCGACCGTTCCCGTCATCAACGGTCTCACCGACTGGCTCCATCCCTGCCAGATCCTCGCCGACCTCTTCACGCTGAAAGAGCACGGCGCGGACCTGGACCACGCCGTCGTCACCTACATCGGAGACGGGAACAACGTCGCCAATTCCTGGATCGAGGCGGCGCGGCTCTTCGGGCTGGAGATCCGGATCGCGTGCCCGGAGGGGTACGATCCCGATCCGGATCTGGTGGCGCAGGTGGAGCGTGCGGGGCCGGGCCGCGTTCGCGTGCTGCGTTCCGCCGCGGAAGCGGCGCAGGGCGCCGACGTGCTCTACACCGACGTGTGGGCCAGCATGGGGCAGGAGGCGGAGCGCGAGAAGCGGCTCCCCATGTTCCGCTCCTATCAGATCAACCGCTCGATCCTGCGCGTCGCGAAGCCCGGCGCGTCGGTGATGCACTGTCTTCCCGCGCATCGAGGGGAAGAGATCACCGAGGACGTCTTCGAGGGGGCGCAATCTCTGGTCTTCCCGCAGGCGGAGAACCGCATGCACCTCCAGAAGGCGATCCTCTACGACCTCCTCGTGGCGGGCGCGGCCAAGCGCGGCGGCGCGAAGGCGGGCTCCGGGCGCAACAAGCCGGTCCGGGCGGAAGTGGCGGCGAAGAAAAAGACCCCGTCGCGGTCCATCGCGCGAGGCCGGGCCGCCGGAGTGTCCCGAGCGCGCCGGAGCGCGACCGCGCGGGGCCGCCGAGGGCGGTGAGGCGGCGCGCGGTCCCGGCCCCGAGGCTCCTCGCCCCTGCGGCGGCGCTCGCGGGGGCCGTCGCTCTCGCCGCGCTGCTCGGAGGGTGCGCCAAGCCCGATTTTCCGCCGGGCGGCCCGGTCGACTCGATTCCGCCGCACGTCCTGGTCACGGTTCCCGCCGACAGCACGACGCGAGTTCCGCCTCAGGCCGGAATCGAGATCCTGTTCTCCGAGCCGATGGACCGCGTGAGCGTGCGGGACGGTTTCCGCATCTATCCGCCGCCCGGAGCGCCCTCGTTTCACTGGGGCGGCCGCAAGTTCCGCGTCTCCTGGGAGGAGCCGCTCCGCCCCAACACGACCTACCAGGCGTTCCTCAGCGCGGGGTCGCGAGACGCGCACGGGGTTCCGCTCGGCTCGCCCGTCACCATCCGCTTCACGACGGGGGACTCGCTGGATCCGGGCAAGATCCGGGGCGTGCTCCGCGCCCGGACGCTCCCGACGCGAGGGGTTCCGATCTGGGCGTATCCGGAGTCGCTGGGGGCGGTGCCTGATTTCCTGAACGCGGCTCCTTCCTATGCGACCGAGACCGATACCTCGGCGGCCTACGACCTGACCGGGTTGCCCCTCCTGCGTGGATTTACCATTCACGCGGTCTACGACCTGAACCGGAGCGGCGCCATCGATTCGGCCACCGACGTGGTCGCCAGCTACCCGTCCGTGATCCGGTTGACACCCGAGCGGCCGGTCGCGGATAGTATCAATATCGTCGCGGTGGACCCGCGCGCGGCCGCGACGGTGACCGGCACGCTCGTCGCGGCGGACTCGACGGCGCGCTACCGTGTCGAGGCGAAGTCGGATTCGGACACGACCTACGTGCGGTTCGTCGAGCGCAAGGGGCCCGGCGGCTATCAGCTCCGGCTCGTGCCCGGGCGGTACCGCCTCCGGGCGATCAAGCTGCCCCAGAGGCCCGGACCCCCGGCGGCGGAGGTGAGACGCGCGGAGATCCTGAACGCCCGGCCAGAGGAGCAGTACGAGCACGTCGACTTTCGTTTCGAGCAGGCCGTAGAACCCCCGCCGCGCCGGTGACGGCGCCGCGGACCACGAGCGAGGTGCGGAGCATGGCGGATCCGAAAGCGATGTTCGAGGGCCTGGCCGTCGCGCTCGTCACGCCGTTTCGAAACGGCGCGCTGGACAAAGACGCGCTGGCCCGGCTGGCGAACCACCTCGTTGAGGGCGGCGTTCGCGCGCTCTATCCGTGCGGCTGCACCGGCGAGGCCACCTCGCTCACAAGGGAAGAGCGCACGCAGGTGATCCGGACCGTGATCGAGGCCGCGCGTGGACGCGCCGCCGTGATCGCGGGCACCGGAACGGCCCTGACCTCCGAGACGATCGAGCTCTCCCAGGACGCGATCCGCGCGGGCGCGGACGGCGTCATGGTGATCACGCCCTACTCGTGTAAACCGACCCAAGAAGGCCTCATCGCCCATTACCGCGCCGTGGCCGACCGCGTGGATCGTCCCATCGTGCTCTACAACGTGCCCTCCCGGACCGGCGTCGCCCTTCTCCCGGAAACCGTCGCCACGCTGGCGGCGCATCCGCGTATCGTGGCCATCAAGGAGGCGAGCGGCTCGCTCGACCAGGCGAGCGCGATCCGCGCGCGCTGCGACATCACGATCCTGGCGGGGGACGACTCCCTGTTTCTGCCGCTTCTCGCGGTCGGCGCCCGGGGAGTCGTCTCGGTGGTGGGGCACGTCGTTCCGGGCGAGATGAACGCCATCCACGCGCACGCCGCCGCCGGACGATTCGCGGAGGCCGAGGCGGTTCACCGGAAGCTCACGCCGATCTTCCGCGCGCTCTTCCTCGAAACAAACCCGGGCCCGGTGAAGCACGCGCTCATGCGCCTCGGATTCACGACCGGCGAGCTGCGGCTGCCGCTCGTTCCCGTGAGGCCCGAGACGGCCGCCGCCGTGGATCAGGCGCTCGAGCGCGCCGGCGTCGCGACGTCCGCGCGATCGGGCCGCTGACCCGGCGTGACCCCCGTCCCGCTCATCCTCTTCGGCGCGACCGGCCGCTTGGGAAGCGCCGTGCGCGCTGCCATCGCGGAGTTTCCGGAGCTTTGCCTTGCCGTCTGCGCGGCGCGCTCCGCGCGCTCCGCGGGGTGTCCGCCGGGGTGTGCGTGGGTGACCCCCGAAGAGCTCCTGTCCGGGAGCGGGGCCGCGCTTCCGGACGAGGCGGTCGTGATCGATGTGAGCCTCGCCGCCGGCACGGCCCGGCTCCTGGACTGGCTCGACCGCTCGCCCCGCGCGCTCGTGAGCGCGACGACGGGGCTCTCCGAAGCCGAGGAGGAGCGCATCCGGGGGCTGGCGCGCCGCGCTGCCGTGCTGCGCGCGCGGAACCTGAGTCCGGGGAACGCCGTCGCGTCGGCCATGCTGCGCTCGGTTCCCGACGCAGCCAGGCCGCTCTTCCAGATCGATCTCATCGAACACCACCACGCGGCCAAGCGTGACGCGCCGAGCGGAACCGCGCTCGCGTGGGCCTCGCTTCTCGCCGCGGGTGGAGCGGAATCCGTGATCCGGGAGCCCGATCCCACGAAGCCGCGGAAACCCGGCGAGGTCCGAGTTCATTCGGTGCGCTCGGGAAGCGCGGTCGGCACGCATCGCGCGCTTCTGGCCGGAGCGGGCGAGACGCTCGAGATCGTGCACACGGTCACCGACCGCGCGGTCTTCGCGCGGGGTGCGCTTCAGGCCGCGCGCTTCATTGCCGGGAAAGCGCCCGGGTACTACACCTTCGAGCAGACGCTCGAGAACCTCTGAACGGAGACGAGCCCTACCCCCATGCGCCTCTCGCAAGCGTTCGCACCGACGCTCAAGGAAGACCCGGCCGACGCGGAGCTGGTCAGCCACAAGCTGATGGTTCGAGCCGGCATGCTGCGGAAGCTCGCGGCCGGCATCTACAGCCTCCTGCCGCTCGGATGGCGGGTCACCCGCAAGGTGGAGCAGATCGTGCGGGAGGAGATGGACCGGGCGGGAGGGCAGGAGCTTCGCCTGCCGATCTTCATGCCGGCCGAGCTATGGCAGGAGACCGGCCGCTGGGACAAGTACGGGAGGGAGCTGTTCCGGATACGCGATCGCCACGACCGGGACTACGCGATCGGCCCCACCCACGAGGAGGCGATCACCGATCTCGTTCGCAGCCACATCCGCTCGTATCGCGATCTGCCCCTCAACCTGTACCAGATCCAGACCAAGTTCCGGGACGAGATCCGGCCGCGCTTCGGCGTCATGCGGGCGCGCGAATTTCTCATGAAGGACGGCTACAGCTTCCACACGGACGAGGCCCAGCTCGAGACCGCCTACGGGGAGATGCGCGAGGCCTACGCGGCGGTGTTCCGGCGCTGCGGGCTGGAATTCGTCGTCGTGGAAGCGGACTCCGGCGCCATCGGCGGCGACGTGAACCACGAGTTCATGGTCACCGCCGAATCGGGGGAGTCGCTGGTCTTCTCATCGCAGTGCGGCTATGCGGCCTCCTCCGAGAGCGCCACGTTCCGCGTGGAGGCGGCGCCCGAGGAGAAGGAGGCGCCGCTCACGAAGCGTGAGACGCCGGGAAAGAAGACGGTCGAGGAGGTTTCCTCCTTTCTCGGCGTCGAGCCCGGGCGGCTCTTGAAATCACTCGTCTTCCTCGCGGGAGAAGAGCCGGTCCTCGCGGTCGTGCCGGGAGATCGCGATCTGAACGAGGCGAAGCTCGCCAGGGTGCTGGGACACCCCGCGCCGCGTCTCGCGACCGCCGAGGAGATCGAGCGGCTCACGGGCGGCCCTCTCGGATTCACCGGGCCGGCCGGGATTCCGGAGACCCTGCGCACCATTCTGGATGCTGCGATCCAGGAGAACCGGAACTACGTGACCGGAGGCAACGCCCGCGACGTGCACCTTGTGAACGTTCGGGTCGCGCGCGACATCCGCTCTCGCGAGCGGGCGGATCTAACGACCGCGCGCGAGGGGGACCGGTGCCCGCGATGCGGGGACGTCATGCGAATGGGGCGCGGGATCGAGGTGGGCCACATCTTCAAGCTCGGGACGAAGTACTCGCAGGCGATGGGCGCGAGCTACCTGGACGCCGAGGGAGCGGAGCGCACGATCGTCATGGGAACGTACGGGATCGGGATCACCCGGACCGTCGCGGCGGTGATCGAGCAGCTCCACGACCCGAACGGGATCGTGTGGCCTTTCTCGATCGCGCCCTACCACGTGCACCTCGTTCCCGTGAACGTGAACCATGCCGAGACGAAGGATGTCGCCGAGTCGATTTACGAGAGGCTGAACGGGTGGGGTGTCGAGACCCTGATCGACGACCGCGACGAGCGCCCGGGCGGAAAGTTCAAAGATGCGGACCTGATCGGCATCCCGCTCCGGGTGACGATCGGGGAGAAGGGGTTGAAAGACGGGATCGTCGAGCTGCGGGACCGGAAGACCGGTCAGGTAGACCGCGTGCCATCCGGAGAGGCCGCGGCCGAATGCCGAAGAAGGGTCGAGGAGGCGCTCAGGAAGCTTTCGTCGTCCGGTTGACCATCTTCGCGAGACGGGACTTGCGGCGGTTCGCGACCGTCTTGGGCAGCATCCCCTTCTTGACGGCGCGGTCCAGCTTGGAAGTCACATCCTTCATAAGCGCAGTATTACCAGGCTCTTGCTTGGCTTTTTTAATCAACGTTCTCAGCTCCGACTTCACCGCCAGGTTGCGCTTCTGGTCCCGCAAGTTCGTGGAGACTCTCTTCACGGCTGATTTGTGGCGAGGCATTCGTTCCTCCGGTTCATCGTCGTGGTCCGGGAGCGGCAGAGTATAAGCCGTTAGAATATCGGGGGATCACCGGGCTGTCAACCTCCGAGGCGGGATTCCCGCATGCTATAATCGCTGGGATGGCCCCGCGTCTTCGAAAACGACCCGAAGATTCCCTCCCGCCCTCCGACGAACCGAATCGTGAAGACGACCTGAAGCGCAAGATCGCCTCACTCCCGGCGCTGCCCGGTGTATACGTCTTCAAGGGCCCGGGCGGCAGAGTGATTTATGTCGGGAAGGCCAAGCGGCTGGATCAGCGGGTCCGGTCGCATTTCCAGAGCCCGGATCTCATCGGTCCGCGTCAGGTGGCGCTGACGCGCAAGGTCCAGGATCTCGATTTCATCGCGGTGGATTCCGAGGGGGACGCGCTTCTTCTCGAGGCGACGCTCGTGCGGGAGCACCAGCCGCAGTACAACATCCGTCTCAAGGACGACAAACGGTACCCCTACATCCGGGTCTCCTGGCAGGAATCGTATCCCCGCATGTCGCTCGTCCGTAGGATCGAGCGCGACGGGGGGCGCTATTTCGGTCCCTACACGGAGGTCAAGGCGCTCCGGGAGCTGCTCCGCATGACCCAGACGATTTTCCCCATGCGTTCCTGCCAGGACATCGACGCGCACATCGCGGCGCGCCGGGAGTGCCTGGATTTCCACATTGGAAGGTGCACGGGCCCGTGCATCGCGATGCAGACCCAGGAGGAGTACCGCTCGATGGTGGAGCAGTTCTGCGACTTCCTGGCGGGCAGGCGCGAGGAAGTGGTCCGGACCTTACAAGAGTTGCAGGCGGAAGCGGCCTCGCGCCGGGAATACGAGCGCGCAGGGCGTATCCGCGACCAGGTGCACGGCATCGAGTCCATCCTCGCGCGGCAGCGCGTCGTGGACCTGAGCGGCCCCGAGGCGGACGTGGTGGGCGTGGCGCGCCAGGGGGAGGTCGCGTGCGCGGTCATCTTCAAGGTCCGCGAGCGGCGCGTGCTCTCGCGCGACGTTCGCTGGCTCGCGGGCGCGGGAAACTCGGACGAGGCGGAGCTCCTGCGCGCGTTTCTCACGCTCTACTACACGCGCGCGGAGCGGGTGCCGGGGTGCGTGCTGGTCGAGGTCGAACCGGCCGAAGCGAAGCTTCTCGAGCAGGTGCTCTCGGCCGCGCCGGGCCCTCCGGTGCGCGTCCGCACCCCGCGAGGGACTGCGGAGCGCGCGCTGGTGCGCACGGCGAGGCGCAACGCTTCGCTTCTCCTGGGACGCGAGTCGGAGGAGGGCCGGGGGACGCGGCCGCTCCGGGCGGGCGAATTCGACGAGGCGCTCGAGCTGCAGCGGGAGCTTTCGCTGGCGAGCCTTCCGCGGCGGGTCCGCTGCTTCGACGTCTCCACCATCCAGGGACGCCATACGGTCGCCTCGATGGTCACCTTTCGCGACGGCGTCCCGTTCAAAGGGGAGTACCGGCGATTCCGGATCGCCTCGGTCTGCGGGCAGGACGATTTCGCCTCCATGGCGGAGGCGGTGGGCCGCCACGCCGCGAGGGTTCAGGAGGGCGAGATCGAGCCCGCGGACCTCATCGTGATCGACGGGGGAGTGGGGCAGCTCGAGGCCGCGCGGAAGGCGGCGAAGGGGAGTTCGCTCGAGCGCGTGCCCTTCATCGGGCTCGCGAAGCGCCTGGAGGAGATCTTCATCCCGGGGCGCCGCGACTCGCTGCTCCTGCCGCGTCGCTCGCCCGCGGTGAAGCTCTTGATGCGGATCCGCGACGAGGCGCATCGTTTCGCCATCGGGTACCACCGGACGCTGCGCACGAAGGCCGCGCGCGTCTCCGCGCTGGACGGAATCCCGGGGCTCGGTCCCAAGCGGCGCGCGCTCCTGCTCCAGACCTTCGGCTCGCTGGAGCGGATCCGCCGCCAGCCGGCCGGAGCGATCGCGGCGGTTCCGGGCATCGGGCTGCGCATGGCCGAGCGAATCCTGCGCGAGATCGGACAGACGAACGGAGCGAACGCTTGAGCGCCGTCCTCGAAGTGGCCTCCGCCAGCGTGACGAGCGAGCTGGGCCCGGTCTGGATCCTCGCGACCCAGGCGGGGCTTCGCGGCCTCGGGCTCGGGGAGCGGGAGGCTCCCTCGGCGCGCGAGGCGCGTGCGCTCGGGATCCACTACGTGAAGCGTCCACGCTGGACAGATCCGGTCCGGCGCGCCCTCGAGGGCTACTTCGCCGGCCGCGAGACGGCGCTCGACCTGGATCTGGACCTGGCGGAGGGCTCGCGTTTCGAGCGGCGCGTCTGGGAAGCGACCCGGCGCGTGGCGTACGGGTCGCTCGTCTCGTACGGGACGCTTGCCGGGCGGCTTGGACTTCCGGGCGGGGCCCGGGCGGTCGGGAACGCGCTCGGGAGAAATCCTGTACCGATCGTGGTCCCCTGTCATCGCGTGATCCACGGCGACCGGTCGATCGGTGGCTTCTCGAGCGGATTGCGCTGGAAGCGATTCCTGCTCGGCCTGGAGCGCGGGGAGCTGGAGCTAGGCTGGGAGCGCGCGGGCGAGAGGCGGGCGCGTCCGGCATGAAGCGAAACGCGCCCGCGCGGACCGTCGGCACGAAGTTATCCCGCAGCGTCCTCGGCGATCGCATTCGCGAGTTCCGGGAGCACCTGAGCCTGGAGCGCAGGCTCGGCGACAACACGGTGAGCGCCTACGTGAAGGATCTCGAGCAGTACGACGCCTTCCTCGTGGCGCGCGGGAAGCGAAGCGCGGGCGCGGTCCGGGTCGAGGAGGTGGAAGCCTACATCGCCGAGCGCGCATGGGCGGCCTCGACCGTGGCGCGAAAGATCGCCTCGCTGCGCGCTTTTCATGAGTTCTTGCGCCGGCGCGGCCACACGGAGGAGAATCCCGCGCTCCAGATCCGGCCGCCCCGGAAGACGCGGCCGCTTCCGGACGTGCTCACGATCCCCGAGGTGGAATCGCTCCTGGGAGCGCCGCGCGGGGAGGAACCCGCGAGGGTGCGGGACCGCGCCATGCTGGAGCTGGCCTACGCGACGGGGCTCCGCGTGAGCGAGCTGGTGAAGCTCACGCTGGAAGAGGTGGATCTGGAGGAGGACTTGGTCCGGTGCTTCGGGAAGCGCTCGCGGGAGCGGATCGTGCCGTTTGGAGGAAAGGCGAAGGCCGCGCTCCGGCGGTACCTCGACGGCGCCCGCGCGCATTTCCTGCGCGACCGGAGCGAGCGCGGCCTGTTCCTGACGCGGCTCGGCCGGAGATTCTCGCGCATGGGCTACTGGAAGCTACTCGAGGGCTACCGGCTGGCGGCCGGGATCACGCGTCCGATCTCGCCCCACACGCTTCGCCATTCGTGCGCGACGCATCTGCTTGAAGGAGGATGCGATCTGCGGGTGGTCCAGGAGTTCCTGGGACACCGCTCCATCGAGACGACGAGGATCTACACCCATCTGGACCGGAATTATCTGCGCTCGGAGTACACGAGTTTCCATCCGCGCGCCTGACGCGTCGGCCGGCATCGGGAGGAATGGATGAACGTACGTGTGGTGGGAATCGCGATGGTCTGCGCGGCGGCGGCGCTGGGAATGCCGGCTCACGTCGGGGCGGAGGAGCTCATGGGATGGGCCCGGGCAGGGTCGGCCGAGACGATGATGCGTCGCCAGCCGGCCCCGGTCAGCCCGCGCACGATACCGACGCTTCGCCGGCAGCGGAAGGGGACGATCAGCATCGGTGGGCAGATCGGATACGGCGTGGTGCGCGGTTCCTCGGAGCTGAACGACCACTACGATCGCGGCGTGGGTTATGGATTCCGCTTTCGCTACATGCTGAGCTCGCGGGCGGCGCTGGGCTTTTCCTTCGAGAACCAGCACTACGGGCCGCGGGCAGGGCTTCCGGTGACCCCGCGCCCCTTCCCCGCGAAGGACAGTACTCTCATTGTGACCACCGTGGCGTCCGAGGCCGTCGTGTTCTTCCATCGTGAGCGCGAGACCTCGCAGTATCTCCTGGGAGGCCTCGGCTTCGCGAGCCCTAGCGTGATCTACGAGACGAAGGAATCGCGCCGCGTGGACGAGGGCCCGTTTCTCGTCGTCGGAGCCGGTCTCGAGCACTTCGTGCGCCCGAGGATGTCCCTGGATTTCTCGCTGCGGGGCTACGCCCAGGTGGGGAACTCGGAGCTGTCGGTGCTCTCCCAGCTGACCGCGGGGATTCATCTGTACCCGGGAGACTGACCGCGTGATCGCGAAGTCCGTGAGGGCGGCCTCGTGAGGGTGACCTTCTGGGGCGCCGCGCGGACCGTCACCGGATCCAAACATCTTCTCACCTGCCGATCGGGAGTCATGCTCCTGGATTGCGGCCTCTTTCAGGGGAGACGCGTGGAGTCGGAAGCGCGGAACCGCGCGCTGCCGTTCGACGCGCCCTCGGTGGATTGCATGATCCTCTCGCACGCCCACATCGACCACTCGGGAGCCATTCCCTTTCTCTGCAAGCAGGGATTCGACGGGCCGATCCACGCCACTGCGGCCACGGTGGATCTGTGCCGCGCCATGCTTCTCGACGCGGCGCACATCCAGATCAAGGACGCCGAATTCATGAACCGGCATCACCGCGGCCGGGCGAAGGGTCCCGTGTTTCCGCTCTACACGCCCGGCGAGGTGGAGAAGGCGCTCGCGCAGTTCGTCCCTCACGGGTACGAGGAGACCTTCGAGCCGATGGAGCGAGTGCGCGCGGCATTTCACGAAGCGGGCCACATTCCGGGCTCGGCGTCCGTGGGGATCACATGGCAGGAGAACGGAAGCGGGGGATCGCTGGTCTTCTCCGGCGACCTGGGGCGGCCGGACCGGCCGATCCTGCGCGATCCGGCGCCGCTCCCCAAGGCCGACTACCTCATCACGGAGGGTACCTACGGGGGCCAGCATCATCCCGGCGAGGTGTCGCTTCACGAGGCGCTGGAGCGCGTGGTTCGCGCGGCCCTGGAACGGCAGGGGAGGATCGTCATCCCCGCATTCGCCGTGGGCAGGACCCAGGAGGTCGTGCACGCGCTGGACCTCCTCTTCACGGCGGGCCGCGTGCCCGAGATTCCGATCTACGTGGACAGCCCGCTCGCGGCCGAGATCCTGAACATCGTCCAGCGTCACCCCGAGGTCTACGACCGGGAAACGGTCGCCGCGCTCGGTCGCGGCGAGGATCCGCTGGGCATGCGACGGATCACGCTCGTCCGCGACGTGGAGGAGTCCAAGAGGCTGAACGAGAAGCGCGGCACGTTCATCACCATCTCGGCGTCGGGCATGTGCGAGGCCGGGCGCGTGCTCCACCATCTCAAGCACACCGTTTCCGACGCGAGGCACACCATCGTCATCGTGGGCTACCAGGCCGAGGGAACGCTGGGCCGGCGGCTCGTGGAGCGCCAGGAGGAGGTCCGCATCTTCGGCGAGCCCTATC
>JAYUAE010000102.1:0-1915 GCA_043741515.1 Candidatus Eiseniibacteriota bacterium | reverse complement strand
CCGCGATCTCGCGGGCCCTGGTCGCGAGCGCTCCCAATGCCTGCTCGAGGTAGGGGATGAGGCGGTTCGCTTCCTCCACCGAGAAGATCCTGTTCCGGATTCGTTCCATTCAGCCCTCAGGGAACCGTGTCGAAGCCGCATGCGGAACCAGAACCCCACCCTAACAGAGCTTCCCGAACCCTTGCAACCGGCGTGGGAATCTGCAAGGCTTCCAATAATGCCCTCCGATCGACCGATGTCACGCCGGGACTTTCTCAGGAAGGGCGCCCTCATCACGGGAGCAGTGGCCGCCGGCCTTCCCGAAGCCGTATCCCTCTTCCATCCCCGCGTAGCCCAGGCCGCGCTCATGGGCATCGGCCAGGAGCTTCGTGACGTCCTGAACGAGGAGACGGTGAACCGCATCCTCCAGGAAGCGCTCGCGCGCGGAGGAGACGCCGCGGATATCTTCGCGGAGCAGCGGTTCCGGACCTCGATCGTTCTCGATGGCGGCAAGATCGACTCGGTGACGTACGGATATCCCCGCGGCGCCGGCGTGCGTGTCGTCCTGCGCAACCAGACCGGCTACGCCTTCTCCGACGAGCTCTCCTACTCCACGCTCCTGGACGCCGCGCGGGTCGCCTCCAGCATCGTGGAGACCCAGGGCCGCACGAACCCGATCGACGTGACGAGCCGCACCATCCACCCGCCGTTCACCCTCGTGGACCCCGAGCCGCTCATGATCGAGGCGAACAAGCTCGATCTCCTGCGCAGGATGGACGCGGCCGCGCGCGCCGCGGATCCGCGGATCGTATCGGTCCGGATCGAGTACGTGGATGAGACGCGCGACATCCTGATCGGGACCTCCGAGGGAATCTATGTCGTCGACCGGCAGTACCTGACCAGCGTCTCCTGCACCCCGGCCGCGCAGGCCGGAGGAAAGCGCGCCAGCGGCCTCGCGACGCTGGGGGGCCGCGTGGACGCCTCCTACTTCGCGCGGGTGAGCCCCGAGGACGCGGCGCATGGCGCGGCGCTCCAGGCGCTGCGGCTCCTGGACGCCGGATCGGCGCCCGCGGGATCCATGCCGGTCGTGGTCGCTCCGGGATGGGGCGGCGTGCTGATCCACGAATCGCTCGGGCACGCGCTCGAGGCGGACGGCGTTCGCCGCGGCACCTCGCTTCTCTCCGGGCTGGCCGGGACGCGCATCGCCTCGCCGCTCCTGCGCGTCGTGGACGACTCCAGCTGGCCGAACGGCCGCGGCTCCTACGCGGTGGATGACGAGGGCACGCCGGGGCAGAAGACGGTCGCGATCGATGGGGGCGTCCTGCGCTCCTATCTCATCGACAAGCAGAACGGGTGGCTCATGACGCTGCGGTCCACTGGAAACGGCAGGCGGATGTCCTACCGGAACTGGCCGATCCCGCGCATGACCAATACCTACATCGACGCCGGCACTAGCGATCCGGCTTCGCTCCTGAGCGGGATCACGAAGGGCTTCTACGCCTCGGAGCTGGGCGGGGGTTCGGTGGAGACGACCAGCGGGAACTTCAATTTCGCGGTCCGGGAAGGCTACTGGATCGAGAACGGAAAGCTCACACGGCCGGTGCGCGGGGCGGTGCTCGTCGGGAACTCGCTCGACACCATGCAGCGGATCGAGGGCATCGGCAACGACCTCAAGGTGGAGCAGACGCGCGGCATGTGCGGGAAGGACGGGCAGATGGTTCCCGTCGGCGTGGGGCAGCCCACGGTGCGATTCTCCTCGATGATGGTCGGAGGACCCTCGATCTAGCATGCCCCGCCAGTCCGCCGTCGATCTCGCCGAGAAGGTCCGGATCCAGGCCGAGCGCTCCGGCGCCCAGGAGGCGGAGAGCTACCTCGAGTCGAGCTCCACGACCGAGGTGCGTCTCCGCCAGGGGCAGATCGAACTCCTGAGTCAGTC
>JAYUAE010000101.1:0-10924 GCA_043741515.1 Candidatus Eiseniibacteriota bacterium | reverse complement strand
CGACGGTCCGGCACGAGCTCGGCGGGCAGTCGAAGGAATTCCGGGAGTCGAGCAACAGCCTCTACTTCCTGTTCCTGCTCGCCGTGATCTTCATCTATCTCGTGCTCGCGGCGCAGTTCGAGAGCTTCGTCCATCCGCTCACGATCTTGCTCTCGGTTCCGCTCGCCGTGGTGGGCGCCCTGATCTCGCTCTTCGTGTTCGGGCAGAGCCTCAACATCTTCTCCCAGATCGGGCTCATCATGCTGATCGGGCTCGTGACGAAGAACTCGATCCTGATCGTGGAGTACGCAAACCAGCTCCGGGCGCGGGGGCTCGAGGTCACCGACGCGGTGGCCGAGGCCGCGAAGATCCGCCTCCGCCCGATCCTCATGACCTCCTTCGCCACGGTGTTCGGGATCCTCCCGATCGCGATCGGCTTCGGCGCGGGTGCGGAATCGCGTCGCCCACTCGGAATCGCGGTCGTGGGGGGCCTCATCTTCTCCACCTTCCTCACCCTTCTGCTCGTCCCCGCCGTGTACACGCTCCTCGCGAGATTCTCCAAGATCGAGAAGGAGGCGGGAGATGTTCCCTCGGAGGAAATCGCCGCGGAGCCCGACGCCGGCAAGCGGCGCAATCCACTCGTCGCGGCACATGGCTCGGAGTAGCGACCCTCCAAAAGTTCCAGGTTATTGCGGATTCACAGAAGAACCTCGGGACGCACCGATGTGAATCTGGAGCTGCCGAAGGGGATGATGGTCGCGGCCATGGTCTACGATGCGCAGGGACGGCGGATCCGCGTGGTCGAGCACGCGATGCTCGCGGCCGGCACCCACATTCTGCACTGGGACGGCCAGCTCGACAGCGGCGGTAATGCGGCGTCCGGCGTGTACTGGATTCGTGTGACCGCGGGACCGCTCGACAAGCGCGTGAAGGTCGTGGTCGTCCACTAATTCCGCTTGCCAGCGCGCGTGCCGCGGGGCAACATGTTGCGCTTCCAAGGTCGATCGTGGACTCGAGGGCGCATCATGGACACGGCAACGCACGCACACAGTCACGATCCGGTGCCCAGCCGGTGGCCGATCATCACGGCCCTCGGGGCGGGACTCATCCCGGTCGGGCTGGTCACGTCGATCCATGGCTGGAAGCAGGGCCTGGGGGTGCTCCTCCTGGGGAGCGCGATCACGATCTTCGGCGCGGGCCGGTGGTGGGGCGAGCTCCTCGGAGATCGCTTCTTCGGCCGCGACGCGGTAGACGCCGAGCGGCGTCTCACGACGGCGATGTTCTTTTTCATCGCCTCGGAGGCCGCCATCTTCGCCTCCTTCTTCGCGGCGCTCATCTATGCGCGGGTCCACGCGAAGACCTGGCCGCCGGAAGGGATGCCGCATTTCGAGCTCCTCGTTCCGGCCGTCAACACTTTCATCCTTCTCTTCAGCAGCGTGACGCTCCACCTGGGGCATGCCGCGATCGAGCGGAATCGCCGGGACGGCGCCATCGCCTCGATCCTCATGACGATCTCCCTGGGCGCGATTTTCCTCTGCGGTCAGGCCTACGAATACGGGTTCCTGAACGGGTCGGCGTTCAACATCAAGAGCGGCATCTTCGGCTCGACCTTCTTCATGCTCACGGGCTTCCACGGGCTCCACGTGCTGATCGGGCTCATCTTCCTGAACGTGGTCTATGGCGCCGTCCTTCGTGGGCGGATCACGCCGCAGCAGCACTTCCCGTTCAAGGCCGCGTCCTGGTACTGGCACTTCGTGGACGCGGTGTGGCTCTTCGTGTTCTCCATCGTCTACCTCTGGCGATGATCCGGGTCCCGACGGTCCGATCCCGCGCGGTACGGCTCTCGGTGGCGCTCTCGGTTGCGCTCGTGGCCGCCTCCTCCTGCCAGTGGGCGGGGGACACGAAGGCGGTCCACGTCTCCTTTGCCGCGCTCAGGGCCCAGGTGGACGACGTCAACACGCGGCTCACCAGCGCGATCCAGAACAGCGAGTCCGACAGGGTCACCGGGCTGGACAAGGAGCTGAACGGTGCCCTCGATTCGGCAATGAACCAGTCCTCGGCCATGAACATCCTCGACCGCGAGCACCTCTCGATCGCGGTGGCCACCGCTCGCCGGTGCATCACCGACATGGACCGGTACGCCCAGTCCGGCGACATGGATCTTCTCCGCGCGCAGGCGCAGCAGCTCGCGCCGACGGTCGCCGAGATCCAGGAACTGCTCGACCGCGCGGAGCGAACGACCACCGCCAAGACTTCGTGAGGTGACGTCCGGAGACGGGGTCATCGACGCGCTCGCCGACGAGGGCGGGACCGCGCTCGAGGACGGCGAGTACGCGCTGGCTCTCGAGAGCTTCGAGGCGATCCTCGAGAAGGACCCGGAGCACTGGGGCGCCGCGCTGCGCCGCGCCGAATGCCTGCATCTCCTCTGGAGAACCCCCGAAGCCCTGAAGGCCGTTCGCGCGCTCAAGCCTCCCGCCGACGAGGAGGACGATCCCGAGCGCGCCGAGATCGAGGCAACGGTCCTCGAGGTCATGGGCCGCTTCGAGGAAGCCGACCTGCTCTTCGGCGAGGCCCACCGGGTCGATCCCGAGAATTTTCCCCTGCCCGTCCGGTTCAGTCCCGATGAGTTCAAGGCGCTGGTGGGCAAGGTCCTGGCATCCATGCCTCAGGTGATCCGCGAGGCTGTTCTGGAGGTGCCGGTGATCGCCGAGCCGAAGCCGACGCGCGCCATGGCCGAGCACGACCCCGGCATGAATCCCGAGGTCCTGGGGCTGTTCATCGGGGTTTCGGTCGGCGACAAGGAGGCCAGCGTGGGGGGCGAAGGGGCCGCCGTGTTTCTGTTCCAGCGAAATCTGGAAAGAATGGGTCAGAGCCGGCAGGAAGTTTCGAAGGAGATGAAGATCACGCTTCTCCATGAGTACGGGCATTACCTGGGATTCGATGAAGAGGAGCTGGAGCACCTCGGGCTGGGGTAGAGCATGAGCGCGCGCAGGATCGCAATCGTTGGCGCGGGGCCGATCGGGCTGGAGATGGCCCTCCGCGTAAGCCGGGAAGGCTGCGAGGTCGTGGTCTTCGAGGCCGGCCGCGTCGCGGAGCACTTCGCGCAGTACGGCCCGGTCCGGCTCTTCACGCCCTTTCGCATGAACTCGACCGCCCTGGGCCGCGAACTGCTGCACGCCGCGGGGGCGAAACTCCCGGACGACGAGGAGGTCCTCACGGCCGCGGAGCTGCGGGAGCGCTACCTGCTGCCGCTCTCGCGATTGCCGGAGCTTTCGGGCGCGATTCGGGGCGAGACGCGGATCGGCGCCGTGGCGCGCGAGGGTTCCTCGAAGGGGACATCCCGGGAGCGCGCGGCGGGGCGCCCCTTTCTCCTCCGGATCGAGCGCTCCGGCGCCGGCCCCGCGGGCCTCGAGCGCGCGGACGCCGTGATCGACGCGAGCGGCGTGTACGCGACGGCCAACGCGACCGGTCCGGGAGGGCTCCCGTCGCTCGGCGAGGAATCTCTGGGCGATCGCGTCGAACGCCGCCTTCCCGATATCTCCGGGCAGGGACGCGCGCATTACGCGGGAAAGCGGACTCTGCTGGTCGGAGACGGACGCTCCGCCGCGAACGCGATCGCCGATCTGGACCAGATGGTGCGCGCGGGCGGAGAGGGCACGCGAACGCGGCTCGAGTGGATCCACCGCGAGCGCGGCGGGGATGCGTTCGCGCCGGCGCCTGCCGGCGAGCTGGAGGCGCTTCCGGTGCTGCGCGACCTGGCCCAGCGCGCGACGCAGATCGCGCGCGAGGCGTCGTGGATCCGGCACCACCCGGGCGCCACGATCGGAGGGTTCCGTGAGCTTCCCTCGGGCGCGATCGAGGCGACGCTGGCCGGCGCGGGCGGAGACGAGAGCCGGATCGAAGTGGACCGGGTGCTGGCCCTCGTGGGATATCGCCCCGACCTCTCGCTCTTCCGGGAGCTACAGATTCACCTTTGCTATGCCTCGGAAGGACCGATGGCCCTGGCCGCCGCGATCCTCGCCGCGGGGGCGAAGGATCCCTCGGCCTCCCAGGGTTGCCTGGGACAGGTGTCGCACGGGCCGGAGACGCTCAGGAATCCCGAGCCGGATTTCTACATCCTGGGCGCGAAGAGCTACGGCCGGAATCCGGACTTCCTTCTGACGATCGGGCACCAGCAGATCGAGGATGTGATGACCCTTCTCGCCGCCTCCCGGTCGCAGCTCAACCTCGCGCCGAAGTGACCGCGGCGCTGTCCGCGGCTCCGCTCCCGAAATGCTTCAGGAGCGAGCGCCTCCCAAGCGTGTACCACGGCCAGCGCTGGACGACCTCCGTCCACAACACGCGGGCCGAATCCGTATCTCCCGAATAGTAGAGAGCCACCCCGAGATTGTTGAGGTAATCGGGTCGCGCGTTCCCCAGCCGTATCGCCTCGCGATAGTTGGCCACGGCCTCCGGGTACCTACGCTTCCGCGCGAGGCAATTCCCGAGGTCGTAGTAGCCGTCGTCCCGCGCGGGCCCGCGGCGAATGCCTTCCTCGAGGATGGGGATTGCCTCGTCGTAGCGGCCCAGCTCGTAGAGCGCCGCGCCCTTCTTGATCCAGTACCGGGGGTTCGTGGGCTCCGCTTCGAGCGCCCGTTGGGCGTGGACCGCCGCGCGCGCGTAGTCCTTCCGGTCGACGTCGTAGGCAGCGAGCAGCTCGTTCCCGTAGGCGCGCCCGTAGGCGGTGATCCTGGCTCCCGGCCCGATCAGCGTCTCGAAGCGGTGAACTCCCGCTTCTTCGTTAGCGTTCACGAGCACGAAGGATAGGAGCGTGCCCGCGCCCAGGAGGGCGAGCCCCGCGCCACGCGCTCCGTGCATGGGGAGCTTGGGAATCGAGAATCCCAGCTTGATCCCGAGCACCGCGAGGGGAATGAGAAGGGTCCCCCTCAGGTCCCAATCCTGGGCCGGAGGGACCGGCAGAACGAGCGCTGCGGCGAGGAGGAATCCCGGGAGCGCGGCGATCCCGAGGAAGATCGCGGCCGGGTCGTCCCATGCCTTGCCGCGCTCCGTCGCGCCGCCCGCCCCGGCGCGCCCGGCCATCGCGGTCAGGAGCAGGAGCGCTGGAACCGGCATGGCGAGGAAGATCGCGTTCAGGACGTCCCACGCGTGATCGAGAGAGAAGAGAGCGTACGGCCTGGCGAGATCCCCGGCCCCATGGCCGGATTCGACGGCTCGCGCAGCGATGTGAAACGCGCCGAACCATCGTGATGGCGGATATCCCATGAGCACGAGGAGCCCGCCCGCGATCACCGCGGGCACGAGCGCCAGTGCGGCGCGCTCGAGCCACGGCCGCTTCTCACGGAGCAGGAGGTACAGGAACGACGGCGCGAGAACGGTCGAGGCGAGATGGAAGGGGACCGCGATTCCGAGAGCAGCCGCGACCCAGATCGGGTGATCGGCGCCTCTCGCGCGGCGAAGCCCCAGCCAGAGGTAGGCGAGGATTGCGACGCTGGCCAGGGGGTAGCTCTCGATGTATCCGAAGTAGAGCTGAGCGATGCCGAGCGTGGCGAGCACCCCGAGCGCGATCCAGCGCGATCCGGTCTTCGAAGCGATCTCGGAGGCGATCCGCCAGAAGAGGATCGCCGCGATCACGCCGCACAGGATGGGGAGCAAACCCGCCGTGACGGGATCGATCGGGAGCCCTTGCGATCTCAGGATGCGGGAATAGCCGGCCCACGTCGCGGCAGCGAGCGGCTCGCTGAAGGGGTTCGGATTCCCCGACCGGATCCCCGCGAGCCAAATCGTCCCGTCGCCGAGAAATCTGGTTCGCGTTTCCAGCTTCCAGAGGAGCCACACCCAGGGAAGGAGAAGGAGCCAGCCGGTCCAGTGGGGAGGCCTGAGTCCCTCGCCGCGCGCGGGCTTGTGGGCCGCGCGCCTGGCTGCGGGCCTGGCGGGGCGCTCCCGCCTGCCGCGCCCGCGGTCATCGAGCCCCTCGCGCTCGTGACCTCGCGCCCCGCCGGAGGCCCCGCCCCGGAAGAAATCGACCGCGAGAAGCGCCGCGCCTCCGACGAGAAGCGCCATCACGAACGATCGCGCGGGATCGGGCAGGAAGCCCGGGAGGTGGAGCGCCCAGGCGCGGGGCCCGGGGTCCCGGCTGGCCGTGGCGATCGCGACCACCAGGGCAGCCGCTCCGGCGGCCAGGACGCCGCGGGCGGCGCGGGAAGGGGTCATGCGAGCAGTATATCCGAGCGCCGATTCCCCGTTGCGGCTGCCGTCGCCGGGAGTAAGATGACCTGGAATGCGCTTTTCCGCGCCGGACGCAGGAATCCCGACGCCCACCCATAACCCGAGGGTCCCATGTCCGTGGCCATGGAGAAGGAATCCGCAGCCTCCAGTAACGCTTTCCATGTAGCCCAGCGCCAGTTCGACATCGCGGCCGAGATTCTCAAGCTCGAGGACGGCATCCGTCTCAAGCTCCGGGTGCCGCGGCGGGCGCTCATCGTCTCGGTCCCGTTCGAGAAGGACGACGGCTCCTGGATGGTCGTCCAGGGATACCGCGTGCAGCACGACGTGTCGCGCGGCCCCGCCAAGGGGGGCATCCGCTATCACCCGCAAGTCACGCTCGACGAGGTGAAGGCGCTTGCCGCATGGATGACGTGGAAGTGCGCGGTGGTGAACCTGCCCTACGGCGGCGCGAAGGGCGGGATCGAAGTGGATCCCAAGGCGCTCTCGATGCACGAGCTCGAGCGGATGACGCGGCGGTACACGAACGAGATCGCGATCATCATCGGCCCGGAGAAGGACATCCCCGCGCCCGACGTCTACACCGACGCGCAGGTCATGGCGTGGATCATGGACACCTTCACGATGCGCCAGGGCTTCGCCTCGCCCGGCGTCGTGACCGGGAAGCCGATCTCGCTCGGCGGATCGCTGGGGCGCCGCGAGGCGACCGCCCGCGGGTGCACGTACGCGATCGAAGAAGCCTGCAAGCACCTGGGCAAGCAGCTCAAGGGCATGACGGTGGCGATCCAGGGCTACGGGAACGCGGGATCCATCGCGCACGATCTCCTGCACGCGCGCGGTGCGAAGGTCGTGGCGGTGAGCGACTCGCGCGGAGGCGTGCACGCGTCGAGCGGACTTGACCCCAAGCTGATTCAGGCGCACAAGAGCGAGGCGGGCACGGTCCAGGGCGCGAAGGGCACGGACCGCATCGGGAACAAGGAGCTGCTCGAGATGAAGGTGGACATCCTCATCCCGGCCGCGCTCGAGAATCAGATCACCGAGGAGAACGCGCCGCGCATCAAGCCCCTCATCCTGGCCGAGGCCGCGAACGGTCCCACGACGCCGGACGCGGACCCCATCCTCCACGAGAACGGCGTGTTCCTGATCCCGGACATTCTCGCGAACGCGGGGGGCGTCACGGTGTCCTACTTCGAGTGGGTCCAGGACCTCGCGAATTACTTCTGGAGCGAGGACGAGGTCAATCAGAAGCTCGAAACGATCATGAGGCGCTCGTTCCTGGACGTGACGGCGCTCGCGGAGAAGCACCACACACACAATCGGACCGCGGCCTACATGCTCGGCGTCGGGCGCGTCGCGGAAGCCACCAGACTCCGGGGGCTCTATGGGTGATCGCAGCGCGACCGCGCAGGGAACCGCCGCCAAGACCGACGACTTCCTGAGCATTCGCGCCATAGACCACCTGGAATTCTGGGTGGGGAACGCGCGGCAGGCTGCCTTCTTCTACCAGCATGCCTTCGGCCTCGCGATCACCGCGTACTCGGGGCTGGAGACCGGCGTGCGGGACCGCGCCTCCTACGTGATGCAGCAGGGGAAGGTGCGCTTCGTGCTGTCCACGCCGCTGGGCCCGGATGGGTTCATGGCGGAGCACGTTCATCGTCACGGCGACGGCGTTCGCGACATCGCGCTGGAGGTGGAGGACGTGGACCGCGCGTTCGCCGAGACCACCAAGCGCGGCGCGCGCGGCGTCCAGGAGCCGACGACCGTGAAGGACGAGCAGGGCGAGATCCGCCGGGCCGCGGTCGCGACCTACGGCGACACGATCCACTCCTTCGTGGACCGCTCCAGGTATCGCGGGGCGTTTCTCCCGGGATATCGCGCCACCGGCGAAGAGGCAAAGCCGGGGCCGCTCCTCTACGTGGACCACGTGGTGGGGAACGTCGCGCTCGGGGACATGAACAAGTTCGTGGCCTACTACCGCGACGTGATGGGCTTCGCCCAGTTCCAGCATTTCGACGACAAGGACATCTCCACCGAATACTCGGCGCTGATGTCGAAGGTGATGGCGGACGGGAGCGGCAAGGTGAAGTTCCCGATCAACGAGCCCGCCGCCGGGAAGCGGAAGTCGCAGATCGACGAGTACCTCGAGTACTACCGCGGCCCCGGCGTCCAGCACATCGCGCTCGCCACGAGCGACATCATCAACACGGTTTCGCGGCTGAAGGAGTCGGGGATTCCGTTCGTGAACGTGCCGCCGAGCTACTACGAGCTTCTGGAAGGGCGCGTGGGGAAGATCGACGAGGACAAGCGGGAGCTTTCGAAGCTGGGTATTCTCGTGGACCGCGACGAGGAGGGTTACCTGCTCCAGATCTTCACGCGCGCGGTCGAGGACCGGCCCACCGTGTTCTTCGAGGTGATCGAGCGGAAGGGGAGCCGGGGTTTCGGCAAGGGCAACTTCAAGGCGCTCTTCGAAGCGATCGAGCGCGAGCAGGCTCTCCGGGGAAATCTCTAGGGCTCGATGCGCCTCGTCTCGTTCATCAGGGCCGGGGCGGCGGAGCGTTTACTCGGCGCCCTGGAGGGCGAGCGGGTGCTGGAGTTGGCCGCGGCGGCGGAGATCGTGGCGCCCGGGCTGGATTCCGGCGGGCGGCTGCGATCGCTCGACGCGCTTTTGTCGGACTGGGAGCATGGACTGCCGCTCGCGCGATCGGTGCAGGACCGCGTGGTGAACGCCACGGGTGCCAAGGCGGCCGAGCTGGCGCCCGCGTGGCACCAGCGCTCGCGCGTCACGCTCCATCCTCCCGTGTCGCGCCCGCCCACCGTGCGCGACTTCTACGCTTTCGAGACCCACGTCCGGAACGCGCGCGCGCGGCGCAAGCTGGAGGTCCCGCCCGAGTGGTACGAGTTTCCGGCCTTCTACTTCTCGAACCCGGGCTCGCTCGTGGGCGACGGGGCCGTGGTGCAGAGGCCCGCGTGGACCCAGGCTCTGGACTACGAGCTGGAGATCGCGTGCGTCATCGGCGCGCGGGCGCGGAATGTTCCCGCCGACGGGTGGCGGTCCGTGGTGGCCGGCTTCACCATCCTGAACGACTGGAGCGCCCGCGACGTGCAGCGGAAGGAGATGGCGATCGGGCTGGGCCCCGCGAAGGGGAAGGATTTCGCCACCTCGCTCGGCCCCGCGCTCGTCACGCTCGACGAGCTGGAGGGGAAGCGCCGCGGGGACCATTTCGATCTCGCGATGGAGGCGCGCGTGAACGGGGCCACGCTCTCGCGCGGGAACGCGAAGGACCTCCACTTCACGTTCGGGCAGATGATTGCGAGGGCTTCCCAGGACGTGTATCTTTTCCCGGGCGACGTGATCGGCTCCGGCACGGTCGGAACCGGTTGCATTCTGGAGCTCGGGACCGAGGTCCATCCCTGGCTCACACCGGGCGACGAGGTCTCGCTCGAGATCGAGCGCCTGGGCACCCTCACCAACAAGATTGCCTGACGGTGCGCCGCCCAGGCTCCCATCGATGAGGTAACGATATGCCGATGTACCACACGCTGGGCCAGACACCCCACAAGCGTCACACGCAGTTCCGCCGCCCGGATGGCAAGCTCTACACGGAGCAGCTCATGGGATCGCGCGGATTTTCGGGGCGCTCTTCGCTGATCTATCACCACAACATGCCGACGCAGGCGCGCGAGATCAAGAAGATCCAGGACTGCCGCACCGAGCGCGCCGAGGAGCAGGTGCTGCGCCACCATCATTTCAAGACGAAGGAGCTGAAGAAGAGCGGCGATCCGGTGAGCGGCCGCGTGGTGCTCCTGGCCAACAGCGACGTCTCGATGGCGATCGCGGTCCCGGATCAACAAATGACGTACTTTTATCGGAATGGGCAGGGCGACGACATGTACTTCGTCCACGAGGGGACCGGCCGCATCCAGACGATCTTCGGCGAGCTCAACTACCGGCCCGGCGACTACATCGTGATCCCGCGCGGAACGACGTACATGTTCCACCCGGACGCCGGGAGCGCGCAGCGCTACCTCGTGATCGAGGCCGCCTCCTCGATCGAGACGCCCAAGCGATACCGGAACGAGTACGGGCAGCTCCTGGAGCACGCGCCGTTCTCCGAGCGCGATATCCGGAAGCCGGAGAAGCTGGAAACGTTCGCGGATCGAGGGAAGTACGAGGTCCGGATCAAGGCGCGCGATCAGGTCACCGCGTACGAATTCGACTTTCATCCCCTGGACGTCGTGGGCTGGGACGGGTTCTTGTACCCCTACATCTTCAACATCGAGGACTTCGAGCCGATCACCGGGCGCGTCCACATGCCGCCTCCGACCCACCAGTGCTTCGAGGGGCGGAACTTCGTGGTCTGCTCGTTCGTGCCGCGCATGTACGACTACCATCCCGACGCGCTCCCCGTGCCGTACAACCACTCGAACGTGGACTCGGACGAGGTGCTCTACTACGTGAACGGGAATTTCATGAGCCGGCGGGGGATCGAGGTGGGCTCCTTCACGCTGCATCCCTCCGGGATCCCGCACGGGCCGCACCCCGGCGCCGCCGAGGCTTCGATCGGGGCGAAGGAGACGAAGGAGCTGGCCGTGATGCTCGACACCTTCCACCCGCTCTACATGACGACCGATGCCTCGCCCTACGACGACCCCAAGTATCCGTATTCCTGGCTCGAGCCCGAGGGGAAGTTCTCGGGCGAGGGCGCGACCGGGTGAGCTTTCG
>JAYUAE010000100.1:0-23792 GCA_043741515.1 Candidatus Eiseniibacteriota bacterium | reverse complement strand
CACGGTCGTGCTCGTCGCAAATCTTACAAGGATCGCGCAGGCGTTCGGAATCCCGGACCCCTACGTCTGGATCGTCTCCGCCGTCGGCGCCTCGACCTCGGCGCTCACGTCGGGCTGCAAGTGGCTCGCCGGCGAGATCGCGTTCTACGTGCCCCTCGCGCGCCAGCTCTGGCTGGCGGCGCAGGCGCTGAGAACGATTCCCCGCGCCGCGCTCGTTTCCCTCCGGACGCCCGAGGTCCAGGTGGCCGGAGCCGTTCTCGTCACCCTGGGGTTCGCGCTCTTTATCGTGCTTAAACCATCCCGTCGCCACGAAGGGAGTGTGGGCCATGTTTGCCTCTCGCTCTGATCTCAAGGTGCGGACCAAGGCTCGCCCTTGGATCGCGGCAGCATCGTTCCTGCTCCTCCTCGCTGCGGCGCTGCTCGTGCGCGTGCCGGCAGTTCAGGGCGCCACGTCCGCGGCGAAGATTCGCGCGAAGGCGGTGGCCGACAGCATCGCCAAGGCTGGATCGAGCGATGAGGGGATCTCGGTCCGCGTCATCGACGGGGGCACGACGTCCTCGAATAGGGTCCACACGCCACGGCACAAGCTGGACGCGGCGAAAGCCGGTGACGAGGACGTGGACGAGCCCGATACGCCCGACACGCCGGATACCCCCGAGCCTCCGGGTCACGGCCACGACAATGACCTCGTGCGCTTCGGGCAGGACATCGAGATCTCGCCGGGACAGGTGATCGACGGCAGCGTGGTCGCGATCGGGGGATCCATCGTCGTTCGTGGCCGCGTGAAGGGCGACTGCACCGCCGTGGGAGGGAGCGTCGCGGTCCGGGACAAGGGTGTCGTGGAAGGGGACGCGGTCAGCGTCGGCGGGTCCACGACCACGGCCGACAGCGCTCACGTCGCGGGCAGCAACGTCTCGGTGGGCGGATGGCCGCACGGTCACGGGGGGCGGCTGCTCCCGTTCTTCGGCCTCATGGGCCTCGGTGGCCTCGCTCTCGCGGGAATCCTCGCGACCGTCGGTCAGCTCCTGTTCACGATACTCCTCGCCTGGCTCTGCCTCCTCCTGGTGCGCGAGCGCATGCAACATGCGGTGGACCGGATGGGGACCGAGTTCGGCAAGTCCTTCCTCTGGGGGCTCGCGGCCTGGATGGCCATGATCGTGGCCATCCCCGCGATCGCTGTCGTGGGCGCCATCGCCATGGTGATCCTCGTGATCACGATCATCGGGATCCCGGTCGCCCTTCTTCTTCTGATCGCCATGGTGTTCGCGATCATCGGAGCGGTGCTGGGGAGCATCGTCTTCGCATTCCTGGGCTTCATCAACGGAGCGATGTATCTCGGGCGGAAGCTCCTGGCCCGCAGAAATCCCGGCGTCCCCGTCAAGCCGATCCGGGCGATCAGCGCCGGCGTGGTCCTGATCCTGGGGCTCAAGGTGCTGGGTGGGCTGCTCGGCTTCCTCGGCGTGATATTCATCCTGCCGATCGGGATCGCGCTCGGGATCGCCTCGGCCGTCCTGGGATTCGTCTTCATGACCACGGGAATGGGTGCGATGGTGCTCACCCGCTTCGCGAAGGGCCCCCTGACGCAGCCCTTCGTTACGGCCGCGCCTGGCGCTCCGTCCGCTCCGGGCGCGGGCTGGTACTCGCCGCCTCCGGCCCCGTCCGCGCCTCCGCCTCCGGCTTCGTCCGCGCCTCCGCCCGAGCGGCCGGCGCCCGAAGGAGGAACGTCCGACTCGCCCTGACGGTCATGGTTCGGGCTCCTCGAGGAGCGAGGGCTTGAACCACTCGCTCTTCGCGAGCGCCGTCCGGTCGCCCAGTCCCGACATGTTCACGGCGATGCCGAGCAGGTAGCCCGGCACGCCGTGTTCGGGTCCATCCGGAGTCTTGGCCTCGCCGGACAGCCAGTCCTCGACCTCGTCCAGGTCCTCGGCGGTCAAAGGGCGGATCGTGACGCGAACGGATACGTAGTAGCGCCCGTCCGGCTCGAGCGTGGCCGCGGCCGCAAGCGGCAGATGCCGCTCCGAGAAGAGATAGCTCTCCAGGGAATCTAGCGTGGGGAGGAGGCGTGACTTCCCCCGCAGCGGCCCCGAGCGCACGTGGAAGGCCCGTTCCCAGGGGTCGTAGACCACCCGGTGCTCGCTCTTCATCGCAAGTACGAGCTTGTCGAACCAGAGCGCCCGCCGCTTCCATACTCCCACCTCGTACGTCACCGTGGCCGGCATTCCACGGAGCAGGGTCTCGGTGAGGCGCGGCGTCCACGGGTTCTCGACGCGATAGGCCACGGTGATGGCGCCGCGCTCCCGCTCCACCGGCCCGACGCTCAGGCCCAGATCGTTCGCGGCGGCGGTGCGCGCGAGAAGAAAGACCGCCACGGCCACAGCGGCCCCGGGCTTCAGAACGTTCCCCCGAGCCGCACCCCGACGAGCGGCTTGGATCCTCCGTCGCGAAGGTTCTTCGCCACGGTGACGGCGGCCGGCCCCTCGCCGATCCGGATCCCCAGCCCGGCGTCGAGAGCCGGCCGCTGGCGGTTCAGGTTGCCGCTTCCGAACCAGGCGTCGCCGTAATCCACGAACGTGAAAGCGTAGATGTTCTTTCTCGCGCGCTGGTAGAACTCGGCGTTCGCCACGAAGAATTGATCCCCGGCGAGGGCCTTGAAGTCGTGGCCTCGCAGCGTTCCGATCCCGCCCACGTACCAGAGTTTCTGCGCCGAAAGCGTGCCGGTGAGGGTGGAGCCGGCGATCAGCCGCGCGCGGAAGTCCTTCGCGGGGGAGAGCCGGATCCGGTGCCGGACCGCGCCGAGCAAGAGCCCGTATTCGAAATCTCCGGAGAGCGGCGGACCCGAACGCTCGTAGAGCAACTCGCCGCGCGTGCCGCCGCGAAGCGGGATCCGGGCGGGCCCGACCCGGACGTTCACCGTGAAGGACTGGTCATCCCCCTCCTGGATCGGAGGGTTCGGGCGAAAGACCGGGTGCCGCCCGGTGAGCGAGACGCGGGTGCGCGTGGAGAGGGACCGGTGCGACTCGACGCGCGCCCCGGCCGTGAGCTCGAAGTCGGACCCCGGCGACCACGCGAGGTGCGCCTGGCCGCCCTCCGATTCGTAGTGGTCGCGGTAGTCGGTCCGCGCCACGAGCGCGAAGAGTGTGTTCTCGCCCTCGGAGACGATCCACCCGTTCTCGGTCGCGGTCCTTCGATAAACCGATCCGCCGAGGGTGAGGATCGGCCGGTCTCCGAGCGGCACCGTGAAGCCCGCCTCGTAGAGACCCTTCGCGCGCGAGTAGGCGTAGCCGCCCTCGGCGAAGAGGGCGGGCGCGGGAGAGCGGCCGGTCTGGAAGGCCGCGCCGAGGGTCACCGCGGGGCCATCCACGCGGTTGTAGCGCAAGCGCACGATGCGCCGGAACCGGGCCTCCTCGGGGAGTCCCGTGGAAAGCGTCTCCCACTCGGCCGCTCGCGCGACCGGGACCGGTGCGGGCCCGGCGTCGCGAGCGAAGGTGGAATCGGGCTGTGAGGCGGAGCAGGCGCCCGCGGCGAGCATCGCCGCCGCGGCGGCCGCGGCGGCGATGCCAGGGGCGCTCCATGTCTTGCCGCCGGGGTTAGCTCTGCGCATCCCGGACCAGGCCGTACCGCTTGATCTTCCGATGGAGGTATCCCCGATCCATTCCGAGCCGCTTCGCGGCCTCGGTGACGTTCCAGGAACATTGCCGCAAGGTGGTCAGGATCGCGTCCCGCTCGGCGCGGTCGCGAGCGGCGCGGATCTCGCTCACCGGCTCTTCCTCGGCGCCCGCGGGGAGCGCCGCTTCCACCTCGGAGACCCCGATGGTCTCTCCCTCGCTCATGATCAGGAGCCGCTCGATCAGGTTCTTCAGCTCGCGCACATTGCCCGGCCACGAGTACCGCGTGAGCGCCTCGACCGCATCGGGCCCGATGCGGCGCATCGGCCTTCCGTGCTCCTGCCCGAATCGCGCCATGAAGTGCTGGATCAGGATCGGGATGTCCTGCCGCCGCGCGCGCAGCGGCTGCACGTGGATGGGGACCACGTTGAGCCGGTAGAAGAGGTCCTCGCGGAACCGGCCCGCCTGGATTTCCTCCGAGAGGTTCTTGTTCGTGGCCGCCACGATGCGCGTGTCGACCTGGATGGTGCGCGTGCCCCCGAGCCGCTCGATCTCCCCGGTCTCGATGGCGCGGAGGAACTTGGCCTGCGTGTCCAGGCTCATGTCTCCCACCTCGTCGAGAAAGAGCGTCCCGCGATCCGCCGCTTCCAGCCGGCCGCGCTTCATCTGGGCGGCCCCGGTGAAAGCGCCCTTCTCGTAGCCGAAGAGCTCACTCTCGACCAGGTCTTTGGGCAATGCGGCGCAGTTCAGCTTCTCGAAGGGCCCCCGGCTGCGCGCGCTCGCGCGATGGATCGCGCGAGCCACGAGCTCCTTCCCGGCGCCGCTTTCCCCGGTGATCAGCACCTTCGCCTCGCTCTTCGCCACCTTCGCAATCTCGGAGCGCACCTGCTCGAGGGCATGGCTCTCCCCGATCATCTCGTCCAAGCGGCCCGCCTGCGTCCGGAGCGATTCGTTCTCACGCTTCAGCTCGCGCAGCTCGAGCGCGCGCTCCACGGTGACGCTCAGGCGGTCCGGACCGAACGGCTTCTCCACGAAATCGGCCGCGCCCATGCGCGTGGCGCGCACCGCCTCCTCGATCGTGCCGTGCCCGGACATGATGACGACGGGGAGGTCGGGGCTGGCCGCCTTCGCGGCCTCGAGCAGGTGGAGCCCGTCCTTGCCCGGGAGGCGGAGGTCGGTCAGCAGGAGGTCCACGCGCTCCTTGGCGAGGATTGCCTCGGCCTCCTCGGCGCTCTGGGCGGTGATCACGTCGTAGTGGCGCTTGAGCGCGCCGGAGATTTCGAGAAGCACCGAGGGCTCGTCATCCACCACCAGGATGCGCGTGCGCGGCGTCTGGCTCACTCCGACCCCCCGGACGTGAGGGGGAGGGTGAACCAGGCGCGCGTGCCGATCCCCGGGTGGCTCTCGAGGCCGAAGCGCCCCGCGTGCTGCTCCACGATCCGTTGCACTAGCGTCAGGCCCAATCCGCTCCCCGTCGATTTCGTCGTGAACCCGGGCGCGACGGCGCGCTCGAGCGTGGCGGGATCCATGCCGGGTCCCGAGTCCTCGACCTCCACGCGAAGAGCCTGCTCCGCATTCTGCTCCCGGATCGTGCGCAGTGTGATGAATCCTTTTGCCGGGGACGCTTCCATGGCGTTCTTGATGAGGTTCACGAGCACGCGCTGGATCTGCGCCTCGTCCGCCCAGGCTAAGGGCAGCGGGGCGGCGCACTCAACGCGGAATTCGACCGGCGTGGACCCGCGGTAGAGCTTGGCCATGCCTTCGAGAAGCGCCGCGATGTCGCACGGGGCGAACCGGGGCTCGGGAAGCTGGGCCACGGCCGAGAAGGCGTTCACGAACTCCTGGAGCGAGTGCACCTCGTTCAGGATGAGGTCCGCGTTCTCCTGGACCACCGGGCCGCGAGGGCCTTCCGGGCGCCGCGCCTCGTCGCGCAGCCGTTCCAGCGCGAACTGGATCGGGGTCAGCGGATTCCGGATCTCGTGCGCCACCGCGCGCGCCACCTCGCGCCACGCCGCCAGCCGCTCCGCCCGGACCAGCGAGCGCCTGGAGGTCTGGAGTTCCTCGACCATCTGGTTGAACGCGTTTCCCAGGAACCGCACCTCCTTGGTCCCCGAAGGCGAGACCCGGTGTGAGAGATCTCCCCCCGATACCTGCTCCATCGCGCCGCGCAATTCCAGGATGGGGCGCGCGGTCCCCCGCGAGACGAAGTAGGCGAGGGCGAAGCTCATGGCGCCCAGGATCAGCGTCCACAGCGCCGCGAAGATCCAGAGGCTTCGCTCGGACAGCGACGTGTAGACCCCCAGCTTCCGGTACATGGTCAGGTTCTTCTGGAGCGCGAGGATCTCCTTCGAGATCTCCGGATCCAGCTGGTAGCCGGCCAGCAGCATGTAGTCCTTGCCCAGAGGCGCGACGCCGCTCACCTGGCGGGGCGCGTCCCCCCCGGTGATGAGCCCGCCCTGCTCGAGCGCCCCGGCAAGCGAGGGCTCCTCGGGCTGGGGGAGCGTGATCCGCGGGCCGAGTCTGGCGCCGAAGACCCGCGCGGCCGGCGGCCCCACCTTGTACAGGCAGATGTAGTCCAGTCCGCGGCTCCTCGCCGCCTCGCGCAGGTACCGCTCGAGATCGGCGGTGTTCTTCGCGTCGAGCAGGCGCCGGGTTTCCGGGTCGAGCGCGAGGACCTCGGCGTGCTGGCGGGCATCGCTTCCCAGGCGCTCGATCCCCTCCCGGATCACCTCGAGCGATTGCGCGAGCGCGTGCTCGGTCTCGGGGTTGCGGAGCGCCGTGATGCTCCGGGAAAGATAGAGGGTGACGAGGAGGGTCAGGCCGAGCGAGGGAATGAGTGAAACGAGGAGGAAGAGAGCCAGGAGCCGCTGGCGAAGGGTGGCGAGCATCCTCACGCCCTCCCGGGTCTAGCCAGGACCGGATTGCTCCTCGCCCGCCAGCTGCCCGCACGCCGCGCCGATCTCAACGCCCTGGCTGTACCGGACCGTCACGGCCGGAACGCGGGGCCTCAAGTAGGCGAGGAAGCGCTCGATCCGCTCCGCGGAGGGGCGCTTGAATTTTCCGGGACCGATCGGATTGTATGGGATCAGGTTGATCTTGCAGGGGAGCTGCGCGACGAGCTTCACGAGCTTTGCGGCGTCGGCGACCGTGTCGTTCAGCTCCTCGAGCAGGATGTACTCGAAGGTAACCCGCCGCCCGGTGCGCTCCACGTGGTGGCGCACGGCGCGCATGAGCTGCTCCAGCGGGAAGCGCTGGTTCACCGGCATGAGCTTCGAGCGCTGCGCGTCGGTGGCCGCGTGGAGCGAGACGGCGAGGCGGAAGCGATGCCCCTGGTCCGCGAGCCGGATGATCTGCGGGGCAAGCCCGACCGTGGAGATGGTGATCCGCTTTGCGGGGACCGCCATTCCGGCGGGGTCGCACATGAGGGTCAGCGCCTCGATAACCGCGTCGTAGTTCTCCAGCGGCTCTCCCATTCCCATCATGACCACGTTGTAGTCGCCCCTGCCGGGCGGAAGCTCGCTCCTCAGGCGGAAGGTCTGCTCCACGATCTCGGCCGCGCTGAGGTTCCGGCCTCGTCCCATCCTGCCGGTGGCGCAGAAGCGGCACGCGAACGCGCAGCCGTGCTGCGAGGAAAGGCAGAACGTGTGGCGGGTCGGGGTGGACATGTACACCGACTCGATGATCCCTCCCTCCGGCAGCTCATAGGCTACCTTCCGGGTCCTCCGGTCGGGGGTTTCGCGCCGCGAGCGCTCGCGGAGGGTCCCGAGGGTGAAACGTTCCTCGAGCTTCGCGCGGAGGGCTGCCGGCAGGTTGGTCATGGCCGAAAAGGTGGATACACCCCTGCCGTAAATCCATTCGGCGACCTGCCGGCCCCGGTAGGGCTTCTCCTCCAGGGCATAGAAGAGCTTCTCCAGCTCGGGACCGCTCAGCCCGAGCAGGCTCTCCGGGGCCTCGGGCCCGGCTGAAGAGCCGCCATTTTTCGGCCTGGCAAGGGTTTCCGACTTTACATTCATATTGTCTACATGGTAATGTTCCACTCTGGACGGAGTCAATCGCGGGGGCGATTGTCCCTCCGATTCTTTCCCTTCGCGGAGGACAGATCAGGCGCCACACCTGGTTCAGGGCATGGTGAGGATCGGTGCGGTCGACATCGGCACGAATTCGGTACGACTCCTCGTTGCCGATGTAGACGAGAAGGAACGCCTCAAGACTGCCCACCGCATGGGCGAGATTTCGCGCCTGGGCGAGGGGCTGGATCGCACCGGTGTGATCGATGAGGCGGCAGCGGCTCGAACCCTCGACTGCCTCGAACGCTTCGTCCACGAAGCGGAATACAGCGGCGCCAGCCAGATCCGGGTCGCCGGCACGAACGCCTTCCGCGTGGCCAGCAACGGCCGCGACGTCGCCGACCGCTACGCCCAGCGGATCGGATACCCGGTCGACATCCTCTCAGGTGAAGAAGAGGCCCGCCTCGTATTTCTCGCGGTGATGAGCGGTCTCAACGCCCCGCATGGACGCTCCGTGGTCGTGGACATTGGGGGCGGGAGCACCGAAATCATCTGCGGCGAGGGGGAAAAGGGCACCCAGCTCATCAGCCTCGAGCTTGGATGCGTCCGTCTGACCGAGCGGCTCGTCCGAGGGGACCCGCCCGCGGATGTGGAGCTGGAACAGATCCGCAGCCATGTCCGGGAGATCTTCGCGGAGAAGCTCGGCGCCTTCAACGGGGAGCGGATCGACCGGGCCGTGGGCGTCGGCGGCACCGTAACTGCCTTCGGGGCGCTAGACTTAGGGCTGACCAAGTACGATCCATCCCGCATCGAGAACCACCTTCTGAGCCGGGAGAAGATCGCCTCCATCGAGAAGCACCTCTGCTCGATACCGCTGAACCAGCGCCGGGATCTGGCCGGGGTGAGCCGCGGGAGGGCCGACATCATCCCGGCCGGCGCGGTGATTCTATCGGAGTTCGTGAACCGATTCCCGGTGCCGGGGGTTTATGTCTCGACAAGGGGACTTCGGTACGGGCTGGTGCTGAGCGAGGCCCGGAAGGTCTGGCGGGCCCAGGGAGAGCCGGTAGGGAATTAGGCTCAGCCTTCCGTTTCGCTCCGCAAATCCCCCCTAAGTCGCAAAAAGCGCGTATTTTCCCTTGACGCAGACAATTAGACCAACTATAATGTTGTACATTAAGGTAGTTCTGCCAGCGCGGGACCGAGTCCCCAGGGACATCCCTCCCGGGTTCCGGGTCCTTCCGAAACCCCAAAGTCGCGCGCCGACAGGTACCCCGAAAAATTGTTTTCGGGCGACCGCTTTTCGCCGGGTTTCATATCCGAGGAGTCCTACATGAGGATCCGGGTTCCAGGTCGCTTCATCGCCGTATTGGCAATTCTCACCGCTTTCCTCTGCCTACTCCCAGGGAGTTCGAACGTTGCCGTCGCCAGACCGATCGGCTGGGAAGATGTTGGTCCCGTGGATCCGGCTCCGAAGGGCGACAATGACGGCGTCGTGCTCAAGTCCCTGACCGCGACATCACCCACGGTCTCGGGGCCGGCAGCAGGAGCCACAACCGGTACCGCGCGGACAAGCCTGCGCTACGACCGGAGCGCTCTGAGATTGCTCTTTGCGGTGACAAGGGATTACTGGTTGTTCTGGCTGCGCTAGCCGACATTCGGTTCGCCATTCGGAGCAACGCTGTGAACGGCAGTCGAGGGCCGGCATGGAAGGATTTGTACCCAAAGACCGTCCGAGCCAACCAAATCGGGCCCTGGGGGAACCCCCGCCCCAGCCGCGCAACAAGGCGACTGCGAACGGGGACCACAAGGCTCAGGAACTCGGGGATATCTACTTCGCTGCCGATAACTTCGCGGTAGCGCTCGAATATTACCGCCGCGCCCTCGAGATCGAGTGCCGGCGGGGGGATGCGGCAAGCCAGGAAACGCTCCTCAAGACCGGAACGCAAATCGTCGAGTGCCTGAGGCACCGCGGCGATCTGAATGAGGCGGTGGAGGCGCTGCACGACCTCCACCGCAAGCTTCGCCCCCACGTCACACGGGAGCAGATCGGCCGGCTCTCCTCGCGGCTCGGCATCCTGCTCTTCGAGCGCGGGCGCTACCGCGCCGCGCACCGGGCTGCGGTTCTCGCCTACCGGCTCCTTCGCGAGACGACCCTCAACCTGGATCTCGGGCACACCGAGATGTGTCTCGGCGCCATCGCGCTCCGCACGGGGGAGTGGAACTCGGCGCGCGAGCACTTCGAGAGCGCCATCGCCACCTACCGCCGCGCGGATTATCAGAGCGGGATGGCCGCGGCGTACAACAACCTCGGGCTCCTCCACAAAAACCAGTGCCGCTTCAAGGAGGCCGTGAGGTTTCTCGAGCAGGCGCTCCGGATCAGCGAGCGCTCGGGACATTTCCACGACGCGGCGACCTACCTGCACAATCTCGGCATCGTGCACGACAAGATCGGGGACTGGGATCTCGCCGAGGAGCACTACCGTCGCGGACTCCAGATGTACACCGAGGTGGGTTACGCGGCCGGCCGCGCTCGCGCGCTGGGCTGCCTGGGGAATCTGAAGCGCAAGCGCCGCGACTGGGCGCAGGCCGAGGAGCTGATCCGCGAGTCGCTCGCGCTCGCGACCGAACGCGGCTATCCGCGCGAGACGATCCTGGCCCGGGAGGCTCTCGGCGACTTCCATCTGGACCGTGGCTCGATCCTGGAAGCGCGCAAGGAATTCGAGACCGCCCTCGCGATGGCGGATCAGGTCGCGCCCGAGTCGGACCTCACCGTCGAGCTTCTGCGGAGGCTGGGCGAGGTGCATCTGGCCGCTCTCGAGCTGGATCCCGCCATACGGATCGCGGAGCGCGCCCTCCTGATCGCAAGACGCCTGGGCGACCGCCTCGAGGAGGCCTGCTCGCTCAAGCTCATCGGTCTCGCCCGCGCGGAAGAGGGCGATCTGGATCAGGGGCGCATCTACCTCGACCAGGCCAGCGAGATCCTGAACCAGATCGGAAAGCGCTACGAGCTTGCGCGCCTGTGCTTCTCGGCGGGCCTCTCGTGGCGAAAGCGCGCGCGTCGCGGCAAGTCGCGCGCGATTCTCGACGAGTCGGTGGCCTATCTCCGCCGCGCCGCGGCCGGTTTCGAGAGCTTCAGCCTTCCGGAGCTGACCGGCAGCGCTCTGCTCGAGTTGGCGCGAAGCGAGATGTGCCGGGGGCTTGTCGACGAGGCGGTCATCCACCTGGATCACGCCGCCTCGCTCTTCGCGGACCATCAGGAGCCCGTGCTCGAGCGCGAGATCGAAGCGTTCCGGCGCGAGGTCGAGCAGGGCCTCATCCAAGGCACTTCAGCGCAGAGCAACGAATTCGCCGCCTTCGATGAGATCCGCCGCGTGCTGCGCGTGGAGGACGGAGAGGGCTCGGTCCAGGAAATCCTGGGTCTCCTGGTGCGCCGGTCTGGCGCGGCGCGGGGTTGCGTCGTGGCGCCCGCTTCCGACGGCACCGCGACGGTCCTTGCGGCAGCGGGTATTTCGATCCGCATGGCGCAGGATCTCCTGCGCGAGCTCCTGGCGCGGGTGGGCGCGGAGCGGCTCCATGCGGGCCCGGTGGTGGCGAGCCGCGCCGGAGTCGATCCCAGGTTCCGCGACTTTCCTGCGGCCCACGCGCTCAATCCCAGGACCAGCCTCGTGATCATGCCCCTCTCGCTACCGTCCGGTCAGTCCGGCTTCCTCTATCTGGATCGCCAGGCCGAGGGGCCGCTCGGCACCTTCAAGCAGCGCGAGGTGAATCTGATCGCGGTGCTCAGCAATTACGTCGCGGTGGCAATTTTGGAATCACAACGCCGCGATCTGGCCCGGGAGAATGTTTCCCTACGCGGCCGCCTGCTCGAGAACGGCAATGGCCACGGCATCGTGACCCGCAGCCGCGAGCTCCTCGAGATCCTCTCGCTCCTGGAGCGGGTGGGCCCGAGCGATGCCACCATCCTGATCGAAGGGGAAACCGGGAGCGGCAAGGGGCTCCTGGCGCGGGCGATCCACGCGTCGAGCAATCGCGCGCTGAAGCCGCTGATCCAGGTCAATTGCGCCGCGCTCCCCGAGCCGCTCCTGGAATCCGAGCTCTTCGGTCACGCGCAGGGCGCGTTCACGGGCGCCGTGCGGGAGAAGGTCGGATTGTTCGTGGAGGCCAGCGGCGGGACTCTCTTCCTCGACGAGGTGGACAAGACGACCATCACGCTCCAGGGGAAGCTTTTACAGGTACTCGACAACCGCGAGGTCCGTCCCGTCGGCGGGAACAAATCCACCAAGGTGGACGTGAGGGTGCTGTGCGCGACCAACGTGAACTTGAAGAGCCGGATCGCCAAGGGTGAATTTCTCGAGGATCTCTACTACCGGCTCAACGATATCTGCTTCCGCGTGCCTCCGCTCCGCGAACGTCCCGAGGACATCCCGCTCCTCGTCGATCACTACAGCAGGAGATTCGCGTCCGAGATGGGGAAAGACATCCGGGGAGTCGAGGTCGAGTTGCTCCGCCTCTTCGCCGAGCTTCCGTGGCGCGGCAACGTGCGCGAGCTGGAGAAGATCGTGAAGCGGATGGTGGTGCTCGCCAACGAGGGCGAGCCCCTGTCCACGAGGCTGGTCCCACGCGAACTTCTCCGGACCGAAGAGGAGACGAACGGCGATGCTCCTTTGACCCTCAAGGCCGAGGTGGCCAAGGTCGAGCGGAAGCTCATTGGCCAGGCGCTGGAGCGCAGCAACTGGAACAAGCTCAAGGCCGCGCGCGAGCTCTGCCTCAGCTATCCAACCATTCTTCAGAAGATCAAGCTCTACCAGCTCGATCGCCGCCTTGGAATTCGGCAAAGGTCTTAAGTTTTCGCTATAAAACTTCTTTATTCACTCAAATCATTCCTCCTCAATTACTTCCTTCAAACAGCCCACCCCACTATTAAATGGTCTGTAATATTTCTTGATAATCCAGGGCATTCACCGGCGCAAGATGCGCCTTCGCAGCACATGCAAGGCCCAATGCCCCATACTGTTATGCTCTAATTTGAGCAAGTGTCATGTTGTCTAGTCCTCTGGCATGCAGACTGCAATGACATGTGACCGGAGGGGGGGACCTCCAAGGAGCCCGCAGGTTAGTCAGCGTGGTGGTGGGTTAGCTGCCCGATCGAGCACCGGCCTTGTTCGAAGCAGCCGTAACCCAATAGAGCTGACGAAGCCGGGGCTCATTTTTTGGGGGCGCGTGCGCAAGCATGCGCCCCTTTTTTTGCTGCTCGCGCTCGATGTTTCCTCCGCGTCACACTGTCCCCAATACCCTACGCGCGTGCCCGCCACGGTCCGCATCATCAAGCCCGCAACACTCTGTCTGTAAGCCGGTTGCATTAGTCGCTCGGATCCGGTGAAACGTGGCATGTGGCTTGCGTTTTGGGGCTTGCGACAGCAGTCGCATTGGCTCCAACCAAGAGGAGGTAGCCACCGTGATCCGGAATCTAACCAGAGTGTTCGCCCTATCGATCGCTCTCCTGGCGCTCGGCTGCCAAGACAAGGTCACGAACGTGACGACCGATCGCCCCCCGAACACGGTGGACGGCGTCTACAGCGTCACGGGCGACGGCCGGGTCACCGTCTACTGGCGGGCGAACCAGGAGAGCGATATCGCCCGATACAAGGTCTACCGGAACAATGCCCCTACCGGTACCTTCACACTGCTGGGGTCCACGCCTTCGCCCGGAACGAGCTTCATCGACACCGGTGTCACGAACGGGAACACCTACTACTACGCCGTCTCGGCTGTGGACCTGGCGGGCCAGGAGAGCGTCGAGCTGAGCTTCGAGAACGTATTCGATACTCCGAGACCCGAGGGATTCGGTGTGACGCTCACGAACAAATTCGCGACCGACGCCACCAGTGGCTGGGATTTCTCGGCGCAGACGCGTCGCCCCTCGCTCGACCTTCTGACCGACATTTATTACGGCTCGCAAGGCGGCCATAACCTGGTCTACGTTCCCATCGATACGGAAATTCAAGACGCGGGATTCGTGGCGCTGCGTGACGTGGATTTCGCTCCGCCTTCGGGCTGGTCCGCGGACGGCCAGGTGGAGGCGATCGTCGGCCACAGCTACATCGTGCTCACGAGGGACAACCATTACGCGAAGTTCGAAGTGAAGTCGCGCGACGGTACGGCAATGCTCCTGGACTGGGCGTACCAGATCGACGTCAACAACCCTGAACTTACGAGGCGGGTGCCCTGATGAAACGAGCGCGGGCTGGTCTCGCTGCGGTTGTGGTGACCCTCGTCGCGACGGCCTTCCCGGCCGCCGCGACCGAGCATGTTCCGGCGCCGTACCCCACGGAGTATCCGGCGCCGGAGCGCTTCCCGGCCCGGAACATCGTCCACGCCGGCCGGCCCGACGTGGATGTCTGGGTTGACCGGGATGAAGGCGGCGTGTACCGGCCCGGGGAAAGCATGCGGGTCTACTTCCGCTCCACTGCGGACAGCTACGTGCTCGTGTTCAACGTTGATACGGACGGCTACATCCACCTCGTGTATCCGTACGGGCCCGAGGACGCCCCGCTCGTCGAGGGTGGGCGCGCCTACCGGATCCCCTCGCGAAGCGACCCCTACGACCTTGTCGCCGACGGTCCTCCGGGGATCGAATACGTCGTCGCGGTCGCCAGCCCGTACCCGTTCCAGGATCTTCCCTGGTACCTGTCGGCCGACCGCGCGGACGGCGGGCGTCCCGATCTCGAAAACGATGAGAACGACACCGACTCCGGACAGATCGAGGGCGATCCCTACGTGGGGATCGACCGGATCATCCGCCGTATCGTCCCGCCGGGCCGCGAGGACCGGGTTGCGACCAACGAGACCTATTTCTACATTGGACGGCGGGTCGAGTACCCGCGCTACGTTTGCGCCGATTGTCACTACCACCCGTTCTATTTCGATCCCTACGTCAACGCGTGCTCGGTGTTCGAGATTCGTGTCGACGCGACCTGGGCCCATTACGCGCCCATCCGGTTCGGCACCGTGCGCCCGCGCTTCATCTATCGGGTGCGCTCCGAGGCGCCGACCCGCTATCGCCAGTGGAAATCGCAGTGGTCCTCGCTCGACGGCAAGGCCACGCTGCGCACGCGATTCCTGCCCGAGCGGGATATCCGGTACCGCCGCGAGCGCGCGCCCCAGACGCGTTCCGCGAGACCCGAGTTCCGCGACCTCCGCCGCTATCGCGAGGGGCGTATCTGGAGAGGCCGTGACGAAATCCTGAGACTCAGGGAGAACCGCGATCGCGTGGGGCCCCCCGACGGTCCTGGGAACCGGGAGCACGCGCGCCCGCAGACTCCGCCCGAGCGCGGATGGCGGGGCCGTGGCGACCAGCAGAATCCGCCCGAGAACCGAGGGTGGTGGCAGCGCGGCGAGCATCGCCCGCCGCAAGATCAGGGCAACCGCGGCCGCGATCGCGGGCAGCCGCCGCCGGACCGCGGGCAGCCGCCGCCGGACCGCGGCTCGAGAGACCGTGGACACCGGCCCGAGCGGCCCGCTCCGCCGCCCGAGCAGCCCGCTCCGCCGCCCGAGCAGGAGCGCGGGAATCGGGAGCGTCCGGCACCGCCCCGCGACGATAGCGGCAAAGACAACAAGGACCGTGGGGACCAGAGCAATCGCGACCGGCAGGATCGGCAGGACCGCGGTGACCGGGGGCGAGAAAGACCCGAAGGGCGCTGAGCCCGGCATTGACCGGGGCGTACGATCGCGGCTACACTCATGAGGTGCGATTCGGTACGCCCCGGTCCAGTCGGACGTCCGCGTTCCTCCTGGCAATCTCCCTAACACTCCTGGCACAAACGGCTTCGGCCGTGCCGCCCGTCCCTGGGAAACATGGCGTCGCAGGACCCAGGGAGGGCTTCTCGACCTCGCGTCTGAGGCCTGACTTCGCGCTTCTTCCGGGCCGCGGCGAGCGCATCACACTCGAAGCGCAAGGCACCTTCAACGTCCTCGCCGTCCGTGTCGCATTCAGCGACACCCCCATCGACTCTTCGACGGCCTACTACAACCGTCTCCTGTTTTTCATGAACCAGTACTGGAGCCAGGTCACGGGCGGAGCGGTGACGCTTCAGCCCACACTCCTGGACACCGTGTTCACGCTGCCGCGTCCGATGTCCTATTACGGGGACGACGCCCGTTTCCAGGAGCGCGTCGTGTTCCTGGTGCGCGACATGGTGGCGCTCGCCGACTCCACGGTCGATTTCCGCCCGTACAACAGCATCGTCATCTTCCACGCGGGGCAGGGGCAGGAAGCGGACGTTCTCGACAACAGCCACGATCAGATCTGGTCCTCGTTCGTGACCCGGGAGGACATGAAGGCCATCCTTCCGGACTCGACCGGAGCCGTGGGAATCAAGACCAACGACGCCATCACGCCCGGGAATTTCTACCGCGTGAAGGAAGCGGTTGAGCTGCCCGAATCCGAGACCCAGGACGGGTATGTCTTCGGCATGACCGGGGTCACATGCCATGAATTCGGCCACCAGCTGGGGCTCCCCGATCTCTACGACACCGATGCAGGCGTGAACGGCTACTCGCAGGGGCTGGGATCCTGGGACATCATGGCGACCGGAGTCTGGAACGCGAACGGGTTCGTCCCGTGCGAGCCGAGCGCATGGAGCAAGGCGTTCCTGGGCGTGCTGACACCTGCCCGCGCGCTCACGGATCAGGCCGTCACGCTCTCCCAGGTCGAGCGCGCCGTGGGCGCGAACCCGAGGCTCCTCCAGATCCCGGTGACCCAGAGCGAGTACTTCCTCCTCGAGAATCGCGAACAGGACCTGAACCGGAACGGCGCCTTCGATTTCGACGACATGAACGGGGACGGCTCCTTCGATTTCTACACCGACAGCTATCTCGGAGCGGAGTTCGATTACTTCCTTCCAGGGGACGGTGCCGGCTCCGGGCTCCTGGCCTTTCACGTCGATGAGTCGAAGCTGGCGTCGGGCCTTGCGCTCAACATCGTGAACGGGGACCGCGACCGGAAAGCCGTCGATGTCGTGGAGGCGAACGGGATCCAGGATCTGGACGATCCGCCGAATGGATTCAACGCCGGGAGCCCCGACGACGTGTTCCGCGCGGGATGGCGCGATCACTGGACCCCCACCACCAATCCTTCGACCGAGGCCTACGGGCATATCCCGACCGGCATCTCGGTCACGAACATCGGCGCGGCGGACAGCCTCATGACCTTCGATCTCGCGTTCGACCGCCAGAAACCGGGCTGGCCCGTGGTGATCGGCGGGCGCGTGCGGAACGGAGGCGTTCCGCCGCTCGCCGTGGACCTGAACGGGGACGGACTGATGGAGCTGATCGTCCCGGTGCAGCGCCTCAACAACACCGGCGCGGTCTACGTGCTGGAGCCCAGCGGGAACGATCTCCTGGACACCGACTCCGATCCCACCACCCGGAACGCGTTTCTCACAACGCAGGCCGGCGTGAGCGCGACCCCGTGCGTCGGGGACATCGACGGCGACGGAATCGTCGAGATCATCATCCAGACGGTGGACGGAACGATCTACGCCATGCACGCGGACGGCACCGAGGTCAAGGACGGGGATTCCAACCCGGCGACGCTCGGCGTCCTCGTTCCCGGGAACCCCGCCTTGGGCGGCGGGCAGCCGATCCTGGCGGACCTGGATGGCGACGGCGCCATGGAGATCATCCGGGGCCGGTCCTCCGGAGTGGACGGCGCTTCCTTCCTGACCGCGTACCGCGATTCCGCGGGGTTCATCTCCTCCTATTCGATTCCGATCGGCGGAGCCACTCTGACTCCGCCGGCCGCGGCGGATCTGGACGGTGACGGTCTCCCGGAGGTGGTGGTGGCGAGCGCGCGCGTGGGGTTCGGGGAAAACGGCTTCACCGCGCTCTCGATCGCGAACTGGGAGATCTTCAACGATCCGCTCCTTCCGAGCACCACCTCGGAGTTCGCGTCGTACGTGGTCCAGACCGGCCCGTTTTCCGCTCCGATCCTCGCCGACCTGAACCGGGACGGAAAACTAGAGATCGTGGTGTCGGACCGCTCAGGCTCCGTGCACGCGTTCGACTTCAACTTCGCGGCCCACATCCCGGGCGACCTCCCGTCGCAGTACATCAGCTCGGTGGAGCTTCCGGGCTGGCCCGCACCCCCGCTCACGCGCGGCGCGCTCTCCGAGGTTTCGATCGGGGATCTGGAGCACGACGGATACGCGGACGTGATCCACGCAGGCGGGACGTGCCGCGTGGCCGCCGTCTACTACAGCGGCTCGCAGCGCGCCGGATATCCGGTCAATCCCGGGGACGCTCTGGCGCCGGCGGACTCGACCTGCTTCTGGCCGCCGCTCATCGCGGACGTGGATCAGGACGGGATCCTGGACGTGATCCCGATCCTTCCGGACGGAAGCCGGCCCGCGTTCCGCGCCGATGGGAGCAGGATCCCAGGCTTCGGCGAGCTGGGGAGCACCGGCATGGGCTCGCCGCCGATGCTGCTCGATCTCGATAACGACGGAATGCTCGAGTGGGTCGAGACCTTCGATCAGGTTCCATCCGATCCGCGAGTGCAGATCGAGGTTCGCACCACCTCGATCCCGGCGACGCCCGGGAGGGTCGCCTGGTCCCAGTACCGCTTTGGTCCCACCCGCGACGGACTCGTTCCCACCGGGCCTGCCGGAGGGCCCTCGGGCGGGACCTCGATCCTCTCCCAGGTGTATGCCTTCCCGAACCCTTCGCACGGTGGCGACACCTTCATCCATTACCGGCTGGCCGCAACCGCCAGAACGGTCCGGGTCAAGATCCTGGACCCCTCGGGCCAGGTGGTGGCCCAGCCCGCGACCGGCGCCGCCGACCTGCTCGGCTCGTCCGAGCACGCGATACGATGGAACCATGCCGCTCAGGCGAGCGGCGTCTATCTTTGCCGCGTCGAGGTCGAATCGGATCGCGGCGCCGAGGTCCTGTTCACAAGACTGGCCGTGGTCCGATGACTCCATTCGAGGAGAAGCCCATGCATCGGTTGTCGAGTGTTCTCGCGCTGTCCCTCGCGCTGCTCGCGCTGTCCCTCGCGCCGCGGAGCGCCCACGCGGCGTCCGGCGAGGCCGGCTTTGCTTTCTTGAAGCTGGGTGTCGGCGCGCGCCCCATGGGGATGGGAAGCGCCTACGTCGCGCTGGCGACCGATCCGACCGCGATCTACTGGAATCCCGCCGGGCTGGGGGGGGTCGAAGGGGCGCAGGTCACGGTCATGCACAACGAGTGGATCCAGGACTTCCGACAGGAATTCGCCGCGGTCTCGCGCTCGTTCGGCGCCGGGACGCTCGGTCTCGGCGTCTCGGGCTTCTACACCTCGGAGTTCGAGAAGCGGGATGACGTGGGGAATCTCATCGGACATTTCGGATTCAATGACTTCGCGGTGACCGGCGCATTCGCGCACCGCTTCACCCAGCAGGCGGCCGGGGGCATCGCCGTGAAATTCATCCGCGAGATGATCGATCAGGAAAGCGCGACGGCGGTCGCCTTCGATCTGGGCGGGCGTCTCGCGCTCGGCGCGTCGGGCGTGTCGCTGGGCGCGGCGGTCCAGAACCTCGGCGGAGACGCCACCTTCATCTCGCAATCCTTCCCGCTTCCCCGGACCCTTCGCGCGGGCGCCGCGCTCTCCCGCGCGATCCCGAGCCTGGACGGGAAGGGGGTCCTGAGCGCGGAGGTGCGGAACGCGCGAGGCGACGGCACGCGGACTCACGTCGGGGGCGAGTTCGAGTACAGGGAGCGCGTGGCGCTCCGGGCGGGCGCCAAGTTCGGCTACGACGACGAGAGCATGAGCTTCGGCGTGGGGCTGATCCAGCATCGCTTCCGGTTCGACTATGCGCTGGTGCCCTTCTCCTCGAACCTCGGCACGACCCATTTCGTGTCGCTCAACGCCCGCCTCTAGAGCTTGAGCCGGGGCCATCCCGGAAGTCCTCGAGCCGGAAGACGCCGTCCTCGAGGCGCGCGTAGGTCCTCCGCTCGATCCAATCACCCAGCACCAGAAGCTCCCCTTCGCTCTCGCGCCGGTGGACCGGCACGTGGAAGTGCGCGAGCACGAGCGCGTCGTAGCCCTGATGGAACGCCGGGCGGCCGAGGGTATCGAACAGCCATTCCTCGCTCCGCCGCGCCCTCGGCGCGTGATGGCGGCTGGTATGCGAGGTCAGGGTCGCGAGCGGAATGCCGATGTCGGGGTGGATCCAGCGGAACAGCCCGCGAGCGAGACCATTCCGGAGCACGCGCTTCACCAGTTTGTAGCCGTGGTCTCCGGGTCCCATGCCGTCCCCGTGCGCCAGGAGGGCGCGACGGCCCTGGATCGTGAGCGGGAGCGGAGTGTCGGTGAAAGTGACGTCCAGCTCGCGGCGGAGATAATCGCCGATCCAGAAGTCGTGATTTCCGCCGACATAGGTAACAGAGAGCCCCGCGCGGCGAAGCTCCCCCAGTTTCTGCAACACGCCGACGTATCGCTTGGGAACGGTGTGGCCGTACTCGAACCAGAAGTCGAAGAGATCGCCGGCCACGTAGAGCGCGGCGCGCTCGGCGAGAACGGCGTCGAAAAGCCGGAGAAGATCCCGTTCGCGGGCACGATTCGAATCGAGAGACCCCTGTCCCAGATGGGCGTCCGCGACAAAATAGGCGCATCGGGGCTCGGGCATGCGGCGTCAGTATAAGGCGAGCCGTTCCATGGGCAAGCACGCTTCGCCGGGTGCCGGAGCGGGAACCTCATCCTGGGGGATGCGGTACTACCAACTTGACAGAACGTGCCCGCCTTCCTAGATTGATCAGAGGGCAAATCCATGGAATGTGAGGGGTTATGACGACCACCGGCTTCTGGGATCGCGTTGGGGACGAGCTTCGCGCCGCCTCGGGCAAGGCCCGGAAGGAAGCGGAGCGCGCGGTTCGAGCGGGGGTCCTCCAGATGGACCTGGTTTCGCTCCGCCGCGACCGCAGCCGGTCGCAGGCCCACCTCGGTGAGCGCGTGCTCACCCTGTGGGGCTCGGAGAAGCTATCCAGTCTTCCCGATGATCTGGAAACCCTGCGTCTCAAGACCCTCGTTCGATCGATCGAAGAGATGATTGCCGCAAAAGAGCAGGAGCTGAGATCAATCCGCTCCCGGACTCCGGACACGGCTCAGACCCAATAGCCACCCCGCGTCCGGTTGGGCGCACGTCTAGACGGAGGTAGAAGGATGGAATCACGAGAGACCATCCGCGCCGCGAAGGTCCTCATGCTTGCGGGCGGAATATTGCTGATCGGCATCGTCGTCGGATTCATTCTTTCGGGCAATCTCAGCCTCTCGCCCACTTCGCAGGCGCGGGAAGCCGTCACCCCGGCGGTGAATTCGCTCGACAGTCCGTTCACGGTGATCGCGGACAAGACGCTGCCCGCGGTCGTGACCATCGAGACCAAGCGGACGGTCGAGGGCGAAGGCTCGCCCCAGTTCAACTTCGAGGGCCCCTACGGCGACTTCTTCAAGCGCCTGTTTCCGGACCAGCCGCAGGGGCAGGGGCAGGGCCAGCCCAAGACGCCGCGCACGCAGCAGCGCGTGCCCAGCAGCGGCTCCGGGTTCATCATCGAGAAGGACGGACGGATCCTCACGAACAATCACGTGATCCGCGACGCGTCCGACATCACCGTCATCCTGAACGACAAGCGGAAGTTCAAGGCCCGGGTGGTCGGAGCCGACCCCAGCACCGACGTGGCGGTCATCAAGATCGACTCGGACGGGAACCTGCCCGTCGTGCCGCTCGGTGACTCCGATGACGTTCGCATCGGCGACTGGGCCGTGGCGATCGGCAATGCCCTGGGCGAGCTTTCGGGGACGCTGACCGTCGGCGTGATCAGCGGGAAAGGCCGGACCAATCTTTCGATCGTGGGCGGCGCGCCGGCGTATCAGGATTTCCTCCAGACCGACGCCTCGATCAACTTCGGCAACAGCGGCGGGCCGCTGCTCAACATCCGGGGTGAGGCGATCGGAATCAACACGGCCATCAATCCCTCCGGGGAGGGGATCGGATTCGCGATCCCGATCAACATGGCCAAGCACATCTCCGGGCAGCTCATCGCACACGGCAAGGTGACGCGCGGCTGGCTGGGGATCGCGCCACAAGAGTTGACGCCCGAGCTGGCCGATTCGTGGGGCCTCCGGAACGTCTCCGGAGTGCTCGTGGGGAGCGTCAATCCCAGCACCCCCGCCGACAGCGCCGGCTTCCGCGTGAAGGATGTGATCACCGAGTTCGACGGCCAGAAAGTTTCCGACGTGCAGAACTTCCGGCTGCTGGTTGCGGACACGCCGGTTCACAAGAGGGTTCGAGTGCACGTGCTTCGCGACGGGCAGGCGCAGGACCTCTGGGTGCGGATGGGAGAGCGCCCCGACGAGAAGGCCATCGCGCAGCGGAACGTGCGGCCGACCGAGATCCTGGGATTGTCGGTCGAGCCGGTGACCGGAGATTTCGGGAAGGAGAACAACGTTCGCGAGAGGAACGGAGTCGTGGTCACCGACGTGGGCCAGGGAAGCCCCGCCGCCGACGCCGGCCTTCAGCGTGGAGACATCATCAAGGAAGTGAACGACACGAAGGTGAAGGACGTTACTGATTACAATGCGGCCATCGATCGGGCCAAGACGAAGAACCCGAGAAAGCCCATCGTCATGCTCGTCAAGCGCGGGGATTCGACGCAGTTTCTCGCGGTGGACCCACAAGGATGATCGCGAGCTGAAAACCCTTCTCACACAATCCAGCCCGAGGCCCGGACCAGCTCTCCGAAGACGGGGACTCTGGACGGGCCTCTCCATTTTGGTTCTCGGCGCCGCATTGCTTCTCGGCGCCGCGAGTCCGTCGAGCCAGGCGGCCAAGACCCCGCCGCGCGCGCCGCGGCCCTCCGCGCAACTCGTGCGAATCCGGTTCTGGACCGCGCCCGATCACACGCGGCTCGTCTTCGACCTGTCCGGGCCGCCGCCGGTCCCCCCGCGTTTCAGGCTCACCGGCCCGATGACCTACGAGGTCGTCCTTCCCGGCGCCGGGAAGTCGCTCGCGGTGACCTCGGAGTTCGTGGGGGACAGCCTGGTCGCCGACATCCTGCCGGCGGTCTCCGACTCGGGGGTGGTGGTGCGGGTGGGGCTCAAGCAGCCCACGACGCCGCTCGCGTTCGTCCTCGCTGCGGCCGACGGGGTTCCGGATCGTATCGTGATCGACGTTCCGTCGCCGCCGAATCCGCAGGCCGAGGCGAATCTTCAGCAGCAGGTGAGCGAGATCAAGAGGTCGAAGCGGCTCATCGTCGCGATCGATCCCGGACACGGCGGGGACGACACCGGCGCGCTCGGGTACCGCAGGCTCCCCGAGGCCGACATCGTGCTGGCCATAGCGAAGAAGCTGAAGGCGGAGCTGGAGGAGATCCCCGGGGTGAGCGCGGTGCTCACGCGCACCGGGGACTACTTCATTCCGCTTCGCAAGCGGGTCGAGATCGCGCGGAAATTCCAGGCCGACGTCATGATCAGCATCCACTGCAACGCGAGCCGGAACCATGACGCCACCGGGACCGAGGTCTACTTCCTCTCCCTCACGGGCGCGACCGATGAAGCCTCACGGTCCCTGGCAGAGTCGGAAAACGCGGCCGACTTGATCGGCGGCGGCGCCCCGGCCGGGGGCGAGGACATCCTCGGGATTCTCTTCGACCTGCGCCAGAACGACACGGTGCGCCGCAGCAGCGAGCTGGCCGAGAACCTCGTGGACGCGCTCCGGGACGAGGACCGGCTGAGCACGCGCGGAGTGAAGCAGGCGGGGTTCGTGGTGCTCAAGGCCCCGGATATTCCCGCGGTGCTCGTGGAGACCGCGTTCATCACCAACCCGCGCGAGGCAGCCATGCTCAAGGACGCTCAGTTCCAGACCAAGCTGGCCGAACGGCTCTCGTTGGGGGTCCAGGAGTACATGAAGAACCATGCCCGCGACGCCTCCAATTAAGATGCAGAGGGCCCGCGTGTGGGGTGTATCATCGCAGGGAGTGAACCATCCGCAACCCGTACCGAATAAGGAGAACCATCATGAAGCGTAATGCGTTGATCGTCCCTATGATGTTCGGAGCCCTGTGTCTGGCGACCTCGGCCTGGGCCGGCGGCAGCTCGTGTTCAGGCAAGAGCGAAGGCGCCTCGGCTTCCAAGGAAGGGGCCCACTGCACG
>JAYUAE010000099.1:0-10967 GCA_043741515.1 Candidatus Eiseniibacteriota bacterium | reverse complement strand
CCCGCGTGAGCTTCTCGGCCGTGTTTCCGGTTCGCTTCCAGGACGTGGACGCCGGGGGCGTGCTCTTCTTCGGGCGGATCTACGATTACTGCCATCATGCCTACGAGGAATTCTGGGGAGCGGAGGGCATCGACCGCGCGCATTTCTTCGCCGGCGCCGAGTACCTGGTTCCCATCGCGCACTCCGAGGCCGACTACCGGCGCCCGATCCGTCACGGGGACCGGATCGAGGTGCGGATCGACGTGACCCGCGTGGGGAAGGCCGCCTTCACGCTGCGCTATCACGTCACCGGTCCCGAGGGAGATGTCCGTGTCGAGGCCTCGACGGTCCACGCCTTCGTGAACCGCGACACCATGAGGCCGATCCCGATTCCCGACCCGTTACGCGCGGTCCTGACCCGCCATCTCCTCCGCGAGCCGGCTCCGAATCTCTCCACGTAGCAGCTTTCCCGCGCGGTTCCTGGGGAGCGCCTCCAGGATCAAGAGCCTCCGGGGAAGCTTGAAGGACGCAAGCGCGGCTCCGGCGTGCGCGCGCAGGTCGTCGAGGGTGATCTTCTTCCCGGGGCGGCACACCACCGCTGCCGCCACTTCGTGGCCCCAGGCCCCCGCCGGGAGCGCCACGACGCACGCCTCGAGCACGGCGGGATGGAGCGCGAGCGTCTTCTCCACCTCGAGCGGCGAGACGTTTTCCCCGCCGACCACCATCCGGTCTCCCCGGCGGTCCAGCACGCGAAGGCGTCCCGTTCCATCCCACGCTCCAAAGTCGCCGGTGCGGAACCACCGCCGCTCGAACGCGGTCCGGTCGCGCTCGCGATCGTCGAAGTAAGCCGCGGCCACCATCGGGCCGCGCACGAAGATCTCTCCCTCCGCGTCCGGGCCCAGGACGCGGCCGTCCGGATCCCGCACCTCGACGCGGACGAAGGGGAGCGGCCTGCCGACGGTTTCGAGCCCGTGCGGCCAGTCGCGCGGCGAGAGGGTGGTCACCTGCGAGGTGGTCTCCGTCATGCCGTAGGTGGGAAGCGCGCGAAGCCCCTGGTCCGCGGCGCGCCGGAGCAGCGGCTCCGGAGCAGGGCCGCCGCCCACGAGAGCGGCGCGCAAGGACGAAGGAAACGGCCGCCCGCCTCGCGATTCCAGGAGGCGCTCGAGCATCGGAGGCACGAGCGAGACCAGCGTGACTCCCTCGCAATCGATCGCATGGTTCACGGCATCGGCCTCGAAGCGCTCGTGGATCAGGACCGAGGTGCCGTACGTTGCGCTCCTCGTGAGCACCGACAGGCCGCCGACGTGATGGAGCGGCAGGCAGGAGAGCCAGACTTCGCCGGCCTGCACGCCGAGGTTTCGAGCGGAGGCGAGGGCGCTCCAGAAGAAATTCCCGTGCGTGAGCACCACCGCGCGCGGCGTTCCCTCGGTGCCGGAGGTGAAGAGGATCGCGGACGGCGCATCCAGGCGGCGCTCGAACGAAGGGGGCGAGGCTGCGCCTCCTCGCGGGACGGCCGTGGCCGAAGGCTCGGGTGTCGCGGTCAGCGCGAAATCCACCTGCGCCCGCTGGCGGAGCACCGCGCGCTCGGGCTCGGTCAGCTCCTGGGCCATGGGCACCGGGAGGAGCGCGGCCCGATGGAGCGCGTGGAGGGTGGCGGCGAAGTGGAGCCCTTGCTCTGCGCCGAACTCGACCGAGACGTGCTCGCCCGAAACGAGCCCCTGATTGTACAGGGAGAGCGCGGCTTCGATCACCGCCTCCTCGAGCCGGCCGTAGGACCAGCTCTCCTCGCCCATGCGGAGCGCGACCGTGTGCGGGCGCGTGCGAGCCCAGAACGCCACCGGATCCCAGGTGACGCCCGTCCTCGCCTCGTCCGCGCCGCCGGCTCCGTTCATTCGGCCTCCAGCGTGTGGGCGTCGCGCCAGAATTCGTCCGGAAGCTCGATACCCAGACCGGGCCCGTCCGGAACCGAGACCTTTCCGGCAATCGAGGATGGCGCGGGCGCCAGGTCCGAGGCGAGCGCGCCGCCGGTCGCGATTCCGTGCGCGTAGGGGGTCTCGCCGAGCGACGCCGCGAAGTGGAGCGCCGCAACCCGGCCGATCGCGCTCTCCATGAGCGAGGTCACAACGACCGGCATGTTCCCGTCGGCCGCCACGTTCTGGACCGACCTCGCCTCGCGGAGCCCTCCCACGGCCATGGGCTTCACGATCAGGATGTCGGCGGCCGCGCGGTACATCACCATCTCGGCGCTCTTGGTGTCGCGGACCGATTCGTCCGCGGCGATCCGGACACCGCAGGCCTTCCGGACACGGGCGAGCCCCTCGAGGTCGTCGGCGGAGACCGGCTGCTCGGCGTACTCGAGGTCGAAAGCCGCGAGCGCGCGAAGCGCCTCGATCGCCTGGTCGGGACTCCAGGCCTGGTTCGCGTCCACCCGGAGCCGGATCTCAGGACCCACCGCGTCGCGCAGCGCGCGGAGGCGCTCCTCGTCCTCGCGCGGGCCTGCGCCTCCCACCTTCACCTTCAACGTTGTGACGCCCGAGGCGACCGCGCGGCGTCCCATCTCGGCGGCCCGCTCCGGCGTCACGCGCGGGATGGTGCCGTTCGCCGGGACCTCGCGCAGCGTGCCCGAGCCCCCGAGGTAGCGGGCGATCGAAAGCCCGGCGCCCTGCGCGATCAGGTCGTGGAGCGCGCAGTCGATCGCGGACCGCGCGGTGGACGTCGCCGCCACGGGAGCGAGCACCGTGAGATCGGCGATGGCTGCGGCGTAGCTCTCGCGCGACATCCCCACCAAGCGCGCCATCGCCAGCTTGAGACCGGCGCCGGCCGAGGCGTGCGTCTCGAGCCCGAATCCCGGGAAGGGCGCGGCATCTCCAAGCCCCACGCGTCCGAGGTCATCCTCGAGGGCCAGGATCCAGCCGCGCCGCTCCGTCACGTCGCCGTCGGCGCTGGGCCAGGGATCGCGCAGCGGCAGGGAGTAGCCCTTGAGGCGGGCGCGCACGATGCTCACGCGATCGCCATCCCGGTCGCAAAGAGAAGCCCGAAGAGCACGTGGAGGCGCACGGTGCCCCGGAGCGCCGCGTTGAGCGAGGGGCCGTCCTCGCGTCCCAGAACGCGGCGCCCCTCGGCCAGCGCGAGCGGCGCCGTGATCCAGGGCAGAAGCGCCCAGGGCCCCGCGCGACCCGCGACGAAGAGGAGCGCGGGCGTAAGGTAGGCCGCGATGAGGAGCGCCAGATACTCCGCCCGCGAGCCGCAGCGGCCCACGCGCACCGCCACGGTTCGCTTGCCGGCCGCGCGATCCCCGTCCAGGTCGCGCACGTTGTTCACGACCAGGATCGCGGTGGCGAGCGCCCCGACGGGAATGGCGGCGAGCGCCGCGCCGGCCGTGAGCGCCCGGGCCTCGACGTAGTAGGCGCCGCACACCGCGACCACCCCGAAGAAGAAGAACACGAAGACGTCGCCCAGTCCGTGGTACGCAAGCGGCCAGGGCCCGGCCGTGTAGGCCACGCCCGCGGCGATGGAGGCGAGCCCGATCGCCACCACGGGCCATCCTGCGACGGCGGTCAGGTAGATTCCGGCGAGCGTTGCGAGGAGGAAGGAGGCGTAGATTCCGGCGCGGACCTCGGAGAGGGTGAGCCATCCCATCGCGAGGGCTCGGGGAGGGCCGAGCCTTTCACCCGAGTCCGCGCCCCGCTTGAAATCTCCCGAGTCGTTCACGAGGTTGGTGCCGATCTGGATGAAGATCGCGCCCCAGAGGGCCGCCAGCGCGGGGCCCGGCCGGAACGCGTGGTCGCGCGCGGCGAGCGCGGTCCCGACCGCGACGGGAACCACCGCGGCCGCCAGGGTGGGTACGCGCGCCGCATGAAGCCACGCGCGGGCGCGGCTCACGGAACGATCGCGGGTCATCCTCAGGGGAGACGGGGGAACTTGGAGAAGTTGGGCTTCCGGCGCTCGAGGTAGGCGTTCCTGCCCTCCTGCGCCTCCTCGGTCATGTAGTAGAGCAGCGTCGCGTTTCCGGCGAGCTCCTGGATGCCCGCCTCGCCGTCGCAATCGGCGTTGAAGGAAGCCTTCAGGCACCGCAGCGCGAGCGGGCTCATCGCGAGCATCTCGCGGCACCAGGCGACCGTCTCCTCCTCGAGCCGCTCGACCGGCACGACCGCGTTGACGAGCCCCATCTCGCGGGCCTGCGTCGCGTCGTACTGGCGGCATAGATACCAGATCTCCCGCGCTCTCTTCTGCCCGACCAGGCGCGCCAGATACGAGGCGCCGAATCCACCGTCGAAGGAGCCGACCTTGGGTCCGGTCTGGCCGAACCGCGCGTTCTCCGCGGCGATCGTGAGGTCGCAAACAACGTGAAGCACGTGCCCTCCTCCGATCGCGAAGCCCGCGACCATCGCGACGACCGGCTTGGGTAGGGAGCGGATCTGCTTCTGGAGGTCCAGCACGTTCAGCCGGGGAACCTTGTCCTCACCCACATAGCCTTTGTCCCCGCGAACCCGCTGGTCGCCTCCGGAGCAGAACGCCTCGGTGCCCTCGCCGGTCAGGATGGCCACGCCGATTTCGGGATCCTCGCGAACGTCCTCGAAGGCCTGGATCATCTCACGCACGGTGAGCGGCCGGAACGCGTTTCGCACGTCCGGGCGATTGATCGTGATCTTGGCGATCCCCTCCGCCTTGTCGTAGCGGATATCGGTGAACGCGCGCGCGCTTTTCCACGCGATGCCAACGGCCTGAGTCATGGGTGTCGGGCTCCTCTTCGGATCGGGCGTTTCGTCTCGTTTGCTAGGTGGAGGCGGTCTCCACGCGCTGGCGGACCACCTTCCAGTGCGCGGCCAGCTCGTCGGCGAAGTCTTCCGGCGCTTCCAGGTGTACGGTGTGTCCCGCGCGGGGAATGATGGCGAAGCGCGCACCGGGCACGGCGCTCGCGGCCCGGCGCGCGACCTCGGCATATTTCAAATCGCGCTCCCCGGCGAGGAAGAGAACGTCCCCCCGAAGCTCGGGAAGGCGGTGACCCAGGTACTCATGCGCTCCCTGGCCCATGCCGCGGAGCGAGTGCGCGAGACCGGCGGGCGAATTCGCGAGCCGCCGAAGCCTGAGCGCCGAGAGCGTCGCCGACGGAAGCTCCCACTGCGTCTCGAACAGCGGCAGGGTGCTCCAGTAATCGGCGAACCACTCGATCCCGCGGGCCTCGATGCGCTCGGCCAGCGCGTTGTCCGCCTGACGGCGGCGCTCACGCGACTCGCGGTCCTCGATTCCATCGGAGGCGCTCTCGAGAGCGAGAGACCGTACACGGGACGGGTAGGCGAGCGCCATGTGGAGCGCGACGCGTCCGCCCATGGAGTAGCCGACCCAGTCCGCCTGGGACGCGCCGAGAAGGGACGTGATCGAGTCCAGGTCGCGGACGGTCTCGGACATGGTGTAGCGGGCGGGATCGTCCGGCGTCCGGGTCCTGCCGTGACCTGCGAGATCGATGGCGATCACCGCGCGCCCCATGCTCCGCAGCGCCGGCTGAAGCTCGGCCCAGTCCGCGCTCGAGCCGCAGAATCCGTGCAGCAGCACGACGGCCTGCGTGGCAGCCGGGTCCCCCTCGACCTCCACATTATAGGCGACGCCGCGAATCTCCACGTTCACTCCTGAATCCTCCCGATCGTCTGATGGATCTCGTCCCAGAGCGCCTGGTGCCACGCGCGATTTTCCACACGGTCCGTCCGGATCTCGATCACCTCGGTTGAGCGCGACCGAAGCGACGCCGCGGCGCGGCCGGCAACCTCCTCCATCGTCCCGGGGATCGAGTGCGGGATCCCGTACATCGACGCGACCGGAGCGAAGGTCAGTCCGTGCGGCGTTCCGAAGTATCGCTCGAAGGCAGCATGACGCGCCGCCGGCAAAAACGAGAAGATGCCGCCGCCGTCGTTGTTCACCACGACGATCGTGGCGCCCACACGCTCGCCGCGCGCCATGTGGAGCGCGTTCAGATCGTGATGGAACGAGAGGTCCCCGGTGACGAGAAGGAGCGGGGCGTCCGACGCGGCGCTCGCGCCGAGCGCGCTCGACACGAGGCCGTCGATGCCGCTCGCGCCGCGGTTTGCGAGCACGCGGATGCGTCGCGGGAACGAGGGCACGAAGGCGTCCAGATCCCGGATCGGCATGCTGTTCCCCGCATAGAGGACACCGCCGTCCGGGAGCCCGCCGAGAAGGGCGGGGAAGAGCGCTCCTTCCTGGATCGAGCCGGTCCGCGCCAGGTGCCGCGCGATCGTCTCGCGAGCGATTCGCTCCGCGCGCTCGAAGGTTTCCCGCCAGCTCGGCAGGGGGTCGGCGGATCCTTCCAGCGCTTCGGCCAGGGCGGCCGCGACCTCGGCGGAATCGGCGGCGACGACCTCGTGCGCGCGCCGCGCCGGGCTCCGCCAGGCCGAGGCCGGATCCACGATGACGTGGATGGCCGCCGGGTGACGTGCCGCGTACGCGTGGTAGGCCTTCGAGGTGAGCGCGGCGCCGAACTGGATCACCAGCTCCGGTCCCGGCCGGCCGGCGAAGGCTGCGGAGCGGAGGAACGAATCGTAGGCGCCGAGGATCGGCGCGCGCGGGCCGGCGCCGAATCGGATCTGCGAGGCCGGATCGGCGAGCACCGGGTACCCCGTCACCTCGGCGAGCCGTGTGACGGCGCCGAGGAATTCGGGTCCGTTGTCGTCAGGCCCGCAGAGGATCAGCCCGCGCCGGAGCGCGCGCGCCGTCTTCGCGAGGCGCTCGATGGCACGGCGCGAGGGCCGGAGCGGCTCGGGCGCGACCTGGACCTCCGCCGCGGGCGCGGGCGGAGCGGGAAGGTGATCGGGCTCGGGAAGGAGCGGCTCGCGGAAGGCGAAGTTGAGGTGCACGGGGCCCGCGGGGGACCGCCACGCCTCCGCGGCGGCCCGGGTCCCCAGCGAGGCCGCGTAGTCGAGCATCGCGCGCGAGTCCTCCGGGGTTCCGACCTCGACGAACCAGCGGACGAGATCTCCGAAGAGCTTGATCTGGTCAATCGTCTGCGGCGCGCCGGTGTCGCGAAGCTCCGGAGGCCGGTCGGCTGTGGCGAGGATCAGGGGGACGCGCGCCGAGGAGGCCTCGACGACGGCGGGGAAGAAGTTCGCCGCGGCGCTTCCCGACGTGCAGACCAGAGCGACCGGACGCCGCGAGGCCTTCGCGAGACCCAGCGCGAAGAATCCCGCCGCCCGCTCGTCCAGGCACACGTGCGTCGCAATGGCGGAGCGGTCGAACGCCAGCGCCAGCGGCGCCGAGCGCGAGCCGGAGCAGATGAGCGCGTCGCGCACGCCCGCCTCGCCGAGCGCCGCGACGAACCGGGCGGACCAGGCCAGGTTGAGGGCGCCGGTCGAGCCCGCCGCGGCTGGGGCGCCGGACGCGGGCCGAACCGCGCGGTCGCCCGCTTCCGAATCAGTCGCGCGCGATCGCATCCAGAATTCCTTTCATCTTGAGCTCGGTCTCGTTCCACTCCATCTCGGGGTCCGAGCCTTCCACGATCCCGGCGCCGGCGAAGAGCTGGGCGCTCCGGCCGCGGATCGCCACCGAGCGGATCCCGACGGCGAAGTCTCCCTCGCCCGCGGCGTTCACCCACCCGACGGGCCCGGCATACCATCCGCGGCCGCCGCTCTCGACGCGTCCGATCCATTCCAGCGCCCCGGCTCGAGGCCATCCGGCAACCGCGGGAGTCGGATGGAGCCGCGCGACCAGTTCCATCACGTGCGCGCCGGGACGGGCCCGCCCGCGCACCGCGGTCCTCAGGTGGAGCAGGTGGGGAAGCCGCATCACGTCTGGGATCTCGGGCGCCCGGACCGATTCGCAGAGCGGCGACAGCGTCTCGAGGAGGTGGCGCAGCACGACCCCGTGCTCGCTTCGATCCTTGGCGCGGCCGAGAAGGGCCCTCGAGAGCGCTGCCACGTCCTCGCCGGGCTCGCATCGTTGCGTGCCCGCGACCGCCTCGGTGAAGACCTCGCCTTCGGCGAGCCGGACGAGCCGCTCCGGGCTCGCGCCCACGAACGCATTGCCGCGGCCGTCCGCGATCAGGAACCGGTAGCAGGTCGGGTACGCCTCGCGCAGCGAGCCCAGGATCGAGATCGAGTCGGCGGTCGTGAGCCTGAGGGTGAATGAGCGCGCGAGGACCGCTTTCGAAACGGCTCCTTCGCGGATCCGCTCCAGGGTGCGGCGCACCGCGTCGATCCATGCCGCGCGGTCCCATGCCACCGCGGTCTCGACGACCTCGCTTGCGGCGGGCTCGCCGGGCGCGGCCTCCCCGCCGGCCTTCCAGCGGGTCTCGACCGTGTCCGCGCCGGGCGCCTTCCAGAACGTCCGCTCCGGCACGTGGAAGGAGCCGTCCGGGAACCCCGGCCATCCGCGCCGGGCGCCCTGCTCGGCGAAGGAGAAGCCGCCGATCGCGATGGCCCCCGGGAAGCCACGGGGCGGGTCGCCCCGGTGCTCCGCGCGGGCCAGGAGCCGCCCCAGCCCGAGGCGAAGCTCCGCGAAACGCGCAGGACCCGCCGCCTCGAGGCGGCAGACCGCGCCGATTCCGGCCAGGGACTCTCCGCTCGGGGATTCCCAGACGAATACCGGCCTTCCGGCTATTTCCCCCCGGGCCTTCGCGAGGCAGTCCCAGGGCAGAAGCTCCGGAATCGAAGCGCTCTCGCCCGACAGGGAATCGGGCTTCCGGTGCGCGGCCATGGGTGTCGAGGTTTCGAAGGTTGCCACGGTGGGCCAGTATAGAGAGCCGCGCGGGGCCGGGTGAATCTCTAATCTCGGAGGCTGGTCAATCCCGCTCGGCTGTCGTATGTTCCGGCGCGTGATTTCGGCGCTGCTTTCCCACATGAGTCTGGGGCTCCTTCTCGGGCTCCGTCACGCCTTCGAGGCGGACCACATCGCGGCGGTCGCCACGATCGTGAGCCGGGAGAAGAATCCCGTTCGCTCGGGCATGATCGGCGGATGCTGGGGCGTGGGGCACCTCACGTCGCTCCTCCTCGTGGGGCTGCCGGTCGTGGGATTCGGCCTCCGGTTTCCACACGCGCTCGATCTCCCGCTCGAGCTGGGCGTCGCGGCCATGATCATCCTCCTCGGGGTGGGTGGGCTTGCGCGAAGCCGCTCCGCACCTCCCGGACACGAGCATTCCCATTCGCTGCGCGCGGTGGGCAAGAGGCCGTTCTGGGTCGGCGCCGCGCACGGGCTCGCCGGCAGCGGAGCGCTCACGCTGGTCATCCTCGCGACGATGCCGTCGCGAAGAGACGGTCTTCTCTATCTGGGCTCCTTTGGGTTCGGCTCGATTCTGGGCATGGCCGCGGCGAGCGCCGCGCTGTCCCTGCCCATCGCGATATCGGGAATCGGAGCGCCCGTCGCCATGAGGATCTCGCGGGTGGTCTCGCTCGCGAGCATCGCCTTCGGGATCTTCTACGGCGCCACCACGCTCGCGGCCGCGATTTCAGGACACCCGATCTCGTAAGATGCGATCCCGCTTGACGGACCGAAAAGTTGGTGACAATATTCACAATCTTGTTTCCGGGCGATGCATGCGGTCCATGCCTCACACGCGGCCGACTAGAGCACGAAAGCGGTTTCCGGAGAATTGAGCGCACTCACGCCAAAGCAGATCGTCCCGATCGTGCTGGCCCTGCTCGTCCTGGGCGGGTGGGCGTTTCTCGATGCATTCAGCCACGTGGGGTACGGGCCGACACAGCCGATACCGTTCAGCCACAAGCTCCATGCCGGCACGAACAAGATTCCTTGCCTCTACTGCCACTCCAGCGCCGAGCGCTCGCGCCATGCCACCGTGCCGGCGATGGCGGTCTGCATGAATTGCCACAGCGTGGTGAAGACCGATAGCCCCTACATCCAGAAAGTCACCCAGTACTACCTGGCCGGAAAGCCGATGCCGTGGATCCGCGTCCACCGCGAGCCCGACTACGTCTATTTCAGCCATCAGTGGCACATCGCGCGCGGGTTTCCGTGCCAGAAATGCCATGGGGAAGTGCAGAACATGAACGTGATCCAGCAGGCCAAGGATCTCAAGATGGGCTTCTGCATCAGCTGCCACAGGCAGAACAAGGCGCCCACGGACTGCAACACGTGCCACATATGACGGAGCCGACCCGCGTGAACGAGACCCCGGCCAAGGCGATCGATGTGCCCCGCAAGCACTGGCAGACGCTCGCGGAGCTGAACGACAGTCCCGAAGTCCGCGCGCTCAGGGAGCGTGAGTTCATGACGCCGTCGGAGGAGGTGACCGAGCCGTCGCGGCGGGACTTCCTCAAGCTCATCGGCGCGGGCGCCGCGTTCGCGGCGGCGGGCTGCGCCCGCCAGCCGGTCGAGAAGATCCTGCCCTACATCAAGGTCCCCGAGGAGGCGACTCCGGGGAAGGCGGTCTGGTACGCCTCCACGTGCGGCGAATGCCCGGCCTCCTGCGGTGTGCTGGTGAAGACGCGCGAAGGCAGGCCCATCAAGCTCGAGGGTATGAAGGAGCATCCCCTGAACCGCGGCGGCCTCTGCGCGCGGGGCCAGGCGTCGCTCCTCAACCTCTACGATCCGGACCGTCTCAAGGGTCCTGTCGCGGTGGACCGAGCGACGGGCGCCGCCAGGGCCACGTCCTGGACCGTGCTCGACGCGCGCGTCGCGAAGGCGCTGCGCGACACGCGGCAGGGCGGCGGCCGCGTCGTCCTCCTGACGGGCACCGTCACGAGCCCGACAACCAGGGCCCTCGCCGCCGATTTCCTCGGAGCGTTTCCCTCCGGCACCCACGTGGTCTACGACGCGGTTTCGAGCGACGCGATCGCCAAGGCCCATGAGCTCACCTCCGGCGAGCGTCTCGTCCCGCGCTACCGGCTGGACCGGGCCGACCTGATCGTCACGATCGGCGCGGATCCCCTCGGAACGTTCCTCTCACCGGTCGAGTTCGCCCGCGACTTTGCGAGCCGCCGCCGTCCGGAGTCCGGATCGATGTCGAAGCTCGTGGCCATCGAGCCGAT
>JAYUAE010000098.1:0-1938 GCA_043741515.1 Candidatus Eiseniibacteriota bacterium | reverse complement strand
CGGCGAACACGATGAGAACGACGAGTGGTGTCGTCACGGCACTAGGCATGCTTGATCACCAGTCCGCGCAGCACGTCTGCGATCTCCTCGCAATCGTCGGTGACCCGTTCCAGGGTCTCGTAGATCCGGCTCCAGGCGATCACCTCGATCGGATCGTGCGGGCGGTGGAAGAGGTCCTTCACGCCCTCGCGGAGGAGCATGTCGGCCTCGTTCTCGAGCCGATGGATCTCGATGACCCCTTCCTCGATCCGGCGCATGCCCGAGCGGTTCCGGAGCTTGGGCAGCTGAAGCGCCAGCTGCTCCGTGCATCGGACGATGACCGCCACGAGCGAGCACGCGATGGTCGTGGTCTCCTTGACGTTGTAGAGGCTCATGGCGTCGGCGGCCTCGTGGATGTGATCCATGACGTCGTCGAGGGCGGTGGCGATCGCGATGATGTCCTCGCGGTCCAGAGGCGGCATGAACGTGCGGTTCAGCGCCCCGTACACGCCGTGGGTGATCTCGTCCCCCCTGTGTTCGTGGTCGTGCAGGCGGCCCACCTTCTCCTCGGGATTCGTGAAGTCCCGGCAGAATTCCTGCAGGAGTTTCGCCGCCTCGATGTTGTTCCGCGCGGCTTCCTCGAAGCGGTCGAAGAAGCTCGCGCTCTGCTTGCGCGTTCCGAGTGTCTCCATCGGTTCCTCCTGAATGGTGCCTGCGTCCGTCATGGATTCGGCAAGGCGGCGGCCGCGACAGCGTTCGCCTCTAGCGTTTCCGTCTCCACCTGGGCCTCCGGCTTCTCGGCCCCTTCCCCCTCGACCCGCGCCTCTTCCGGGCGTTCGGACACCAGCTCGCGAAGCCGGCGGGCCAGGGCGCGCACAATCTCCTGCAACAGCCCGAGATCGCCCGCGGCCACGTCGTAGAACTCATCCCGGTGTAGGGCGAGCGCCAGGCCGTCCTCGATGCAATCGGCCCGCTGGCCGCGTTCGGAATCGTCCACCAGGGCCCACGTACCGAACGCCTGGCCCGGTCCCACCTCGGAAATCACGCGCGCGACCGCCGAGAGGCGCACGCGGCCCGCCACCATCATGTAGAGAGCGTCCGCCGCGTCCTCCTCCCGGTAGATGATGTCGCCATTCGTGAGATCGATCTCGCGCGCGACATCGGCGAGCTCCAAGAGCCGCCGCGGGCCGGCGTCGCGGAGGAGGTCGGAGCCCTTGAGGATCAGGACGCGCTCCGCCGCGGTCAGCACGGCGTCCCCTTCGCGCCCGCCGCGAGGGCCGGCGCCGGAATCGCCACCCCTCGGTCGTCGAGGAACTGGAGCTCTGCGCGCACCAGCGGATCGCCGCCATCACCGCTCGCGAAGAGGGCGCCTTCGAACCCCGGCAGGAAACGGGACGCCCGCACGGCGCAGGCCCGAAGCCAGCCGTCCTCCGACTTCCAGGCTCTCTCGATCCAGACGGCGAACGGGTCGCCGCCGGCCTCCTGCTCTCCCGGCACCACCGGCGGCTCCTCGAAGATCTTGCGCACGGGGCCGAACACCTTCCGCGGCAGCACGTGCTCCAGAAACTCGAGCGCGGGCGATGCGATCTCGCGATCGCTCGACTTGAGCCGGTCGAACACTCCGATCAGGGGCCGCGACTCGTACCAGCATCCCAGGGCCTGTAATCCGCGCTCGAGTGCCATCTCCGCGGACTCGCGATAGCTATCGGCCAGGAGCCGCACCTCCGGGGAGGGATGGGACCCGAGCGCCGTGGCGGGGTCCAGGTTCGCGCGATAATCGCGAAGCTCGCGCAGGAAGAGCCGGTGCGCCATGTGACGGGGGAGGACCGGCCGCCCCGTCCGGAGACGGATGCGCGCCAGGCCGCGGAGCCCGACGTGCCGCTCCCCGAGGTCCGAGCTGCGCACGCGGGTGACGAGCGCGTCCACTGCGTGCCGCGTGGCGATCCGCGCCAGCGCGCC
>JAYUAE010000097.1:0-11022 GCA_043741515.1 Candidatus Eiseniibacteriota bacterium | reverse complement strand
CCGGTCCGCTGCACGGTTACGCCAAGCGCATACGTTTGGCCAGGCATGTAGGGGGCCGGCACTCCCGTGATCGCGACACTGCCCACGCCGTCGTTGAGCGCTCCGGAATGACAGCTGAAGCAGGATCCTTCCCCAGGCGCTCCGGTCGCGACCAGCGGAGGCAGGCTGGCGTTCGCACTCGCCTCGCGCGGCGCCGGCGGATCGAACGCGAGCCATCCCACGGCCGCGCCGATGGTGATGCCTGTCAGAAGGAGGAACCGTTTCATGGCCCCAGGACCCCGCGAATTCGATCCACGATGCGTTGGGCTGCCTTCCCGTCGCCGTAGGGATTCATGGCCCGCGCCATGGCGGCATAGGCCTCGGGTGAGTCTAGCAACTCGGCCGCCCCGGAAACAATCGCCTTCCGGTGCGGTCCCACCAGCTTGACGGTCCCCGCTTCGACCGCCTCGGGACGCTCGGTCTCGTCCCGGAGCACCAGCACCGGCTTTCCCAGCGATGGCGCCTCCTCCTGGACCCCGCCCGAGTCGGTCAGGATCAGGCAGGACTCCGCCATGAGATCCACGAACGCCTTGTACTCGAGCGGATCGATCAGGTGGACCCCCTTCACCGAGCCCAGCTCCTTCCGGACGGGCCGGTCCACGCTCGGGTTCCGGTGCACCGGATAGACGAGGTCCACGTCCGGATAGCGCTCCGCCAGGTCCCGGAGCGCGCCCGTGATCTCGAGGAGCGGAGCGCCGAAGTTCTCGCGGCGGTGCGCGGTGACCAGGATGAGCCGCTTCCCGCGCAGCGGAAGCTTCGGGGCGCGCGAGGGCTTCATCGCGGCCACCTCGAGCAGGGCATCGATCACGGTGTTCCCGGTCACCACGATCGACTCCCCGGCCACGTTCTCGGCCAGGAGGTTCCGCCGCGCGCTCTCGGTGGGAGCGAAATGGTGGCGCGCGAGCACCGAGGTGATGCGGCGGTTCACTTCCTCGGGGAACGGGTAATCGGGATCGCCCGTCCGGAGCCCCGCCTCCACGTGCCCGACCGGGACGCGCGCGTAGAACGCGGCGAGCGCCGCGGCCATGGTCGTCGTGGTGTCCCCCTGCACCAGGAGGAGGTCCGGCTTGACGCGCGCCAGGTAGGCCGTGAGCTCGGTGAGCGCGCGGGTCGTGATCTCCGCAAGGGTCTGCCCCTCGCGCATCAGGTCCAGGTCCTGGTCGGGAACGATCGAGAAGAGGCTCAGCACCTGGTCCAGCATCTCGCGATGCTGCGCGGTGACGCACACCAGGGAGCGCAGGCCCTTCTCGCGCCCGAGGAGTTTCAGGATGGGGGCCATCTTGATCGCCTCGGGACGGGTCCCGAAGACGCTGAGGACGGTCTTCACGCCGGCCAGGATAGCATGGGGGCGGCGGATCAGCTCGCGGGGGTCTCTTAGGCGGATTCTTCCGACAGGCTGCCGGCGCGGGTGCGCGGGAGCGAGAAGGAGAAGGTCGAGCCTTCGCCCATGGCGGACTCCACCCAGATCCTGCCGCCGTGCTGCTCCACGATGCCCTTGGAGATGACGAGCCCCAGCCCGGTGCCCCCCGCCTTCCGCGTCGTGGATGAATCGAGCTGCGCGAAGCGCTGGAAGAGCCGGGTCATATCGCGCTGCGAGATTCCCCTGCCGTGATCCTTGATGTCCACCATGGCCTCGTCATCCGTGCCGCGCGCCCAGATTTCGATCTTCCCGTTCTCGGGCGAGAACTTGATCGCGTTGCCCAGTAGGTTTGTAATGACCTGGGTCACGCGCATCGGGTCGGCCTCGATGATCCCAGCCGATCCTTCCATGTGGATGTCGATCGCGATCCCCTTCATGCCCGCGAGGTTCTTGATGTTCTCCACCGCCTCCGGCACCAGCCGGCCCACCTCGACGCTCTCGAAGTCCAGCGAGAGCTTCGAGGACTCGAGCTTGGAGAAATCCAGGATGTCGTTGATCAGGCTGATGAGCCGCTCCGTGTTGGCCTGGCAGATGGTCAGAAGCTCTCTCTGGGGCGGCGGAAGGACGTGGAAACGCTCGTCCCCGAGCAGCTCCAGAGAGCCCTTGATCGAGGTGAGCGGGGTGCGGACCTCGTGCGAGACGACCGCGACGAACTCCGACTTCATGCGGTCCAGCTCCTTGGTCCGCTCGTACAGGATCGCGTTCGTGACGGCGATCGAGGCCTGGCTCGCGAACATCGTGAGCAGCTCCTGGTCGTCCGGCGTGAAGGCGCGCCCGTCCCGTCTCAGGGCCGTGATCGTCCCGAGCGCGTTCTCGTTGGTGAGGAGCGGCACCACCAGCACCGACTTGGCCTCGACCTGCGGGAGAAACTCCTCGGCCCCGACCACGTCTGCGATGCTCGCGCAGCGCACCGGGGAGGCATTCCGGACCGCCTGGCCGTGGAGTCCGATCCCGTTTCCGAAGCGAAACTTCCGCAACGCCTCCAGCGGAATGCCCGCGCCGGTCTCGGCCACGTAGTCGCCGGCATCCGTGTCGTACAGGAACACCAGGCTCATGTCCGCGCCCGTCAGCTTCACGACCTGGTTCACGATGACCTCGAGCGTGGCCTGGCGGCTCAAGCTGCTGCTGATCTCCTTGCCCGCCTCGTAGAGCGCCGTGATCCGCTGCGTGGCCTCCTTCACCATCCGGCTCAAGATCTGCTCGTGATGCTGCAGCTCGCGGTTCGCCTTCTCGAGGCTCGTCACGAGACGGCGGTTCTCGATCACCAGAAAACGGCTCTCGAGCCCCCGCTCGATCGCCGTGGAGGTTTCCCAGAGATCGAAGGGCTTCGTGATGTAGTCGTAGGCTCCCTGGCGGAGCGCGTCGATGGCGGTGGTGGTCGAGGCGTATCCGGTGATCAGGATGACGCAGGTGTCCTTGTCGGCGGCCTTGGCCGCACGGACGACCTCGAGGCCGTCCACGCCCGGGAGGTTGATGTCGGTCAGCACGAGGTCGAACTTGCCGGTCGTCACCTTGACGATGGCATCGTCGCCGTTCGTGCTGGAGACCACCTCGTAGCCGCGCTGGGCCAGGAGATCCTGGAAGATCTGGACGACGTGGGGCTCGTCGTCGACAACTAGAATTCGAGGCTGGGGCCGCGGCTCGGACGCCGGCGCCGGGGCGGCCGGATGCTCCGCCTCGGACTTCGTCGCCGCGAGCGTGTCGCTTCCTCTTGCCTGTACCGGTTCCTTCGCCATGGCGTGTTTATGCGATCTCAGTTGATCGCGCTCGATTCGGCATCGAACACGGGAGAGGGCTCGGTCATCGCCTTCGGGGGGACATGGCGCGATTGGTACAGCGACTGATCGGCGCGAACCAGGAGCGCCGTGGAATCGTTGGCATCGGCCGGGAACGTCGCGATTCCGACGCTCACGGTCAGCCGCTTCCGCCGCGGGAACGAATGCGACTCCACGACGGTGCGGAGCCGGTCCGCCGCACAGCGCGCCTCCTCGGCGTTCGTATGCGGCAGCAGGATCATGAACTCCTCGCCGGAGTAACGCGCCACGCAATCCGTGCCGCGCGCGACCTTCTTCAAGAGCTTGCCGAAGTCCGAGAGGACCTCGTTCCCCACCGGTTTGCCGTGACGCTCGCTCAGCGCCTTGAAGTTGTCGATGTCCAGCACCATGACGGAGAGCTTGTGCCCGTAGCGCCTGGCCTTCTCGATCTCGGCGTCGAGGCTCTTGTCGAAGTGGCGCTTGTTGTAGAGCGAGGTGACGTCATCGGTCGTCTGGAGCCGCTCCATCTCGCGGCGCAGGATGACGCGGTTCACGATCCCGGCGATCTGGTGCCCCATGAGCGAGAGGAGCTTCTGGCTCTCCTCGTCGAAGGCCTCCGGGCGGGAGTGGCTCAGGTTGATGACTCCCATGGATTCTCCCTGGAGCACGATCGGCACCGACAGGAAGGAGCGGACCGACGGAGCGTCGGTTCCGCCTTCGCGGTGGAGATCGTTCAGGAGCACGGGCTTCCTCTGCTGCGCGACCCAGGAGGAGAACCCCCTGCCGCGCTCGAACTTCACGTGTCCGATGAGATCGATCGGCTCTCCCACGGTCGCGACCGGCTCGAGCTTCCCGGTGGCGCGCCCCGTCACGAACAGGGTCGCGTTCTCGAAGGGAATCCCCTCGCGCATCTGGACCAGCATCTGGCCCAGCGCCTCGGACGGGTCCTCGATGGTCTGAACGACGCGGCTCATATCGTAGAGCACGTCGATGGCCGAAACCTTGACCCCGCGCGTTCCCGACTTCGAGCCCGCGAGAACGCCCATCAGCTTCTTGTTGATCGCGATCGCGCTCCCGAAGACGTCCGAGGAGCGCTTCTTGGAAGCGGAAAGGTCCAGATCCTTCGCAAAGTGGTCGCAGTCCGCCTTCCTCAAGATCCTGCGCGAGAGGAGAACCTCGAGGAGCTTCTGCTCGGAACGGATGAACCGGTGGGTAGCCTCGACGAGACGTTTGGATCCGGCTCCATTTCGCTGTTTCATTTCCCCCTCCTTGAGCGTCTCGATCCGGCGCCGCCCGATGCGGACCGCTTCTCGACTCCCTTGCCGCTAGGCTGCTTCGAATCCCGGAACCACCGCCGAGTCGACCGTGGTCACTGCCGCCGGGCCCTCGTGATCGCGGTCGCCCACGCGGGCGAGAACGAGCGGGGGCCCTAAGTTCTTCACGTAAACCGGAAACGTCTCGCCCTGCTTCCACTCCGGGGCGCCGTGCGCCATCAGGGTGTACCCGTGATAGCGGAGCAACGTGCGTCCCCGTCCGAGCGTGCGCGTCACCGTGAGGGGCGCGATCTCGCCGGACTTGAGCGATGCGTAGAGCGCGGCGCCGAGCCCCGGTTCGAACCGAACGCGAATCTCGTAGCTGCGCTCCCGATGTCTGGCCGCTGCAACCGTCATGACCCAACCTCCTGAGAACCGCGGAAGTGGCGGAAGAGCTCCTGCTCGCGCCCGACGGCGCGCTGGATGAACGGAACGAGATCCAGGAGCAGCGCTTCGCGCCCGATCTCGCCCGCCTCGACGCACTTCCAGGCGAACTGCGACACCGAACCCGGCCTCGCCTCGGCGGGCCAGGAATTCCCGGTCCGTCCGGCAAGCCAGTCGGCGATGTGAACGAGCGACGTCAGCTGGGGATTGAGCCGCGCCTGCTCGGGCCGGTGGTGGCAGGCAATGGCTTCCACCAGGTCGCCGGGCAACCCCCAGCGCTCCGCAAGCCACCCTCCCACCTCGGCGTGATCCGAGCCCAGAACGCCGCGCTCCGCCTCGAGCATCGAGACTCCCTGCTCCCGCACGAGCGCCAGCGCGGCTTCGTAGCGCTCGGGGTACGTCTGGCGAAGAGCGACCTTGCCGATGTCGTGGAGCATCCCCGCCGCGAACGCCTCCCCTTCGAGGCGATAGCGGCAGCGGTCGGCCATCGCGCGCGCGGCGACGCCGCAGGCGAGCGAGTGGCTCCAGAGACCTGTGAGCGCCTGCCACGCCGGATCGAGCGTCTGGAACACGGCGGCTCCCAGGACCAGATCGCGGATGGTGTCGGGGCCCAGCACGACGACCGCGAGATCCACGGTTCCCACCTTGCGGGGAAAGCCGTAGAAGTCGGAGTTGGCGAGCTTGAGCGTGCGGGCGGTGAGGGCGGGATCGAGCGCGATGACCGCGCCGATCTCCTCCGACGTCGCCGCTTCGGGATCCGCGATCGACTCGAGGAGACGGGAAGCCACGAGCGGAAGGGTCGGGAGGGCGACCATGGCTTCGGTGACCTTCTTGAGATGGACGCGGTCCATCGAGGTCACGGACGCGATCTTCATGGTCCTAGAGCACCCGTCCGAGCCGGGCCTTGAGCGTCTTCACAGCGCGGGTGTGGATCTGGGAGACCCGGGACTCGGAGATGTGGAGCGCCTCCCCGATCTCCTTGAGGGTCATCTCCTCGTAGTAGTAGAGGGCGACCACAAGGCGCTGCTGTTCGGGGAGATGGTCGATCGTCTCGAGCAGGACCTCGCGGGACTCCTCGGTCTCCATTACCTCCAGCGCGTCCTTGTGGGACGGATCGTCCACGATGTCCTCGAGCTGGATGAAGTCCTGGTCCTCGTCCCCGGTCACCGACTTCGAGAGCGAGAGGAGTGCGGTGCCGTGGACCTCGTCCATGAGACGCGAGAGCTCGGTGGGGCTCAGGTTCAGGGCTTCCGCCACCTCTTCCTCGGTGGCGGCCCGGCCCAGGCGCTGGCCCAGGTCGCGCGCGACCTCCTCGACGTTGCGCGCCTTGCGGCGTATCGATCGCGAGGCCCAGTCCAGAGAGCGAAGCTCGTCCAGGATGGCGCCGCGGATCCGCCAGATGGCGTATGTCTCGAACTTGGTTCCCTTGGATGAGTCGTACTTCTCGAGGGCGTCGAAGAGCCCGATGATCGCGGCCGAGACCAGGTCGTCGCGCTCCACCGACTTGGGCAGATGCAGCGCGAGCCGGTCCACGACGTACTTCACGAGCGGCGCGTACTTGCTGAGCGCGGCTTCCTTCTTGCGCTCGTTCCGGTTCTTCGAGCGAGGAGCCTGGCTCTGCAGCCGATGCAACACCGAGGAGCTGGACGACATGGTGTGGGCCTCCCGCCCTAGCGTTGCGACCTGGGCCGTGAACCGGCCTGGGCCACCCGCCACTGTTCGTAATGACGCCGCAGCGCCGTGCGCATGAGTACGAAGCCGGCGAGACGCCCGGCCAGAACGACGATCGCGCAGGCGATTCCCGCGCGGAGCGCCACAAGCGGACCGCGCGTTCCCGCGGCCGTGTCCATCGAGGCGACCGCGATCGTCACCGCGACCGCCAGAATGGCGGTCCAGGTCGCGACCAGGGAGCGCATGGCTAGACCCCCTCCGGGACTTCGTCGGGAGCCACGAGGCGATGGGGACCCGCCTCGGCCGTGCTCTTCTTGTTCAGGCTCTGACCCATCACGCGGCGGGCGAGTTGGAGGATGCAATTCGACGCGGGAGAGTAGGGATACATGGAGATGAAGGGCTCCTGGCGGATCACCGACTTCGGCACCGACTCGTCGGCGAGGACGAACCCCCAGTACGCGACCTCGAGATTGAGGAAGCGCTTCGCCACGGACTGGACGCGCCGCGACACCTCGAGGGCCTCGTTCTCGGAGTTCGCTTCATTCACGAGGAGCGCGGGCGTGCACTTGAGCGGCCGCTGCGAGAGCACCTTGATCATGGCGTAGGCGTCCGAAAAGGAGGTCGGCTCGGGCGTGGTCACCACGACGATCTCGTCCGCGGCCTGGGACAGCGCCACCGCGTGCGCACCGATTCCCGACGGCGCGTCGATCAGGATGAGATCCACGTCCTCCTCGACGCTCGCCAGCGAGCGGAGAAGGCATTCGGTCCGGTATTCGTCCAGGTTCGCCAGCTCCTCGACGCCGCTGCTCGCCGGCACCACGCGGATGCCTTCGGGCCCGTCCAGCACGATGTCTTGCAGAGTGCGGTCGCCCAGGATCATGTCCTGTAGATCGTATTGAGGAGCGATGCCCAGCAGCAGATCCACGTTCGCGAGCCCCAGATCGCCGTCGAGGACGAGGACGCGCGCACCCTGGCGCGCGAGCGCGATCGCGAGGTTGGTCACGATGTTCGTCTTGCCGACGCCGCCCTTCCCGCTCGTCACCGTCAGCACCCTGCGGCGCGGACGCGACTCGGGAGGCGCCTCGGCCTGACGACGGGCCTGCGCCGCGCGCGGCGCCTTGCCGCCGGCACGCGCGCTCTTCGCGGAAGGCGTGCGACGTTTGGTGGCGCCGGTGCTGCCGGCGCCGGCCGGATCGTTCGTCATGAGTCTGAGATCTCCGAATTCACTTGGCATGGTCATCCATCGTTGTGCAATCGGTGTGCCGCCTAGTTAAGCTGCTGGTGCCGTGGGGTTTGCCCTACTTGGCGCTGCTCTTCGCGCGGCCAGAAGCGCGGCGATGGCCGCGGGACCGTCCAGATTCCATCCGCCCGCCTTCCGAACGGGCGGCGCCACTCACGATCCCCTGCGTCCCCTTCGAATGCGGTCGGCCTCCACGGCCCGGTTCAACTCCGCGTCGATGGCAGACAGGTCGCCGGGATTGGAAGCGGACGATTCGCGTCCAAGGTCCGCGAGCGCGGTCCACTGTCCGCGAGTCACGCCGAGGAGGATCCGCCGGTTCTCGAAACGAACCAGGACCAATGAGCCGCCGAATGCGACCGGAGTGCGGCTCAGGATTTCGAGGTGCGATTCGTCCGGCTCCGCTTCCGCCCCCCGCGCGCGCTGTCCGAAGAAGCGGATCGCGCCGTAGAGCGTGGAAGCGGCGGCGAGCGCCGCGATGGCATAAACAAACATGGGCTTCATGGCCTACGAACGGACGAGGCGGGCGGCTGCCCCGTTCACGATGGCCCGAACGAACGCGAGGTAGCGGCGGTTCTTGATCTCTTCCATGACCCGCGCTTCGCGCGGCTCCGCTGCCTGCCGGCGGCTCTTACCCGACTGCTTGCGTCGTTGCCTGTTCCGTGACATGTGGCCTCCGATTCGTCCACCCCTCGGCATCCCAAGGCCCCCCTCCGCGGCCGAAATCCGGTGAAGGGGCGCGCATCCATACACGCAAAAGGCAACGCTCGTGCCTGCGGCGCGGCATTAATGGCGAATGGGTCGTAAGGCTCTGGGCGGGAAGGGCTTGGCGGGGGAACTGGAGGCCGGAACGGGAGGTTCCTCGATCGGCACCTGCGGCTGAAACTTGAGCGAAATGCGAAGCGTCGTGCAGAACGAAATTAGCCGCTTACGTCACGAGCATGGCGTCTCCATAAGAGTAGAAGCGGTATCCCTCAAACACGGCGCAGTCGTAGGCGCGCAGCACGTGATCGCGCCCCGCGAGCGCGGCCACGAGCATGAGGAGGCTGGTGCGCGGCAGGTGGAAGTTGGTGACCATGCCGCTCACGACGCGGAACGTGAAAGGCGGGAGGATGAAGAGCGAGGTATCGCGCCAGGCCCCTTCCGAGGGCTCGCCATCACGCGCCCAGGACTCGAGCGCTCGCATGGAGGTCGTGCCCACGGCAATCACGCGCCCCCCGCGCGCCCGCGCCCGCATGAGGGCCGCGGCGGTTTCAGGCGGCACCCGGTAGGGCTCGGGATCGAGCGCGTGCTCACGGGGATCCTCGGTGGTCACGGGACGGAACGTGCCCGGCCCGACATGGAGCGTGAGGAACGCGACCTCGATTCCTCGCGCACGCAGCTCTCCCAGGGTCGCGTCCGTGAAGTGGAGCGCCGCGGTGGGGGCCGCCACCGATCCCGGATCGCGCGCGAAGACGGTCTGGTAGCGCTCCCGGTCCGCGGGCTCGTCGGGACGGTCAATGTAGGGAGGGAGCGGCACGTGCCCCACGCGCGCGAGCCAGGCATCGAATGCAAGCGCGCCGGCCGCGCCCGCGGGCCCGGCCGCGTGGAAGGCGACGTGGCGCACGCCCCGCTCGCCCCAGCCCAGGACCTCCCCGCGGTACGCAGGGTCCGCGAAACGGAGCTCCGCGCCGGGCTTCAAGACCTTCGCCGGCCTGGCGAGCGCGGACCAGATCTCTTCCGCGGCCGCGGAGGGCTCGCGGCGCAGCAGGAGCACCTCGACCTCGCGCTCCTCCACGCGCGCGAAGAGCCGCGCAGGCAGGACGCGCGTGTCGTTCGCGACCAGGAGGTCGCCCGGGTGAAGGAGCGCGGGAAGCTCGTGAAAGCGATGGTGGCCGATGGCGCCGGTCACGCGATCGAGCGTCATGAGGCGCGAGGCGTCCCGCGCCGGCGTGGGATGCTGCGCGATCCTTTCTTTTGGAAGGTCGTACTGAAAATCGGAGGTCGAGTAGCGGTGAGCCGGCTCCAGAGAAATCGCCGGCCCTAGAAGAGGGTGCTCTGCGGCGATTCGGGATCGTCCGCGACGGCGCGCTTGGGAGGCGTCAGCCCCAGATGCGTGAAGGCGAGATCGGTGGCCTCGCGCCCCCGGGCGGTGCGCTTCAGGAACCCCTCCTGGATCAGGTAGGGCTCGTAGACGTCCTCCAGCGTGTCCGGCTCCTCGCCGACCACGACCGCGATCGTGGAAAGCCCCACGGGACCGCCCGAGTACTTCACGACGATCGCCTCGAGCATGCGGCGGTCCATGTCGTCGAGGCCGCGCTCGTCGACCTCGAGAAGCTTGAGCGCGTCGCGCGCGACGGACGCCGTGATCTTCCCCTGCGCGCGCGTTTCCGCAAAATCGCGCACGCGGCGCAGGAGCCGGTTCCCCACGCGCGGCGTCCCGCGCGAGCGCGAGGCCAGCTCCCGCGCGCCGCCTTCGTCAATGGGCACGCCGAGAAGTTTCGCCGAGCGCGTGATGATCCGGCCCAGCTCGGCGGTCGAGTAATAGTCGAGCCGCGCGGTCATGCCGAAGCGTCCCCGGAGCGGCGCGCTCAGGAGCCCGGTCCGGGTGGTGGCGCCGATCAGGGCGAAGCGCTTCAGATCGATCCGCACCGACCGCGCGCTGGGGCCGCGGTCGATCATGATGTCGAGCCGGAAATCCTCGATGGCGGGATAGAGGTACTCCTCGACGACGGGATTCATGCGGTGGATCTCGTCGATGAAGAGCACCGAGCGCTCCTGGAGGTTGGTGAGGAGCCCCGCGAGGTCCGCGGCGCGTTCCAGCACCGGGCCCGACGTCTGGACGATGGAGACCCCCATCTCGTGCGCGAGGATCGAGGCGAGCGTGGTCTTGCCCAGTCCGGGAGGCCCGTGGAAGAGGAGATGATCCAGCGCCTCGCCGCGGCCGCGGGCGGCTTCCACCGCGATGCGCAGCTGCTCGCGGAGCGACTCCTGCCCCACGAACTCATCCAGCGATTGCGGCCTCAGCGTGCGGTCGAGGTCCCGTTCGTTTCCGGCCGGCTCGGGATCGGTGATCCGCTCGTGCTCTTTCATCGCCCCTCCGCCCGCGCCCTCGCGCGCCCCTCCGCCCGCGGGCTCACCGCGCACTCGCCCTCAGCGCTCTCCGGATCACCGACTCCACCGTCGCCTCGGTCCCCAATTCTTGCAACGCGTCCTGGACCGCGA
>JAYUAE010000096.1:0-11133 GCA_043741515.1 Candidatus Eiseniibacteriota bacterium | reverse complement strand
AGATCCTGAGCGACGCGAATCTCGCCAACTACAAATCCATGCTGCAAGAATACGTGCAGGGCGAGTTCAAGACGCACCCGCAATACCGCATCTCCAGCGAGATCGGACCTGACCACGAGAAGGTGTTCACGGTCGAGGTCGTCGTGAGCCAGAAAGTTCTCGGACGCGGGCACGGCAACAACAAGAAGGAAGCCGAGCAGGAGGCCGCGCGGGACGCGCTCCTCCACTTCGAGAAGATCGTGCGCGACGACCGGAGCGGCGGAGCGCCCGGAGGGGATAGCCGCCGCCGCAGGCGCAGAGGCGGGCGCGGGCGGCGCGCGCGTGGCGGTTCCATGCGGGGCCAGGGTCCGGGAGGGCCGGGGCCGCAGGGAGGCGGGGGCCGCGAGCCGCGCGAACCGCGGGAGAACCGGGACCGTGAGCCGCGGGATCGCGAGCCGCGCGAACCTCGGGACCGCGGGCCGCGAGAGCCCCGGGAGCCGCGCGAACACAAGGAGCCCGAAGGGGATAAGTCTCCATGGGCTGCGGCTCACTTGCAGGGGGAGCCCTGAGCCTGGTATAATAGACGCGTCGTCTCGACAGGGGAGGAGGACTCGTCCGGGTCTTCCTCCTTTTCTTTTTCCGCTAAGGAGATGACGCCGCGTGAAACGATTCCGTAGGAGCGCACTCACCTCATGGGTGGCCACGGGAGCGCTGTCCCTGGTTCTCCTCGCGGCCCCGGCAGGGCCCTCATCCGCAGACCCGATCGCCCGGCGCGCCATCCCGGTGAATCTGGAGCTCCTCTCGCGCTCCGCGGTCGCCCAGGAACACGGCGACATGGAGGAGGCCCGGCGCTGGGCCGAGGCGCTCGCCGTCTCGGACTCGGGGTCGAGCTACGCCGCCTGGCATCTCGCGCAGCTCAACGAATCGGCCGGAGATGACGCCAAGGCGCTCGCCTGGGGCAACCGCGCCCTCTCGCTCGACAGCCTGAACGCGGACGCCGCCATGCTCGTGGGGCGCATGCGGCTTCGCGCCGGAGAAGCCTCGATCGCCGCCAAGGCCCTCACTCCGCCGCTCCGTCTCCTGGGCGCGCGTCCGGAGCTCTACGCGCTCCGCGCGCTTGCCCACGAGCTGGACCGGAACTACGAGGCTGCGCTGGCGGACCTCAAGCGCACGGGGGAGCTCTTGCCCGACTTCGGTTGGGTGGCGACCGGCGTGCTGGCAATGGCCATCGAAGATGGCCGGCTGGAAGAGGCATCGGAGGCGCTCGATCTCGCGCTCACGATCAACGCGAACGATCCCAGGACCTTGGGACTGGGAATCGAGCTTGCGCGTCGCACGGGTGATACCACGCTCGAGGAGAGGCTTCTTCGGCGGCGCGCGGAGTCTCCGGATGCCCTTCCCGAGCAGGTCGCCGCGTACGCTTCGTATCTTTTTCGCGAAGGACAAAGGGCCACGGCGGAGGCGTTCCTGGTCAGGATGGCGCGGCGCGGCTTCGACCCCGCCGACGCCCGCGTCGACGCCGGCCGCTCGCTCGTCCGCGACGGCGACTATGGGGCCGCGATCGAGGCCGTGAAGCCGGTCGCGAGCCGGCGGGCCGCCCTGCCGGTCCAGGCGCGAGCTCTTATGGGGCTCGCGGAGGAAAGGCCCGCGCTTCGCTGCTACCGGAAGCTTCGCGAGCTGCGCTCCCTCACAGCCGAGGAATCGCTCGTGGTAGCCTACCTCGAAATCAAAGTCGGCGACCGGAAGGCCGGGATCCTGTCGCTGGAGCGGCTCCGGAACGGGCTCCTGGCGAGCCCGAGGCGGGTCCTGGGCGGCGCCCTCTGCTACATGCTCCTCCGTCACCCCGAGGAGGCGGTAACACTCCTCCGCGAGGGGGCGTCGAGCGGGTCCGAGAGCCCGATGCTCTACGCGCAGCTGGGCCAAACAGCAGCCTCGATTGGGGATAGCCTGGTGGCGGAATGGGCTTTCCGGAAGCTGAGCAACCTGGGCCGGGAGAATTCCGAGAGCCTTTACTTCCTGGCAGCATCAGACCTTAATCAGGGAGCCACGGACCGGGCGATCGGGCGGCTGAATCGTGCGATCGAGCTGAATTCGAAGAGCGGCCGGGCTCTGGCGCTCCTGGGCACCATACGCTACAATATGGGACAGCTGGAGTTAGCGAGAGATCTCTTGAGGCGTGCTGTGCGCTGCCCTGACGCGGGGTCCGATGCCGAACAGGCGCTCGGCCGGGTGTGCAGGGCCCTGCGGCTCGATGCGGAGGCCAGGACCGCCGAATCCCGAGGACGCGACAAACGCCTCCCCGTGAGCCCGGCGGGGCTCACCCTCTTCTCCAAGCCCTAAGAGCTCAAACCCTTCCCGGAACCGGCGCCACGCCGTGGTGTATCCCTGACCACGAGTGATGCCCAGCGAGCTACGTATTGTGAAGAAGCTCGAACTTGCCGAGCTGACTGACGAAGACGTCATGGAGCGCTGTGCACTGGGCTCCGAGACGGCGTTCCGGGCGCTTGTCCAAAGGTACCGGTCGCGAATCATGAATCTCGTGTGCCGGTTCATCAACGACCGGGACCGGGCCGAGGAGATCAGCCAGGAGGTCTTCCTCCGGGTCTATCGGAACCGCGAGCGCTACCGGAAGAGCGGCAAGTTCTCCACGTGGATCTTCACGATCGCAGTCAATCTGACCAAGAACGAGATCCGAAGCCGCGTCCGGCATAAAGGAACCTTCAGCCTGGACGCGATGGAAGAGGATTCCGGAGGACAGGGGCTCGCGTTCCCCGATCTGAAGCCCCTGCCCGACGAGGACCTGAACCGAAGCGAGATCCGCCGGCGCGTGGCGGAGGCGCTCGAGAAGATCCCCGCCCGGTACCGCGAGGCGGTCGTGCTTCGCGACATCGAAGGGCTGAGTTACGAAGAAGTGGGAGAGATCCTCCGAATCCCGGGCGGCACCGTGAGGTCACGGATCAACCGCGCCCGGCTGATGCTGAAGGAGCGACTCAAGCCGTTTCTGAATCTGGAGGACGCATGAACTGCCGGTCGGTCGAATCGTTGTTCTCCTCCTACATCGAGGACGAGATCAGCCAGGAGGAGCGCCGCAACCTCGAGGCGCACCTGATGGGATGCCGCCGCTGCTCGCTCGCGATGAGCGATGTCCGGGCGACGATGTCCTTCTTGCAGAGGGAGCTGCCGCTGGTCGCACCCAGCGCCCATTTCGACGAAGACGTGTACGCCAGGATCCGCTCGGGCGAGGGGCTCAACCCAAGCGCTCTGGATCTGATCCGGGAGCTTTTCTCGCCCGCATGGCTGAAGCCGGTCACCATGGCGGGCGCCGGAGTCTGCGCCGTTCTCGCCGCCGTCCTGCTCTCTCCTGTGGGGCATGGGTGGATGCACCCTGTGCCCGCGCTGGTGAGCGCGTCCAGGACCTCCGTGGCCCAGGGACCGGTGGCGGGCATCGCCGCCGCGCCTCCGGCGTCGCCTGTCGCTTCCGCCACGCAGGCCGCGGTCCCACGGGGCGACTCGACGCCTGCGCCCGTGGCGGCTCGGTCCGAGCGCGGCTCCGTGATGGCGAGCATGCCGCAGGCGAAGCCCTCGGAGCGTGACTCGATCGTGGACGGGCGGATACCGCGCCAGCGTTACACGGACGAGATCATCAACGACCAGTTCTATCTCGAGCGCGGTCCTCAAGGTCAGGACCCCTCGGTCGTACCCGTCAACGAAACGCAGGACGACGGCGTCTACATCGTCTTCTAGGCGCAGCGTCCGAGTCGGAGCGCGTCCCCGATGCCCGTGATCCGGATCCGGCCTCATCGCTTCGTCGTCCCGGCCGCCGCCGCGCTGTCGGCCGCGTTGTGCCTGTGGATCTCCCACGCGGGCGCAGCCAGCATCCTCCCGCTTCGCTCCGAAGAAGCCACGCTCCTGATCGGCGTCGATTCCGCGCGCACCAGCGTCGTGACCATGGTCGCCCTTCCCCCTTCGGACCCGCGCGCCCATCCGGACCGGCCGATGCGCCGCCTGATCGGCACCGCTGTCGTCCTGAATCCCCATCGGCTCCTGACCACCGCGAGCATGGCCATTTCCGGGGGCTCCTTCAGCGTGCTCCTCGGAGACGGCCTGAAGCGTCAGGCGCGGCTCCGGGGCGTGGACCGCCAGTCGAACGTCGCGCTCTTCTCGGTGGAGGGGGAGCCGCTCCAGCCGCTTCGCCAGGCCTCGCCGCAATCCGTCGCCGCCGGCTCCTGGGTGGCGGTGATCTCCAACGTGAACGTCACGCGCCCGCAGATCACGCTCGGGCAGGTGGTCGGCCGCGGTGAGCGCGTGGATTTCCCTTATTCCGGCGACATCGTCGAGATCGAATCCTCCGCCTATCCGGGCGCGAGCGGAGGCGCCGTCCTCAACGAAACGGGGGAGTGGGTGGCGATCGTGGTCGGTCGCGCCGCCAATTCATCCGCCCGCGATCCGGCAGCTCCCGTAGGGGATCCCGACGCCACGGGCCAGAAGCAGCCCGGGGATCTTCTGATCGCGCTCCCCGTGGATCAGCTGCAGCGGATCGCCGACGATCTCGAGGCATACGGAACGGTTCGCCGCGCGTTTCTCGGGATCCAGATGCGGCGTGGAATCCTGGCCGACAGCCTCGGAGTGCTCGTGGAGGGGGTCGTGCCGAAAAGCCCCGCGGAGCGCGCGGGGATCATGGCCGGGGACCGGATCCTCGCGTTCGAGGGGACGCCCGTGCATTCGAGCGAGGAGATCACGTCAATGGTCCGCTCCATGCGTCCGGGGGACGAGATCGACATGACCGTCTCGCGCGGGCCGGAGATCTTTCCCGCGCGCACGACGTTGGAAGCGGCCCTGGGCACGCCGGTCATGCCGCCTCCGGACGACCGGACCGAGGAGCTGGAGCGGCTCAAGCGCTCGCTCCAGAAGATCGAGACCGAGAGGAAGAAGGTGGAAGACCGCATCAAGACTCTGGAAGGTCCGACCCCGCGCTGACGCTTCGCCCCCCCGGCCTTCCCCCGCTAGTCCCCAGCGAACTGTGGTAGCCTGCGGCATGAGGCCATTCGCCCGTTGATCCGGATATCCGCGGCGCGCGAGCGCATCCGCTATCCGGTTCGCGTCTCCGCGGGTCTTCTCGGCCGCGCCGGAGCGCTGATGCGGTCCGAGCGCGCCCCGGCCAGCCTTCTCGTCGTCACCGACCGAACCGTCGCCCGGCTCCACGGCGCGCGATTCCTGGCGAGCTTGCGGCGCGCGGGATTCACGCCGCGCGTGATCGCGCTTCCGCCGGGGGAACGCTCGAAGACGCTCGAGCACGTGCGCGCGCTCTGCGAGCGCTGGTCCGCCTGGCGCGCGGACCGCTCCACCCCGGTGCTGGCGCTGGGTGGAGGCGTCGTCTCCGACGTGGCGGGCTTCGCGGCCGCGGCTTACTCCCGCGGGCTCGACTGGTACGTCTTCCCGACCACGGTGCTGGCGCAAGCCGACGCGGGCATCGGCGGCAAGGTCGGTGTGAATCTCGCCGGCGGGAAGAATCTCGTGGGTGCGTTTCATCATCCGCGCGGGGTCTTCGCCGATCCCGGCGTGCTCGGGACCCTGACTCCCCGTGCGTTTCGTTCCGGCCTGGCGGAGATCGCCAAGATCGGGGTCATCCGGCGTCCTTCCATCCTTGCCGGGTTGCGGGAGCTCGCGGACGAGGGCCGCGCGGGGCGGTGGCCCGTTCACGCGCGCGATCACGCGCGCGTTGCCGGCCTGATACGCGCCGCCGCGAAGGAGAAGGCCTGGTACGTGTCGCGCGATCCCATGGATCGCGGAATCCGGCGGGAGCTCAATTTCGGACACACCGTCGGGCACGCTCTGGAGGCGTCGTACGGATACGGGCGTCTCACTCACGGCGAGGCCGTCTCGATCGGGATGGTCGTGGCGCTACGGCTGAGCGTGCGCGCGGTGGGCCTGGATCCGGCCGCGGCGCGCGAGGTGGAAGACCTGCTCCGGTCGCTGGGTTTACCGGTGCGTCTCCCGCGCCGGCCGGGAGCCGCCTTCTGGCGCGCGCTCAGCAGGGACAAGAAGCGTGGACGGCTCGTTCAGCGAATGGTATTGTCCCCCGCGATCGGAGCAGCTAAAACCTATGAACTACCTTCGCTTACCTCGCTCCGTGGGGTCATCTTGAGCCTCGTCCAGAAACCCTGAGGGGGGTCATGTCCGAGGAGGCACGCAAGGATTCAACCGCGCTCCTGGAACGTATCGTGTCACAGGATCCGTCGTCGCCGCTTTACCTTCCGGTAGCGGAGCGCATGCGGGAACAGGGCAGGGTCGAGGAAGCGATTCGGCTTTGCGAGGAGCGCCGCGGCCGCCCCGGACACGGGGTGGGCGATCACGTCGTGCTCGGCCGCTGCTATCTGGCGGCCGGACGGCTCGCCGAGGCTAGCTCGCAATTCGAGAGCGCGGTCGCGCTGGACCGCGAGAACGTCGTCGCCCTGAAAGCGCTCGCGGGGATTCTCTCGCACGAAGGCCGCCACGGGGCCGCGTCGGATTTCTATCGCGCGGTCTGCCGCATCGATCCCGGGGACCTCGAGTCCCAGTCGGCGCTCCACCAGATCACGTCGGGTGAATTTCCCGAGGTCCGGCCTCCCGATCTCGTGGTCGCGCAGGGCGACATGACCTGGCAGCCGGTGCAGCCTCCGCGCGAGGAGGAGTACCTGGGCGAGATCTCGCTCGGCCTGCATACGATCGAGTCCTTCGACGCCAGGGCCCCGTTGCCATACGAGGTCAAGGTGCAGGATTTCCAGGAGATGGCTTTTGACTCGCTCGACGTCGAGCCGACGGCGCCTCCAGCCGCAGCCGTTCCAGCCGCGGCCGCGCAGGCCGCCGTTCCCAACCCGGCATTCGACTGGACCGAGCTTCCCCGGAGTCCGCTGCCCTCGGCCGGGCCGTCCGGACCGCCGAAGCACGTCCAGAACAAGTCGGCGTTCGAGACCTGGCTCACGAGGCTCAAGGGCGGTCGGGTCTGATGGCGAAGACCGCGTGGGTGTTGCATGGACCGAACATGGATCTCCTGGGGAAGCGCGAACCCGCCCTCTACGGACGGGAGACCCTCGAGTCGATCAATCGCAGACTGGAGAAGCTGGGCCAGGAGCTCGGGCTCGGCGTGGAGTGCTTCCAGACGAATCATGAGGGAGCGCTCATCGACCGCCTCATCGTCTCGATGAAGGCGGCGCAGGGATGCCTCATCAACCCGGGCGGGTTGTCGCACACCAGCATTGCCCTGGCCGACACCATGCGGGCGATGACGATCCCGGTCGTCGAGATTCATCTCACGAACCTGTACGCGCGCGGAGATTCCCGCGCGGTGAGCCTGACCGGCGCGGCCGCCTCGGGAGTCATCATGGGCTTCGGGGCCCGGAGCTACGAGCTGGGCCTCCGCGAGCTCGCCGCCCGGCTCAAGCCGACCGGGGCGCGGGGGAGAGGGCGATGAATCTGCGCAAGAAGATACGCGAGATGGTCGAGATCATGCGCGAGGAGGAGCTCGCCGAGATCGAGGTGCGCCGCTGGTTCACGACCGTTCGGGTACGCCGCTCCGGGGCCGACGGCGCCGTTCCCGTGACCCAGTTCGCGCGGCCGGCCGAGGAGCATCCGTCTCAGGCTGAGCGGCCCGAAGTCGAGGCGAAACCGCCCAAGAATCTGATTCCCATCAAGTCGCCGATGGTGGGCACCTTCTACCGCGCGCCCGCCCCGGATGCCGACAACTACGTCGAGGAGCAGAGCTCGGTCACGGTGGGGCAAACGGTCTGCATCGTCGAGGCCATGAAGCTGATGAACGAGATCGAGTCCGAGGTCACAGGCCGCATCGCCCGGATTCTCGTCGAGAACGCTCAGCCAGTGGAGTATGGGCAGACACTGTTCCTGGTGGAGTCCGACACCGCGGCTTAGCCCGCGCAAGGGGAGTGGGATGAACATCAAGCGAGTGCTGCAGAAGATGGTGGAGCTGAAGGCCTCCGACCTTCACGTCAAGGTGGGCACCAAGCCCACCGCGCGCGTGAACGGCGCTCTCGTCACGCTCGACGAGCCGGCGCCGAGCCAGGCGGACCTCGAAGCGATCGTGGAGCAGATCCTGACGCCCAAGCAGAAGAAGACCTTCGAGGACACGAGGGAAGTGGACTTCGCTTTCGGCGTGACCGGGCTCTCGCGATTCCGGAGCAACTTCTACCAGCAGCGCGGCACCATCGCGATGGTGTTCCGCCAGGTGCCGGCCACGATCCCGTCCTTCGAGGAGCTGAATCTGCCGCAGAGCATCGAGGAGATCGCGTCGCGCCCGCGCGGGCTCGTCCTCGTGTGCGGCACGGTGGGAAGCGGCAAGTCCACGACGCTCGCGGCCATGATCGACGCCGTGAACCGCACCGTCGCGCGGAACGTCATTACGATCGAGGATCCGGTCGAGTTCCTCTACCGCGACAAGAAGAGCACCATTTCCCAGCGCGAGGTGGGGCTGGACACCGCCTCGTTCGCGGAGGGTTTGAAGCACATCCTGCGTCAGGACCCCGACGTGATCCTGATCGGTGAGATTCGCGACGAGGACACGATGCAAACCGCGCTCATGGCGGCCGACACCGGTCACCTCGTGCTCTCGACGCTTCACACGACGGATGCCTCGCAGACGATCAACCGCATCCTCTCGTTCTTCCCGCCGCACCAGCACGAGGAAACGCGCTACATGCTGGCCTCGACGCTCCAGGCGGTGATCGCGCTCCGGCTCATGCCGCGCTCGGACCAGGCGGGCCGTATTCCCGCGGCCGAGGTCATGATCGCGACGGCCACGATCCGCGAGTACCTGCTCGATCCGGCGAAGACCTCGCTGATCAAGGGCGCGATCCAGGAGGGCGTCTCCCAGTACGGCATGCAGACCTTCGATCAGGCGATCATGAAGCATCACACGGAGGGGAAGGTCAGCCTCGAGACGGCGCTCCGGTACTGCTCCAATCCGAACGAGTTCGAGCTTCGCCTGAAGGGCATTCACGCCACGTCGGACGAATCCTGGCAGGCGTTCGAGAACAAAGAGAATCTCGTCTAGCGAATGTTCAAGAAGATCCTGATCGCTAATCGCGGCGAGATCGCGCTCCGCATCATCCGCGCCGCTCGGGAGCTCGGGATCGAGACGGTCGCGGTCTACTCCGAGGCGGACCGGGATTCGCTTCACGTGCGGCTGGCGGATGAGGCGGTCTGCATCGGGCCCCCTTCGTCCGCGGCGAGCTATCTCCACATGGCGCGGATCATCAGCGCCGCCGAGATCACGGCCGCCGACGCGATCCATCCGGGTTACGGATTCCTCTCCGAGAACGCGCACTTCGCCGAGGTGTGCGAATCGTGCAACATCCGTTTCATCGGCCCGACCTCGGAGATGATCCGGCTCATGGGGGACAAATCGGTCGCGCGGAAGACGATGGTGAAGGCCGGGGTTCCGGTGACGCCGGGAAGCGAGGGCACGCTCGAATCTCTCGATGACGCGGCCGCCGTGGCGAAGGAGCTGGGCTATCCGGTCATCATCAAGGCGGCCGCCGGAGGCGGCGGGAAGGGAATGCGCGTCGCCACCGACGAGTCCTCGCTCCGGAACGGGATCCGAACCGCGCAGGCGGAGGCGGAGGCGAACTTCGGGAACGGAGCGGTCTACCTCGAGCGGTACGTCGAGAAGCCGCGGCACATCGAGTTCCAGATCATCGGGGACAAGCACGGCAACCTGATCCATCTGGGCGAGCGCGAATGCTCCATCCAGAGGCGCCACCAGAAGCTGATCGAGGAATCTCCGAGCGTCGCTCTCGACGACGAGCTGCGCACCGCCATGGGCTCGGCCGCCGTGGTCGGGGCCCGGTCGATCGCGTACGAGAGCTGCGGAACGGTCGAATTCCTGCTGGGGCCCGACCGGAGCTTCTACTTCATGGAGATGAACACGAGGATCCAGGTGGAGCATCCGGTGACGGAAGAGGTGACCGGGTACGACCTCATCAAGGCGCAGATCGCGGTGGCCGCGGGAGAGGCCCTGCCCTGGCGGCAGGACGAGGTGCGTCTTCGCGGGCACGCGCTCGAGTGCCGCGTGAACGCCGAGAAGCCGGACCACAATTTTCAGCCGTCCCCAGGGAAGGTGAGCTACTTCCACGGCCCGGGCGGTCCCGGCGTGAGGGTGGACAGCCATCTTTTTTCAGGCTACAACGTGCCGCCGCACTATGATTCGATGGTGGCCAAGATCATCACCTGGGGGCGGGACCGCATGGAGTCGGTCGTCCGGATGCGCCGGGCGCTCGAGGAGACCGTGATCGAGGGTATCGACACGACCATCCCGCTCCACCTGCGCATCCTCAAAGACGAGGCGTTCCTCCGGGGCGACATCCACACCGGATACCTGGATGAATTCCTGGGGGCCGAACCGACAACCAAATGAAACGAATCGATCTCTATCTCATCCCTTCGGAGCTGGAACGCGCCTCGCCCGACTCACGCCAGATCGTGGTGGTGGACGTGCTTCGCTCGTCCACCAGCATCGCGACGGCGCTCCTGAACGGGGCCGTGAAGATCATCCCGGTGAAAACGGTCGAGGAGGCGACCCGGATCCACGAGACGCTCGATGCCAAGACGAGCCTTCTCTGCGGCGAGCGCGAGGGGCGGAAGGTGAGCGGCTTCGCGCTCGGGAACTCTCCGCGCGAGTTCACGCGCAAGAAGGTCAGCGGCGCGACCCTGATCTTCGCGTCCACGAACCTGAGCCCGCTCATGGCGAGCACGCTTGCGGGGCGGGACCAGGTCCTCCTCGGGTACGTGAATCTGAGCGCCGTGGTCGCAGCGGTCACGGCCGCGGAGTCGGATCTTGCCATCGTCTGTGCGGGACGGAACGGCCGCTTCTCGCTCGAGGACACGGCATGCGCGGGCGCCTTGATCCACCGGCTGACCGATGCGGCTCCCGGCCTCGAGCTGAACGACGCCGCCGCGTTCGCGCGCGACTTCGACGTCGCCCACGGCGCCCAGCCGCTCGAGATCCTTCGCCGGAGCGAACACGGCCGCTACCTCGAGGGGATCGGTTTCGAGGAGGACATCCCGGTCTGCGCGGCGGTGGATGCCGTCCCGGTGGTGCCGTACCTGAAGGAAGGGCGCATCATGGCGCCCGCTGGGGCGGTCCCGGAGGCGGCGAAGAAGTAG
>JAYUAE010000095.1:0-24291 GCA_043741515.1 Candidatus Eiseniibacteriota bacterium | reverse complement strand
CGCGCTTCGCCAGCAGGTCCGCCACGACGATGAAGTCGTACGGATCCTTGTCGCCGCCATCGAAGAGCTTCTCGTATTCGGCAATCGCGCCGTTCACGTCGCCCTTCTGGACGAGCTGTTGCGCCTTTTTCTTGATCCCGCCGCTACGATCCACGCAGGTCCTCGTTCCCGATCGCGAGAAGTCCGGTCCTCATGCCGCCCGCATCCGCCGGCCGACCTGGACCACGCATGCCTCATGCAGCTCTTTGGCCCGCGCGAGAGAGCGCTCGATGCGCGGCGTAAACTCCGCGCGCTCGGCCTCAGGCAGGTCGCTCAAGTTGATCCTGACGTTCAGCGCAGCCCCTTCGGCGCCCGCTCGCGCGAGCCACCCGGCCACCCCGGCATCGCTCACCGCGTTCGTGTTCCCGCAGGAGGCGACCTCGAGCGCCACTTCGAGCGCTCGCACGCAGGCCTCCGCAGTGTGAAGCGGAACCCTCGTCGCGTTCCGGGCCGCCTCGACGAGGTTGCGCTCCCGGAGCGCCACCTCCTCCGGCGTGCGCTGGGAAAGCCGCGACGCGCCGCGGAAGGCTTCGTAGGCCCGGGCGTCCTCCTGCACCAGGTCGAACAATTCGCGCCGAAGCGATTCCGATTGCGCTTCCGCCTCGCGCATCCTCGATTCGTGCTCGGCGTACTTCTGCTTTCCGATGGTCAGCCGCGCGACCATCGTCGCGAGCGCCGAGGCCAGCGAGCCGGCCAGGGCCGCCACGCTTCCGCCCCCCGGCGTGGGCGCGGCCGAGGCCACTTCCTCCAGGAACTCCGCAACGCTCTGCTCGGTTGCGCCGATGTGCCGCGCGAGACGGTTTTCCAGGATTTGATCCCGCGAGAAATTCTCGATTCTCAGGTAATGCTCGGCCACGTCGATCAACGCGTCCTGGCACACGAGCCCGACCACCTCGCTCCCTACGATCGGAACGCCGTAGCGATCCGCTTCATCTCGGATGAGCGCGAAGACACGCTGGATGGGCGTGCCCCACGTGTTCACGAGGTTCATCGAAATCTGGACGATGCCGCGCTCCTTGAGCTCGAACCCGAGCGCCTTCACATACCGGAGGCCGCCCGTCTGGAAACGGATCGCCTTCGCGATCTTCCTGGCGATCTCGACGTCCTTCGTGCCGAGATTCACGTTGAACGCGAGCAGCGGCATCCGCGCGCCGACGGCGATCGCTCCGGCGCTCGCATGGACCGCGGCCGGACCGAAATCGGGCGCGCGCTCGGGATTCGTTCCGATCTCGCGCGACAGCCCCTCGAACTCACCGCGCCTCACGTCGGCCAGGTTCTGCCGCGCGGGGCGCGTCGCCGCCGCCTCGTAGAGATAGACGGGGATCCCCAGCTCCTGGCCGATCCGCTGGCCCGCGAGACGCGCCAGATCGACGCACCGCTCGAGCTTCGTCGTCCCGACCGGGACGAACGGCAGCACGTCGGTCGCGCCCATGCGAGGATGCTCGCCTCGATGGCGGCGCAGGTCGATCAGCTCGGTAGCCTTCCGGACACCTCTCAGCGCCGCCTCCACCACAGCTTCAGCCTCCCCGACGAAGGTGATCACGCAACGGTTGTGGTCGGCGTTCATTTCCTGGTCCAAGAGTCGGACGGACCGATCGCTGGAAATTTCGGCAGCGATGGCCCGAACTACAGATAAATTTCTGCCCTCACTGAAGTTGGGGACGCACTCCACAAGTTCGCTCATGCCCTCTCCTTGACCGGATCGAAGCCCATGAAGGGGACTCCTTCTATGGGTTAAGCCGATTGTTCGCAGTATATTGGCATTACAGATTCACGCACAGCGGGAAGCTTCGCCGCGATCCGCGACCGGCACCCCTCGCTTGACCACCTTCCGGACGTGATCCTCGGCGTAGTGATAGGAGATGTGCCGGAAATCCCCGGCATCGAAAAGCGCCAGATCGGCCTGATAGCCGGCCTGGATCCGGCCCAGCCGTTCCCCTTCCCCCACCGCGCACGCCGCATTCGCCGTGGCCGCCATCCAGGCCTCCGCCGGCGTCAGCTTCATCTGCGTGACCGCGAGCGTCATCGCCATCGCCATCGAGGAGGACATCGTGCTGCCGGGGTTGAAATCGGTCGCGAGCGCGACCGGCAGCCCCATCTCCACCATCACCCGCGCGCGCGCGTACGGGAGACCGAGCGTGAAGGCGGTTCCAGGGAGCAGCACCGCGACCACGCCCGCCCCCGCCATGGCCCGCAGGCCCTCCGGCGAAGCGTGAAGCAGATGGTCCGCGGAAACGGCCCGGAGCTCCGCCGCCAGCCCCGCGGCTCCGACGTCGGCCAGCTCGTCGGCGTGAAGCTTGACCCCCAGCCCGCACTCGCGGCCCCGCGTCAGAATGCGGCGCGCCTCCTCGACCGTGAACACGCCGCGGTCGCAGAAGACGTCGCAATAGCGGGCCAGGCGCTCGCGCGCGATCGCCGGGATCATCGTCTCGATCAGGAGCGCGACGTAGTCCTCGCGGCGGGCGCGATGCTCGTCGGGAACCTCGTGCGCTCCGAGGAAGGTCGGGATGATCTCGACGGGAGAGGATTCCGCGGCGCGCCTCAGGGCCCGGAGCTGCTTCCGCTCCTCCTCGAGGGAGAGCCCGTAGCCGCTCTTGGCCTCCACCGTAGTGGTTCCCTGCGCGAGGAGACGCGCGAGGCGGCTCACCACCTGCGCGGCCAGCGACTCCTCGGAGACGGCGCGCAGATGGCGCACGCTCGCGCGGATTCCGCCGCCCCGCTCCGCGATCGCGGCGTAGCTCTCGCCGCGGGCGCGCGCGTCGAATTCCATCTCCCGCGTGCCCGCGAAGGGAAGATGGGTGTGGCAGTCCACGAAACCGGGCGCGACGAGGAGTCCGCGTGCGTCGAGAACCCGGGCTGCTTCCGATTCGGGATACCGGGCCGTCACCTCCGGGGTGCGGCCCACCGCGGCGATCGTTCCGCCGACGCACGCGACGGCGGCGTCCTCGATCAGGACCGGGCGATCCAGGGCGGGGCCCAGGAGCGGCCCTTGGCCCTCCGGCGCGGTGATGAGCTGGGCGGCCGAAACGATGAGAAGGTCGCACTTCACGCGCGGCCGCCCCTCGCCGGAACCGGTGGGATCACGTATCGGTGGGAATGGGGAGCTTGTGCTTCCGAGCCATGGCGCGCGCCTCGGAATAGCCTGCGTCCGCGTGGCGCCAGACGCCGGTCGCGGGATCGTTCGTCAGCACGCGCTTCAGGCGCGCCAGCCCCGCGGGAGTTCCGTCCGCGACCATCACCATTCCGGCGTGGATCGAGTTTCCGATCCCGACGCCGCCCCCGTGATGCACCGACACCCACGAGGCGCCCGACACGGCGTTCAGGAGCGCGTTCAGGATCGGCCAGTCGGCGATGGCGTCGCTGCCGTCCTTCATGGCTTCCGTCTCGCGATAGGGGGACGCGACCGAGCCGCAGTCCAGGTGATCGCGCCCGATCACGATGGGGGCCTCAACCAGGCCGCGCTCCACGAGACGGTGGAGCGCCTCTCCGAACCGCTCGCGCTCTCCCATTCCCAGCCAGCAGATCCGCGCGGGAAGGCCCTGGAAGCGAACGCGCTCGGATGCGAGGCGGATCCAGCGGTGGAGCGCCTCGTTCTCCGGGAAAAGCTCCAGCACCGCGCGGTCGGTGGCGGCGATGTCGGCCGGATTTCCCGAGAGTGCGACCCAGCGGAACGGTCCCTTTCCCTCGCAGAAGAGCGGCCGGATGAAGGCCGGCACGAACCCCGGGATGTCGAACGCGTTCGTGACGCCGGCACGGACCGCCTGGCCCCGGATGTTGTTTCCATAGTCGAACGTGACCGAGCCGAGCGTGAGGAAACGCAGCATGGCGCTCACGTGGACGCCCATCGATTCGACCGACCGCCGCGCGTACTCCTTGGGATCGGAGACCCGCAGCGCGAGCGCGTCGGCGAGCGGGAGCCCCGCGGGCACGTAGCCCTGCAGCTCGTCGTGCGCCGAGGTCTGGTCGGTGACGAGGTCGGGACGCGCTCCGCGACGCGCCAGCTCGGGAAGCGCGTCGGCTGCGTTCGCGATGAGCCCGATCGAGACCGCCTCCCCCTTCGACACGGCCTCCTCCACCCATCGGAGCGCCTCCTCGAGAGAGCTGGTGCTCTTGTCCAGGTAGCGGGTCTCCACGCGTCGGCGCACGCGCTCCGGGTCCACCTCGACGGCGAGGCACACGCCTTCGTTCATGGTGACCGCGAGCGGCTGCGCGCCTCCCATCCCCCCGAGCCCGGCCGTCAGGGTCCAGCGGCCGCGCAGCGTGCCGCCGAAGTGCTGGCGCGCCGCCTCCGCGAAGGTCTCGTAGGTGCCCTGCAAGATTCCCTGCGTCCCGATGTAGATCCAGGAGCCTGCCGTCATCTGGCCGTACATCGTGAGCCCCTTCGCCTCGAGCCGCCGGAACTCGTCCCAGGTGGCCCACGCGGGCACGAGGAGCGAATTCGCGATGAGCACGCGAGGCGCGTCGGGATGCGTCTTGGCGATCCCGACCGGCTTTCCCGACTGCACGAGGAGCGTCTCGTCGCTCTCCAGATCGCGGAGCGAGCGGACGATGGCGTGGAAGGCCTCCCAGTTCCGCGCGGCCTTGCCGGTGCCGCCGTAGACGACCAGGTCCTGCCAGCGCTCGGCGACCTCGGGGTCGAGATTGTTCATCAGCATCCGGAGCGCCGCCTCCTGGTGCCAGCCCTTGCACGAGCGGTTGGCGCCGCGGGGCGCGCGCACGGCCTCGCGGGGAGGGGTGCCGGCCATCACGCCCGAGCGCGCGGTCAAAACGGCTCCACCTGCGCGAGATCACCCGCGGCCCCGGAGGCGATCCAATCGTCGATCGCGGCGAGGTCCTGATCCTGGCGCCGGTCCTCGGTGAGCGGGGGCACGATCTCGCGAAGGCCGGCGAGCGCGCGCTCCAGCCGCTCGCTCGAGCGCAGCGGACGCAGGAGGTGGATCCCCTGCGCAGCGCAGAGCAGCTCGGCGGCCACGATCCGCCTCACGTTCCGCACGAGGGTGAGCGCCTTGACGGCCGCGTGCATCCCCATGCTCACGTGGTCCTCCTGCCCCGCGGAGGTCGGGATGGAGTCGACGCTCGCGGGCTGCGCGAGCATTCGATTTTCCGAGACCAGCGCCGCCTGGAGGTACTGCACGATCATGAGACCGCTCTGCACGCCCGCCCCCTGGACCAGAAAGGGCGGGAGGCCGCTCTTCGCGCTGTCGAGCAGGAGGAAGGTGCGCCGCTCGGCGATCGAGCCGACCTCGGCCATGCCGATCGCGAGGAAATCGAGCGTCTGCGCCACGGGCTCGCCGTGGAAGTTTCCGGCCGAGATCACCTCGCCCGTGTCGGCGAAGCAGAGCGGATTGTCGCTCACGCTGTTCACCTCGATCACCAGCGTCTCCCGCACGTGCCGGAACGCGTCCACCGAGGCGCCCAGCACCTGGGGCGCACAGCGCAGCGAGTAGGGATCCTGCACCTTGCCGCAATTCTGATGCGACGCCACGATGCCGCTGTCGCGGAGGAGACCCAGAAGCGCCGCGGCGGAATCTCTCTGTCCCGGATGGGGCCGGATCGCGTGAACGCGCGGGTCGAAGGGCTTGATGCTCCCACGCGCCGCGTCGACCGAGAGCGCGCAGGCCAGGTGCGCCGCGCGGAGCACCTCGGCCGCCTCGATCAGCGCGAGCGCTCCTACCGAGGTCATCGCCTGGGTTCCGTTGATGAGCGCCAGCCCTTCCTTGGCCTGCAGCGCCAGCGGAGCCATGCCGTTCCCGCGCATGAGATCGGCCGCCCGGGCCACCTTGCCCTCCACGCGCACGTCCCCCTCGCCGATCAGCCCCAGCGCAAGATGCGCGAGCGGGATCAGGTCGCCGCTCGCCCCGAGGGAGCCGCGGCTCGGAACGATGGGCAGGATCTCGGCCTCGATCATGCGCACGATGTGCTCGAGGAGCGTGAGCCGGACGCCGCTGTATCCGAGCGCCAGCGAGTGCGCGCGCAGCGCCAGCATGAGGCGCACGGCCCGCGGCTCGAGCTCGGGGCCTAATCCGGCGGCGTGGCTCCGGATCAGATTCACCTGGAGCCGCTCCACGTCCTCGTCCGGAACCCGGACCGACTTGAGCTGTCCGAATCCCGTGTTCACGCCGTAGACGGTGCTTCCGTCCTTGAGGACGCGCTCGATAAGGGCGCGCGAGGGAGCGAGCCGAGCCGGGACCTCGGGCGAGAGCGACACGCGCGCGCCCGCGGCGATGGCGCGAAGATCCTCGAGCCGGAGCGGCGCGCCGCCGATCGAGACCCTGCCCTTCGCGGCGGTCTTCACGGTCAGGGCCGGCATGAGGCCTCCCGCGCCACCGGCTCAGGAGCGCCCGCCTCGTCGCGCTCGCGCGAGAACCAGGCCTCGATCCTCTCGAGAAGCTCCGACGAGGAAGCGGTCACATAGGGCGGCGTGGGCAGTGTGGCCGCGAATCGCTTCCCGTAGGATGAGCGTTTCAGGCGCGGGTCGGCGACGATGACCGTTCCACGATCCTCCGCGGTGCGGATCAGGCGGCCGATCCCCTGGCGAAAGCGGAGGATCGCCTCGGGGAGAGCCAGATCGCGGAACGGATCGCCTCCCTGGGCCTCGATCTCCTCGGACCGCGCTTCGAGAAGCGGGTCGGTCGGCACCGCGAACGGCAGCCTCGCGATCAGGAGCACCTCGAGCGAGGCGCCCGGGAAATCAACTCCCTCCCAGAAGGAGGCCGCGCCCAGGAGCACCGTCCCCTTCCCGGCGCGAAACTCGGCCGCGAGGGGTGCGGCGGCTTCGCCGGGACTCTGTCTCAGAAGCGGAATCCCTTCGCGCGCGAGCGGCCCCGCGCAACGCTCGGCCACCTGGTCCAGCATCTGGTAGGAGGTGAGCAGCACGAGCATGTTGCGGTGAAGGCGGGTCGCGAGCGAGACGATGAAATCGGCCAGACGGCCCGCGTAATCGGGATCATTCGGCCGGCTTCCGTCCCACACCGCGGAAAACACCTGGCGCTCGAGCGGGAATGGGGATGGGAGGACGGAGGTCATCGCCCCGCTCCCGGCGAGCCCGAGCGCGTCCAGGAGCGGCTCGAAATCGTCTCCCGCTCCGAGGGTCGCCGAGGTGAGGAGCACCCGGTCGCAGACCGAGAAGAGGGTGGCGCGCAGGGCGCCGCCCACGCGCACGGGGCGGCGGTTCAGCCTCGGGACGCCGCGATCGTCGCGATCCAGGAAGAAGGCGACTCCCTTTTCCTCCAGCGCCACGACGGCGCGCAGCGCGCGCTCCATCTCGATCCACGCGAGCGAGCGGGCCCGCACTTCCTCGAGCGCTTCGATCCCTTCGGGCCTGAGCGCGGCCGCTCCCTCCCCCTCGGCCGCCTGCGCCAGATCCTCGAGCGACCGCGAGAGCGAGCCCAGCGCCGCCAGCAGCGAGTCGAGCGCCGCGGGGCTGAGCCGCGCGAGATCCATTTCGCGCGTGATCCGCGCGGAGGCAGCTCCGTCCGGAAGGCAGCGCTCGAGGTCGCGCACGAGTGCGGAGGCGTTCGCGATCACGGGGCCGATCGACTCTTCGGCCAGGCGAATCCGCTCGGCGATCGCCTCCCCGCGGCCCCTCCGGAGCGAGCGCTTCACGATGCGAAGGACCCCGGTCCGCGCGTCGGTGCGTCCCGCGAGTCTCAGGAAATCGTGGTACCCCAGCGTCACGCCCAGCTGCTCGCGCGCGACGCGCTCCACGTGGTGCGCCTCGTCCAGCACCAGGGCGCCCGCCTCGGCCAGGAGCGTAGCGCGGAGCCCGGGATCGGAGAGGAGGAGCGCATGGTTCACCAGCACGACGTCCGCGCGAAGCGCCTCGCGCCGGGCGCGCTTCGCGAAGCATCCCGTGGCCGCCTCGCATGCGGAGGCCGAGCAGACCAGGGAATCCGATCCGATCTCCGCCAGGAACCCGGGCGGCAGCGTGAGGCCGAGCGCGAGAAGCTCATCCAGCTCGCCGGTCGTGGTCCGCTCCGCCCACGAGCGGATCGCTTCCAGCACGGACTCCTCGAGCCCCGAGGGGGCGAAGAGCGCGCGCTGGCTCAGGCGCGCATCGGCGCGCCGCCGGCAGAGGTAGTTCTGGCGTCCCTTCAGGGTAACCACGCGCAGGACCGAGCCGATGGCGCGGCACGCGAGGGGAACATCGTGCCGGAATAGCTGCTCTTGCAGCGCCTTCGTGCAGGTGCTCACGACGACCGGTCCGGATCCCCGGACGCGGCGGATGAGGGCGGGAAGAAGGTAGGCGAGCGATTTCCCGATTCCGGTGGGAGCCTCCACGACGAGGGTCCCCCCCGACTCGAGCGTCTCCGACCAGAGGCGGGCCATCTCCCTCTGTCCGGGACGGTCCTCCCAGCCGCGCTCGCGGCGACTCAGCCGCTCGAGGGCCAAGTCCAGCAACTCGTTGGAATGTCGCGCAGTAGTGGGCATGGGGTTGGACGCGGGTCCGCTCCGAAGCTAAGGGAGTTGCGGGGAGAAGTCAACGCGCCCGGGGGCGCAGACGCTGCCCGCGCTCAACGCGCGGCGGGCGTGACGCCGGCCTTCTTGAAGGCGGCCTTGAGGCGCGCCTCGTCCCACACCTCGACCCCGAGGGCGCGCGCCTTGTCGAGCTTCGATCCGGGGTCCAAGCCCGCGACGACCGCGCTCGTCTTCGAGCTGACGGAGGAGGTCACCTTTCCGCCGGCCTCCTGGATCATGCGCGCGGCGTCCTCGCGCGTCATCTCCTCGAGCGTTCCGGTCAGCACGAACGTCTTCCCCGCAAACGGGCCGGCCGCGGGGGCGCGGCGCGGCTCTCGCGACTCGGGCCTCATACCCGCCTTGCGCAGGCGATCCATGAAGCGGCCGCCCGCACTCGAGCCGAAGAACTCCACGACGCTCGATGCGATCTCGGGCCCGATCGCGTTGATCGCAAGGAGCGCCTCCTCATCCGCCTCCTCGAGCGCCCCGAGCGAGCCGAGATGATCCGCCAGGATTCGCGCGACGGTCGTTCCCACGTGGCGGATCCCGACGGCGTGGAGCAGCCGGTCGAGCGGCGCCGACTTGCTCCGCTCGATGCCCGCGATAAGATTCGCGGCCGACTTCGCTCCCATTCCCTCGATCTCGACGAGCTCTTCGGCGCGCAGGTCGTAGAGGTCGGCCGGGTCCTTCACCAGCCCCGCGTCCACGAGCCAGTCCACCGTCTTCCAGCCCAACCCCTCGATGTCGAGCGCGCCGCGGCTCGCGTAGTGAACGATGCGCCGCCTCACCTGCGCCGGACAGAAGAGGTTCTCGCAGCGCGTCGCGGCCTCCTCCTGAGCGCGGACGAGCCGGGACCCGCAGACGGGGCATTTCGCGGGCATGACGTACTTCGGCCCGCGGCGGCCCGCGCCCTGGACGACGCGCACGACCTTGGGGATCACGTCGCCCCCCTTCTCCACCACGACGCGGTCTCCCTCGCGGAAATCCTTGCGCTCGATCTCGTCCTGGTTGTGGAGCGTCGCGCGGGCGACGACGGTGCCGAGCAGGGTCACGGGTTCGAGATGCGCGACCGGCGTGACGGTCCCGGTGCGGCCCACCTGCCATTCGATCCTAAGCAGCGTCGTCTCCGCCTCGTGGGAACCGAACTTGTATGCGATTCCCCATCGCGGGCTCTTCGCCGTGAACCCCAGCGTCTCCTGCTCGCGGAAGGCGTTCACCTTGATCACGAGCCCGTCGGTTCCGTACGGAAGCTTCTCCCGCCTCGTCTCCCACCGCTCGCAGGCGCGGCGCAGCTCCGCGAAACCGTCCGCGAGCGAGTTGTCGCGATTCACGCGCAGGCCCAGCTCCCCCATCCAGGTGAGCGCCTCCATCTGCGTCTTCAGCCCATGGCGCTCGGGGCGGACGAGCGAGAAGAGAAAAATCCGGAGCGGCCGCTTCGCCACCTCGGAGGTGTCCAGGGTCTTGAGACTTCCGGTCGTCGCGTTCCTGGGGTTCATGAACGCGTTCAATCCGGCCTCGACCCGGCGTTCGTTCATCTTCTCGAAACCGCGGGTCTCCATGTAGACCTCGCCGCGCGCTTCCAGCTCACGCGGCGCTCCCTTGGTCTTGAGCCGAAGCGGGATCGAGCGGAGGGTCCTGAGATTCGCGGTGATGTCGTCCCCTTCCGTTCCGTCGCCCCTGGTGAGGCCCAGATGGAACCGGCCGTCCACGTAGCGCAGGGCAACCGCCACGCCGTCCACCTTCGGCTCGACCACGTACCCGATCCGGTCCTTGCCGAGGAGCTTTCGCACGCGGGCGTCGAATTCCTCCAGCTCCTCGAGCGAGTAGGTGTTGTCCAGGCTGAGCATCGGCGCCAGATGGCGGACGGTCTTGAATCCGGGCAGGAGGCCGCGCGCGACCCGCTGCGTGGGCGAGTCCGGGTCCCGGTATTCGGGACGCGCTTCCTCCAGCTCCCCCAGCTCACGCAGCAGCCGGTCGTATTCGCGATCCTGGATCTCGGGCTCCCCGACGACGTAGTAGAGATGGTCGTGGCGCTCGATCGCCTTCCGGAGTGATTCGATTTTCTTCGCGGCGCTCGGTGTCACCAGTCGGTCGTGTAGCGAAGGTGAAGTTTGCTCTCCCTGAGCGGAGCGCCGGGAGCGAGACCCAGCTCGATCCCCACGGTCCCCGCGCGAATGGGGCTTCTGAGACCCGCACCGTATCCGAAGTCCCATCCCGTGCTCAACTCCGTTCGGGCGAGCGATGCGTGGAGGTCCGGGATTCCGCGCGCGCTGCCGGCCTCGAGGGGGGCCGAAAGCTCGTGACGCGCGCCGTCGACGAAGAGAAACACGCGGCCGCCGCGCGGGCCGGTGATCCAGCGGTGCTCCAGGGTCATGGCGAGAATGCGGTCCCCCGCGAACTCGCGGTCGCGGTGGCCGCGCAGGCCCTCGGCGGCTCCCAGGAATCGAAGCTCCTCGGCGGGGAGCGCTTCGCCACCGAAACTCACACCCTCCGCGCGCATCGCAGCATAGAGCGCGCGGCCCTTTCCGGTGGACCGGGCGGCTTCCCAGGCGATCCCGCCCCGCAGGAGGCCGCGGGTCAGCCTCGGGAACCCCGGATAGGATTCCCTTCGCCTGCCTACCTCGCCCGTGAACGAGAGCGAGGCGCCGCGGACGGGATTGTCGAGCGGCGCAAGCCCGCGCCAGGCGACCCTTCCCTCCAGAGACCAGGTCGCGCTCGTGCCGCGACCCGCGCCGGTGTACGCGCTCCCGGAGCGCCGCAGCGTCGCGCCCGCGCGCGCGTTCGCCATCGGCCGCCCCGAGAGCCCGAGCGACCACTTGGTCTGGGTGTAGAGCGAGTCCACCACCTGCGCCTCGAGCGAGATCGACCCGTCGAACTCGGTCCCGAACAGCGAGGGCTCGCGATAGCGCGCCGCGTACTCGGACCGGCCCGCGCCGTATCCAGCCCACCGCGCGCCTGCCGAGCGGCCGCTTCCGCCGATGTTGCCCAGCGCGAGATCGAAGAGCCCCGTGACACCACCCCCGTTCTGCACGCCCAGCGCGCCGTCGAACCGGCTCAGTCGGCTCTCGACGACCGGCGCGATCACGCGCGCGCGGCCGGGGTCCGCTCCGGGCACTACCTCGATCGCGCCGACCGACGCGAAGAGCTCGCTCGCCTGGAGCCTGGCGCGCGCGTCCTCGAGCGCCGCCGGCGTGAGCACGCGCCCCTTGGTGAGCCCCGAGATGGAGCCGACGACGGCGGGGCGCATGGAAGCACCCCCCACGTCGAGCGTGTCCACCGTGACGGGAGGGCCCGGGTGAAGTGAGACGAAGAGGCGCGCGGTCGCCGAATCCGCGAGCACGACCGAATCGAGCGTGGCCTCGGCGCCGTAGCGTCCGCGCGCCTGCGCCTCGGCGCGCAGCGCCGCGAGCCCGGACAGGATCGAGCGCGGGTCGGCGCGCCCGCCGCTCGCGCGCAGGAACACCGCGGAGCCGTCCGGTACCAGATCTTCTCCCCCGCGCACGACGGGCGCGAGATTCGTGCGGCTGGCCGCGCGCTCGACCGAGATCCGCGCCGCGTCCACGCTATCCCCCGGCGCTCCCGGAGCCAGCGTGAGCCTCACGGTGGCGCCGATCCTGCCCTCGGCCAGAAGCATGTCGCGGGCGCGCGCCGCCAGCGATTGCAGATCCTCGCGGGTCCAGAACGCCGTGATCGCCGCGTGCGCGAATGCCGCGGCGACGAGTGTGTCCGCGCCGGGTGCGATCTCCAGTCGGTAGCGCTCGCCGGCCGGCGCACCGGAAGAGACGCACGCGAGCAGCGCGACGAGGAGCGCCGGAAGCGCGAGCCGCATGAGGAGCGGGTGGCGCATCAGAAGTAGCTCTTGAGCTCGAAGCGGCCCGAGTAGACCCCGCTCCGGCCGGAGGCGACCTGCCCGTTCCAGGAGATGCCCACCGAGACCTGGTCGCGAAGCCGATAGTCTCCGAGCAGATCGTAGTCCACGTGGTTCCCGAGAAGGGGCGGCGTGAAGTAGAGCCCCTGCCGGTAGAGGCCGCTCTGGCTGGTGCGGGCCCAGAGCGCGCGGCCGTCGATGCGGAGCTTCCCGCGCGAGGCGCAGCGGGCCGAGGGTCCGGCCGCCACCGTCTCCTGCAACCCTCCCCGCGTCACGTCACGGTCCTGCCTTCCGCGTCCGATGAGCGAGAGCGACCAGGTCGGGCTCAGCGCGCGGGAGAGCTCGAGATCCAGCCCGCGTCCGCGCAGCCGCGATCCGAACCGGTCTCCCGTATCCGTCCGGCGCGCGCGCTCCGTGGAGCCGTCGGCGGTCGCCGACGTGACCAGCCGCAGCCCTCCCCAGAATGGATTTCTCACGCGGAAGGTCGCGTCCAGGCCGTCGCGCACGACACGCAAGTTCTCCAGCTCTCCGGTCCGGTCGCGCCGCGCGCCCGCCTCCGCGCGCAGGTCGAAATGCCCACCCGGGGGCGCGTATTCCACGGTCTGGCGAGCGTTCACGTTGCCGCGGATCGTGGAGGACTCGCCCAGGTAGTCGCGGGGATCGAACGCGTGGCGCGGATCCCCGAGCGCGAGCGAGGAGAGTGTCTCCAGGCGCAGGAAGGTGCTCGCCCCCCACGCTCTCCAGAAGGAAGGCACGGCGCCCGCGGCCATCGAGCGCCCCGGGTAGGCGTCCAGCCGCAGTTGCACGTTGGCGCGCGTCCTCGGCGCGTTCGCTCCGGTCCCGGTGACGACCTGAAAGTCCCCCTGGTATTTCAGATTGCCGAACGCGTCATAGGCGCCCGTCCCGGGATCCACCGGGATGACGCGGCGGATCACCTGGGGCTCGCGGAGCTGCGTCGCGTCGTATCGGAGCTCCGACGTGAATGCCGAGCCCGGCGCGCCCGCCAGCACCGCGAGCTGGGCCAGGTCGCTCGCGTTGACCGCGCCTGGATCGAACACGCGCCGCCGCGTCCATCCCATCTCGACCGAGAGCGAGGCGTGCGCGCGCGCTGAGACCCCCGCCTCCCAGGTCGTGGCACGCGTGGCAATCAGCTCCTGGACCGGATCGCCGCGCCGGTCCACGCGCTCACCGTACGAGGCGCGCAGGTTCACACGCGGGGCCGGAGCCAGCCCCAAGCCCAGCGACCATTCGCGGCTCCGCCGCTCCGGAATGGAATCCCCATCCTGGCGCAGGATCCGCTCGTCCGCGAAGTGGACCTTGGGCATCACGATTCCGCGCTGCCGCGCCAGGTCGAGATTGAGCCGGGCGCGCGATCCCTCCTTCACCCCGAGCGTGTTCCGGGAGCCCTCCCAGCGGAGCCCTCCGATCAGGGGCCCATGCCAGTCCGCCGAGATGGCTCCGCGCCGCGAGCGCGAATCCCCGCTGAGGCTCCGCGTTCCGACCTCTCCGCGGACCGAGAAAGCGGTGACCGGGTCGTACTCGAGGGCCAGCTCCCCGCGTGTCTCGCCTGCCTCCCGGGCGGCCTGATTCCAGCGATCGTTCTCGAAGACCTGGTCGAGGCGATCCATCGTGGTGAAGCGGGTGTCGCGGGAGCGGAACGATCCGGACGCGCGGAAAAGACCCAGACCGCGCCCGAGAACCGAAAGCTGCCGGGGATCGAGCGCGGCGCCGAAGCGGACCGCGCTCCCGCCGTTGTCGCCATCGTCGAGCGAGGAGAGCACATTTCGGTCGAGGCCCGAGCGCGCCGCCTCCGCTTCGAGGCTGATCGCGCGGAAGAGACGCGCCGAGCCGCCGAGATCGAAGAGCTGCTGGTCCGCAGGAGACGGGAGCGAGCGACCGGGCGTGTAGGAGCCCAAGTTCCGGCCCATGTAGTTATAGAAGCGCGTGCCGTCGGAGGCGAGCGTGTCGGCGTAGGCGCCGCGGCCCGCGCCGACCGATGCGAACTCGACGAGATAGTCCCCTCGGCTCGCGCCGAGATGGATCCAGTGCGGGTTCGCGGGGTCCGTCTGATCCCAGGCATACTCGCCCTTCCCCGCTCCGACATGGCGCGCCCCGGCGGAGGTCGCCGCCGAATCCCCGAGGCTCCCCAGCTCGCGCAGATTTTCAGGTGTGAGAGAGGCGTCGACGGGGCTCTTGGGGTCGTCGCTGCTCTTGAAGTAGGTGGCGTACCACCGTCCGGACGACGAAATGGCCCCCTGGGTGAAGGCGGCATAGAGGCTGCGCCGGAAACTGGTGTTCGCCCGCTCGAAGTCGAACGCGAGGCGGCTCTCGGCGGTTATCGGATGGCGCGTGGTGAACGTGACGGCGCCGGTTCCGTAATCGATCACGTAGTCCAGGTCCGCCCCGCGCCGGAGCTTCACACCGTCGAGCCAGACGACCTCCGAGCCGGCCACGACTCCCGCCGGGATCTCCCCGGGCGCGCGCGGGATCAGATCGTAGGGCCCTTGCTTCCCCTCCTCACCCCTCGTCTCGATCGAGCCGCGCTGCCCCTTGGCGCTGGCCGCGGCGACGTCCCACGTGGAGCCAGCGACGCGTGCTTTCCCGCGAACACCCTGGAGCTGCCGGCTCACCCGCGCGAATTCGCCGGGACCCCCGTCCAGATTGAAATCGCCCATCGTGACCTCCCCCTGGGGGGCGCGCACCGAGAGGAAGAGACGATCCAGGTCTTGTAATTCGCGCGTCGTTCCGTCGGGCTCGAACGGAAGGGCCTGATCGCTGAGCGACGCCGCCAGCTCCACGTCGCCGGCCACGCGTCCCCGGACGGTGAGATCCAGGGTCTGGTGGAGCGAGGCATCGCGGCCGCGACCCATCTCGACGCTGAGCGACTTGGAGCCGGAGAAAAGGAGCGTGGCCTGGGAGCCCGCGCCGCCCGCGGGGCCCGCGGTCTCCACGACTGGAGGCGGGCCCGAGCGGCGGATCCATGTGTCCGCGGCGCGAGCGGCCGAATCGGCCGGCGCTCCCGCCGCCCCGGACACCGACAAGATCGAGGGAGCCTTGAGCGAAAGGAGAGATGGAGAGCGCAGAACGGGATAGTCGAAGATCAACGTGTCGCTCGCGAGCGCCACGCCCCCCGGATGGAGCACGTCGATGGGACGCGCCTCGACCGTCGCGTGCGATCCGGCAAGGCCCGCCAGGATCGTCGCAAGGAGCGCGAGCCGGCGGGAGCGGCGGGCGGCTGCCCTCGTGCGGTGCGTTCCCATCAGTCTTTGCGCCGGATCAGGGGTTTCGATTCCGGCATGAGCACCTGGATCTCATCCCGCTCGGGTTCGGCCACGGCGATCTGACGACGCGGTCCGATCGCGAGCGCGCCGGGGCGCCAGGGGATCTTGTCGCCGCCGAACACGCGGTCGGTGATCAGCGCGCCGTCGATCTTCTCTCCGAACGCCTGGATGCATTGCCCTGTCCTGTTCGCCATGTAGAGAAAGCCGGCGAGATCCACCGCCAGGTCCGAGATGGAGACCTCCGTCCGCCTCGTGTAGATCGTTTGTGTGAGCCGGCCGCTGGCTCCGAACCGGCGCACGGCGCCTCCCGCGGCGTCGTAGATCCAGAACTCGCCGCCGGGAGAGCCGGCCACCACGACCGGCGTCACGAGCGAGTCCTCGGGCACGAGGAATCGGGTCGCGCGCTCGGGCCCGAGACGGTCGTCGAGCGGCACGAGATCGCGCGCGCGGGGGGAAAGGAGCCAGAGCTTGCCGAAGCGGTCGAGGAGGATCCGGGCGCCCGCGTCCCGCGCCTCTTCCGCGGCGGCTCCCTGGAACAGCCTCTGGCCCAGGAACCTTCCCGCGCGGTCGAACGCGACGATCGCGCCGCGCCCGCGGTCCAGGACGAGAAGCGACTGGTCGCGGTCGACCGCGATATCCACCGGCAGCTCGAGCGAGGTCTCGTCGGAGCCATAGCCGCCCACCGCGTACAGAACGCGGCCGCGGGGATCCAGCTTGACGACGCGCCGGGTTTCCGCGTCGAGCACGTGGAGGTTTCCATCGGAGTCGTACGCCAGGCGGGACGGGCGCCGGATCCCGGCGGCCTCGAGCGTCTCGCGATCCATCGTCCACTCGAGGCGAAGCGTGTAGGGCGGCGCGGACGAGACCGTGTCCGGTGGCGCCACGAGCGCGGACGCGGTTTCAGCCGCGCGACAAAGTCCGCGGCCTCCGATCAGGATCAGGAGCGCGGGCAGGAGCGCATGGAGTGTCGTTCGTACGGGACCGCTCATGGGCATTCGGGGAGGAGGGGCCTCGCCGCGGTCGGTGGCAGGGTGGCGCGAAACTTCAGAACGTCTGTCGGAGCAGCACCCTTCCCCCACCGTCGGCGGTCATGTCGGTGAGTATGCGAAGATCGCCCCTGTCGATCGATGACTGCCGCTCCTTGCTGTCGCCGCGATGGAGCATCTGGGTGTCGATCGCGCTGGCGAGCCGGTTCAGGATCGCCAGCGCGAAGGAGAACTTGGCGCGATGATAGGCGCGCGTCGAGTTCTGCCTCGTAGCGCGGAAGTTTTCCTGTAACGCGCCGCTGGTCCAGTTCCACGCGCGGTCCCCGCTCGGGAGGCGCTCCGCGACCCATGCGTCCTGCGCGGCCGGATCCGTCGGGAATTCGTTCCGGGCATCCCGCCGCAGCGCGTCCTCGTAGGAATCCACGCCCGATCCGCTCGAGCGCGTATAGATGCCGACCAGTCTCCAATAGTCGTCCGACTCCGAGCTCGTTCCGACTCCGGCGTTGATACGCGCCTGCTCGATGTAGTTGTCACGCCTGAGACGCCCCGCGATTTCCCACGCCACGAAGTTGGCCCAGATACCCCCCTCCGAGATGAAGAACCCCGCCGCGCGGCCTTTGTGGCCCGAATAAAGCTCCCCGGCGCCCGGAAGCAAGAGCGAGAGCACCAGCGCTTTTCTCGGATTCACGGCCCCACGCGTCCTTTCGGAGGGGGGCGTCGCTGCCGCCGGGGCTTGCGCCGAGGCCAGAAGCTGCGTTACCGCGAGGTGCGCGGGGCTGAATTCCAGATCGGATTGGGCAAACGCGGGCGAGACGGCCGCGAGCGCGGCCGCCAGGATGAAGGCGATGGAGAGAACGGTTTTAGTAGAGGCGTCTCGTGATGACGAATCCGACGGCATTGTCCCTCGAAAAGGGCTTGGTGCGCATCTTGAACCGGATCTTCGTGTCCTTGCCGAACGTCGGGTGGCTCTTCTGCCTCATCAGCCTCAGCACGTCCACCGCACTCACGATGCGGTTCACGAACGCGCCCGCGACCGCGGTGTTGCTGTTCTTCAAGAAATTATTGCTGTGGGCGCGAATGCCTCGATAGAAATTCCGGTTGTCCTGACTGTCCCAGCCGGACCAGTAGGTCGAGATCTTTCCGATGTCCTCATAGTACTGCTGCCGGTTGTTCACACTGAAGTTATCAATGAGGGTCTTGGCCGACGCGTGGTCCGGGTTCTTGGCGTTATCGATGGAATCCCACTTGGCATAGTCCCAGTGCCCGTCGGCGTACCCCTCGAACTCCCTCTCTTTCGACTTTCCGCGATCGTGATAGTAAAGATAGGCGGCCCATGCCACGCCTTCCATCCCCAGATTGACGAATCCACGCTTCTGCCCCGCGTAGAGATGTCCCGCGCCCGGTAGGGCGAGGTTCAGGAGGAAGGCCTTGCCGATGGACTTGTGTACCTTTGGGTTCACTTCTTCGGAAGCGCTTGCGTTCGCGGGCGCGGTCGGCGGATTCATCGTGGGGGGCATGACCGAATCTGCGATGGCCCGCTGCGCTAGCAGAATCTCTTGAGGCATTGCCGGGTCAAATTCGAGGGAAGACGCACCTAGACCGAGACGGGGACTGCACGAGAAGACGGCCAGACAGGCCGAGAGGGTTATTGCGAAACGACGAGCGATCAGTCTCAAGTCCTCTGAACCGGGCTGAAGCTACTTGTACTACAAGGAATTATAGCTCCGTCCACGTTACTTGACAACGGCGAATTTACGAAAAACTACGTTGTCCGCCCCCGCCCCCTGGACCTCGACGCGTACGAGATATACACCGCTCGCCAGATCCCGAACCGGGATTCTGATAACATTTTGCGCCGGGCTCGAAGTTCCGTTCAGCCGGGCCACCTCCATCCCCATCGGATCGAGCACCCGGATGACCACCGAGCTAACCCCTTGTCCCAGCGTATACGCGAGGCCAATATCCTGGCCGTGCGCCGGGTTGGGGAAGCAGTAGACCGATCCGTTCTCGAGCTGGGGCGCCTGGACGACAGCCCCCTGGAACGCGTCCTCCAGCACCGATGTCCGCCGGCGGTTGCCGCCGAACTCGGGCCAGGAAGTCCGCAACGACACCCCTTCCCTTGAAAAGAGGGCGCTGTCCGCCCTCACGGGCAGCTGGAAAGCATGAAGCGCGCCGTCGTCGTCTCCACCCACCACGAGGTGGGTCCAGGCCGGCCCAGGAGGGTCCGGCGGCAGATCCGCGTCGTTGAGGCTGAGGAGCAGAGGCGTGTTGGAGGCTCCGCCCTGGATCGCGAGCGGCCATCCGGCGATCGTCCTGGCGTCATTGTCGAGCGCCACGAGGAGCCCGTTGTCCAGCGCCACGACCACCTCCGCGCGCGAGTCGCCGGTCACGTCGGCCACGAGCGGAGAGCCTTGCCCGCCAAGCGCGCCGGGCCCGAAGCGCTCGGCCATCGAGACAGGCCAGCCGCGCGGCTCCACGCCGTTCCGGTTGTAACGATGCACGCGTCCTTCCTTGTCCATGGCAAAGACCTCGGGATACCCGTCCCCATCCAGGTCTCCCGCGGCGAGCGGACCCCATAGCGTCCCGGCGACATCAACCGGCCATCCCGGCAGCTCCCGGCCGTCGAGGCGGAAGCAGTGGATGACGTTCTGCCTCGCGTCCGAGACCAGCAGCTCCAGATCACGGTCCGCGGCCCGGTCCATGTCCACTCCCAGAAGGTAGGGCTCGAGATTCGGGTTCTGAACCCGGAAACGCGCGTCCAGGCTTCCGGGCGCCTTGGTGAACGCGTCCACGATCCGGATCCATCCGTTGCGCATGGCCGACGCCACCTGGTATCCGCCGGCGCCCGTGAATCTGCCGACCGCGAGATTGCCGGCGACCGGTGAGGTGATGACGGCGGCACCGACCCGCAGCGTGTCGGAGACCGCATCCACGCGTGGCGCGACGGAGACGCTGTCGGACGGGACGATGACGAAAACGCGCCCGTCGCTCCCGCCGACGATCACCTGTCCTCCGGGATCGAGCGCGGGCGCGGTGGTGGCGAGCACGCTGGGCGATCCCGCGTCGAGCGCGGGAGGCCAGCCGAAGAGCGGGTACGACGCCCCCGAGTCGCGGGGGGCGGCGCGGAACGCGTAGACCCCGCCGTCCTCCGCCGTCGCGACGAGCGAGGCGTCATGCTGGGCCAGCGGGTTGCGATGAAACAGGCTGTCGGCGAAGAGGACCGGGCCCACGATCTTCGCGGGGAGGGCGCCCACCACGCTGCTGTCCCCGGTCGTGTAGTAGGGCTCGCCGCGCGACGTGTAGGCGAGAATGAGGCTGTCCACCGCGGTCACCACCTGGACCCGCCCGTCGTGCCGGAGCCGCCCATAGGTCGGCTTCGCCCCGCGCTGGCTCACGCCGGTCGCGAGCGGCCAGCCGTCCACCCTCCAGTCCGCGTTCACACTCACGTTAATGACAACACCCGCCGGACTTCCGACGTCGATCGTGATGTGGCTCTTGCCCCCGTCGTTCGTATCGGAATTCGGCGTGGTCTCGGGCCCCAGGCGCGTGTGGTTCCCCACGAAGTAGGGATCGAAGGGGCTCCCGAAAAGGTAGGACGAGTTGGGGTTTCCGATATCCTCGATTCCGTCCGCTTCCAACACGCGCACGCCGCGTCGCGAAGGGTTCGAGTTGATCCCGAAGTCGGGCGGAATGTTGCGCCCGTAGATCACCGAATTGTCCACGTGCCAGATCAGCACTCCCTGCCCCGGGAGCAGGAAGTCGTATTCCTTGTCGCCGGTCGTGTCGAGGCTGTCCGCCAAGCCGGGGCCCAGAAGCACGCCGGTCGAGTCGTCGCGGTCCAGGAAGAGGGTGTTGTCCCCGTTGAGGTCGGTTTCCCGGTTCTCGACGAGGTAGAACTCCTCGCCGCCCAGGGGAACGAAGAGCGTGGTGTCGGAAAGCTCGGTGGCGCGGAGCGAGGTGTTGAGTGAGCGGCCCGGGTCCACGTACTGGATGTTGTCGGGCCAGAGCAGGAACTTGGACCAAGGGTCGAGGCTCGTCGGCAGGATCCCGCTTGCATCCACGGTCGCGCCGGTCTTGGCGTCCGTGACCGACGTGCCCAGGAGATACCCCGAGTCCATGTTGCTCCAGATGCCCACGCCCGGGAGCAGCGTCTCGATGTCGTACAGGTCGAAGAGCCCCTGCGTGTGGCCGAATTCATGGGCCAGGGTGCCGTTGATCGCGGCGAAGTAGCCGTCCTGGGACTCGGTCTCCGGCATGACCAGCCCCCCGCGGATCGAGACGGCGCCGCCGTTCACCGCGACCGAATCGCTCAGGTTGATCTGGAATGTCGGGAAATCGCGCGGGCTGTCGCCAGCCAGATCGGTCTGGAAATCCGATCCCGAGTGGAAGAGCGCAACCACGTCGAACTGCCCGAACGGAATGGAGTCGGTCTGGTCCGCCGCGGTCACCGCGTCATGGAAGAACCGCTCGGCGCTGGCGAAGGACTCCTGGCCCAGTGTCCACGGCCCGTAGCGCCCCGTGTCGGCGAGCCGGTAGGCGGACGAGTCGGCCTTCGGATACACGTCGTACTCGATGACGAGATGCCCGTACGAGGCGAACTTCCAGTACCGCCGGAGCGCCTCGAGGTGGGACATGAAGAACTTGCGGTCGCGGGGGGGCGGATCGATCACGATGCCGAGAGAGCGGCCGTCCCTGAGATCGAACTTGCCGTCGGGCGTCGAGGTCAGCGAACCTAGCGAGTCGGAGGCGAAATCGATCTTGAGTCCGAGCACGCGCAGAGTCTCGGGCGCCCCGGAGAAAAAGGCCGTCCGCTCGAGCTTGCCCTCCTGCATGGAGAGAAGCGGCCGGCGGCCGCCCGTGACGAAGGGACGGCTCGAGGCCCCGCCGACGCGGTGCGGGAATGCGCGCCAGCGCTCGGCGCGCCTTGCGGCCAGCGCGCGCGCTTCGGGGGTACGGGGCGCCGCCTTCGCGGAGACGGGCCGCGCCCCAATGGCCGAGAGCCCGCGAATCGGAGCGCCCCAAACACAAGGAGCCAGACCTTGAATCATAGCCTGGCTCCCGAAGATCAGGATCGCCGCCGAACGGACGAAAGTTCGGGGGATCCGCACGTTTCTAGAAGTGGTAGCTCGCCGAGAACCGGTTCACGCGACCCAGAAACTCCGACTGCGGGACCGAAGCGTAGTCGATCCGGATGCCGCGGTAGTTGAGCCCCAGCCCGTACGTCAGGTCCTTCACGGTGCCGCGGGGGTCGTAGACGTAACCCGCCCGGAGGGCGAGGAGGCGATTGAACTCGAATTCCCCGCCGCCGTTCTCGATCCACGCGCCGTGCGGGAGGAGCGACTTGTTCACGTCGGCGGCCAGCAGCACGCGATAGGTTTCGTTCTCGAAGGGCGTCACGGCGACACCCAGCTTCGCGTTGCGACCGAGAGGATCGGACTGATCCTGGTCGATGTAGGCGATGTTCGGCCCCAGGTTCTGGATCACGAGCCCCACCGAGCTCTTGTACTGCGGCAGCCTGTAGAGACCGCCGATATCTGCCGCGAACGTCGTGCCGCGTCCGGCGGCGCGATCCTGGGTCTTGTCCGCAGGCGCCAGGTCCACGCGCACGAGCTTCAGCGCCACTCCGAAGCCCATGTCCTTCATCAGCTCCGTGCCGTAAGCGACCGTCGGGGCCAGCTCGTAGCTGGTGAAGGTGCCCAGATCGTTTCCGTCCACGTCGGTGGCGGTGCTCGTACCGTAGCTCAGATACCCGAGGCTGAAGCCGAGGCCGCCCCAGCCTTCGACATGCTGGGTATAGGCCGTGTAGGAGAAGAAGACGTCCGGGGCGAGGTCGGGCACGAGCCTCGTGTACATCGAGCTGATGTCATGGCCGGTCGTGAAGGCGAGCCCGCCGGGATTCCACCAGATTGCGTTCGCGTCATTGGCAACCGCGACGTGGGCGCGACCCATGCCGTCGGCACGTGCCCCGGGGGCGATCAGGAGTGATTGGGCGCCTGCCTCGGCCTGGGCATGCGCGGTTCCCGCGTAACCCCCCAGAAGGCAAAGAAGTCCAAGGCAGCCGGCGACAAAACGACTCATCTGCAACCTCCTTCAGAAAAAGATAGGGACGCGCATGCGCCCCGGCCTAGCACTACATTTTATCGGACTTCGGAGGCCGGGTCAAGGCTTCCCCCCCGGGCTTACCTCTGCTTGAGGGCTCGCCCAATCGCCGAAGCCCTCTTGCCTTCCGGTGATTCGGCGACGACTTTAAAGAGGTACACGCCGATCGCCACATTTTCTCCCTCCGAATCCTTCCCGTCCCACGAAATGTAATTTTCACCGGCCCGGCCATCCGCCCTCAATTCCCGGACGCGCCGGCCCGACACGGTGAGGATGCGGACCTGGATCGCGCCGGCCTGATTCAACCGCGCATGGAGGTAGGTGGTCCCCTCGAAGGGGTTCGGGTAGTTGAAGACCTGGCTCAGCTGCATCGGATCCCCGGGCAGGGCCGACGCGTGGACGTCGATCACGAAGCTCCGGACCCCGATATTGCCGAACGTGTCCGAAGCATGAACCTCGATGGTGTGAAGACCCTCGGCGAGCTGCGGCAGGGTGTAGACGACGGTTCCCCGCGTGTAGCTCCCCGGGTCGTAGACGAAGCCCGCCGTCAGCTCCACGGGGGCGCCGCGGTCGTCCAGGATGACGAAGATCGTGTGCGCGTTGTCCAGTCGCATGAGGTCGATGCCGCTGGAATCCTCGATCGCGAACGTGAGGCGATCTCCGGACTTGAAGCTGGAATCCTGGCCCGCCGCGTAAAGAAGCGTGATCGCCGGCGGCAGGAGGTCGGTGCGTGTGGAGAAGCCCTGCGCGATCCGGATCGAATCCACGGCCAGTCCCACGCCCCGGCCTCCCGCCGCGCTGAGCAGCGCGCGGAGCTGGCCCGCGCCGCCCGCGATGCGTCCGTCGAGCGGCACGACGAACCGGGCCGTGAAGGCGCCCCCGGCGAGCGGAACGTCGCCGCGGAAGAGGATCGGCCCCGGCACCAGGTAGTGGACCGTCTCCAGCCCGCCGCTGCTTCGGAGACCGACCTGCGTGCGGTCGAACGGCTTCCCCTGGACCTGGATGCGCGCGGTCCCTGTCGAGAGCGTGTCCGCGCTCGAGTCGGGCTCAAGGGCATGCCCCCGGATGACCGCCAGATCGCCGCGCAGGAGCGAATCGAGCGGCGCTTTCTCCCAGACACCGCGCCCGCGCGGGATGGGCGGGGTGATCCCCGGGTCTCCCAAGAGGACGTACTTCCGCACGACGGAGTTCACGTGGGCGTTCTTGGCCAGCGCGTAGGCGGCTCCCACGGTGAGCGTGGAATCGACACGGGGCTTGATGGGGAAGAGCCGGTCCACGAATTCGTCGTTGAGCTGGGTGCTCTCGAAGGGGAACACGAGCTCGGTGGACGCGATCGCGGCCACCGCGCCGCCGGTCGGCGACTTGAGCAGGAGCTCCGCGAGCCCTTCCTGTCCGAGCGCGTCGAACTTCCCTACCGTGCAGCTGAAGAAGCCGAACAGGCCGGGACGCGATCCGTTCGTCAGGCGTCCGATGTCCGAGGAGCGGAACACCTGCTCGTCGGCGAGCACGAGATCGGAGCCGTGTCCGATGTAGTCCACGAGCCAGTTCCCGCGATCGATCC
>JAYUAE010000094.1:0-1974 GCA_043741515.1 Candidatus Eiseniibacteriota bacterium | reverse complement strand
GCTACTTGAGCAGCTTCGAGAGCCGGCGGTCCTTGAGCGGCTTGCCACCGGTCTGACACCCGGGGCAGTAGAAGATTTCGTGATCGGCGAACGAGACGAGCGCGATCGTGGTGCCGCAGGCCGGACACCGCGAGCCGGCGTGGTCGTGGACCACGTAATGATCGCGTGGCTCCCTCTGCGGCAGATCCCCCGAGGCGCTCCGGCGAAGCTTCTCGGTCTGCTCGACGACCACGCTCAGCATGACGGCATGGAGCGCCTCCGTTTCCCCTTTCGTGAGGGAGCCTGAGAGCTTCATCGGGGAAAGCCGCGCCTCGTAGAGAATCTCGTCGGAGAGTCCGTTTCCGATTCCCGCCATCGTCCGCTGGTCCGTGAGGACCGTCTTGAGCCGGCGCGAGCTTGCGCGCAACGCCTCTGCGAACCGCTCGGCCGGCAACTCCCCCCTAGAGGGATCAGGGCCCAGCCGGCCCAGGTCCGGCACGTCGGCCAGATCGTTCACGAGCCAGAGCCTGGCCCGCTTCTCCTTCCCGTGCTCGACCAGATTCAGGCGCGTTCCGTCGTCGAATCCGATCCGCGCGGAGAGATTCTTCGGATAGGCCGCGGAGGGCGCCTTCCGTCCCGCGCCCGGCGACACCTCGATCCTGCCCGCCCGCATGAGATGGATCACGATCGCGCGACGCGACTCGGTCTCGAGCGCGAGGTACTTCCCCACGCGGGCCGGGAGGCTCAGGAATTCGCCGATGAAGCTTTCGGGCAAGGGTGTGGTGGTCTGCAGCAGCGCGGGCTGGCGGATCAGGAACGATTCGATGCGCCTTCCCGAAACCCTGGCCGCGAGGTTCTCGGCCAGGATCTCGAGGAACGGGATTTCGGGCACAAGCCTACTCGAGGCGCGTGGCCAGGATCAGCTTGGAACGGAACGGGGGACCCAGATGCCGGGTGAAGCGGACACCGAACCCCTCCTGCGCGAGCCACTCCGAGATCGTCTCGGCGGAATAGGCGCGGCCTTCGTCGAAGAGGACGTACATGAGGAGCGAGAACATCGCCGCTTCGGCCGGCTTGAACTCCTCCGGGTCGGTCATCACGCCGTGAATGAGGAGCGTGCCCCCGGGCGGAAGCGCCTCACGCGCCTTCGAGAGGATCAGCCTGCCATTCTCCTCGCTCTCCGTCTGGAACAGGTTGGAGAGCAGCACCGCGTCCACCGGTCCCGGGAAGGGATCGCTCCGGTAGTCGCCGGTGCGGTAGGTGATCCGGTCCTCCAACCCCTCGGCGGTGAGGATCTCGTGCGCCGCCTCGATCGTGGGGGCCAGGTCGAAGAGGATCGCCTTCAGATCCGGCGTCGCGCGCGCGTACTCGGCGGCGAAGATGCCCGATCCGCCAGCGACGTCGAGAAGGGTGGTGCCCGGAAGGAGGGGCGCCATCTCGACCACGCGCCGCGCCGCCCGGCGGCTGTTCGTGTGAACGGCGCGAATGTAGCTCCGGACCCTCGCCGGATCGCCGTCCAGGAGGGCGTCGCTCGAGAGCCTGTGGAGCGGCACGCCCTCCTTCACCCCGCGCGCGAGTTCGCGCCACGAGCCGTAGAGATCGGCGGAAAGGTCGAGCATTCCGGTAGCGTCCCCATCCACCCCCGGCACGAGATAGGGAGCCAGCTCTCGTGGGAGCACGTAGGTTGCGCCGTGCTTGTGGAGCATCCCAAGCCCGACGAGCGCGTTCAGCAGGCGCTCGATCCCGCGCGGATCCGCCTCGCAGCGGCGCGCGATGTCCTCCGAGGTCTGAGGCTTCTGGTGAATCACCGGGAACAGACCGAGCGAGTGCGCGGCAAAGAGCGCCGCGGATTCCTGGTAGGCGTGGAGATTTCGCTGCAGACGGCCGACCGGCGACTCCTCGATCGCGGGCGCGGGTCGAGGCGGCCCTTCTCCGGCACTCTGGATTCCGACGCGATTCGGCCTGCGCGGCCGGTCGTGCCTGCGTTCGTCGCGG
>JAYUAE010000093.1:0-24334 GCA_043741515.1 Candidatus Eiseniibacteriota bacterium | reverse complement strand
CCTACAACCCCCGGCGCGCGCGCCTCAGCAGCTCCAGCCCCAGCGTTCCGAACACGATGTTCCCGAGCCACGCTCCGAGGAAAGGCGGCAGGGCTCCGCTGTGGCCGAGCGCCTGTCCGACTCGGATGACGGCGTAGTAGACGAAGCTGATGAACACGGCGAGGCCGAAGCTGATCGCCAGCCCACCCTTCCGGACCCGGATCGCGAGTGCGGTCCCGATCAGGACCACGATGAGGTTGGTCAGCGGGAAGCTGATCTTGAGGTACAGCTCCACGAGGTACTTCTGGACCCGGCTCCCGCTCTGCCGGAGCCTCTGGATGTACTTCTCCAGCTCCCAGTAGGAGAGCGCATTCGGCTCCTCCTCGGCCTTCTCGAAGCTCTCGGGCCCCTCCTTGAGCCCCGGAATCACGAGTTCGGTGAAGTGGGCCGCGTGCTCTCCTTCGCGGTCGAAGCGACGCACGAATCCTTCCCGGAACACCCAGTGGTCCTTCAGCCAGACCGCGGACTCCGCGTCGATGCGCCCGTTCAGGGTATGCTGCCTGATCTCCTGGATCACCACCTCGCGCATCGTCTTCTCGGGAATGCTGTAGCTCCGGATCAGGAACGTGCGCCCGTCGCTGCCCAGATACGCGAGGTTGGTGCGGAGGGACGCCCCCTCGAGGTTCTCGCGCTTGATGTCGCCGCGATAGATCCTGTCCCGCGCGGCGTTCAGCCTGGGCATGACGGTCTCGTTGCTCACGAAGACGGCGACGCAGACCAGAAGGGCGAAGACGTAGAGCGGCAGGACGATTCGCGCCAGCCCGATTCCCGCGGCCTGCATCGCGGTCAGCTCGTTGTGGCGGCCGATCTGGCCCAGCGCGAGCAGGCAGGAGAGGAGCATGGACATGGGGAGCACGATGGTCACGATGCTGGGGATCGAGACCAGATAGAAGTGGATCACGACCTGGATCGGGACCTTGTTGTCGAGGAAGGAATCCAGCTTCTCGAAGATGTCCACGACGATGAAGATGGCCACGAAGAAGGCCAGCCCCATGAGGAGCGACATCAGCTGCTCCCGGATCAGGTAGCGGTCGAGGCGCCTCACGCCTCGGACATCCGGCGCGCGGCGGGGATGCGGCGGCGGCGAACGGGACGGCGGATGATCTCGGCGGCCCGGAGCGTTAGGTAGAGGCCGATCAGGCCGATCACGACGTTGGGCGCCCACATGGCGACCGCCGGGTCCAGGAAGCGCCGGTCGGCAAGCTCCTCACCGCCGGCGAGACAGAGGTAGTAGAAGACGAAGAAGAGGATCGAGATGAACGCGACTCCGATCCCGCTCTTGCGCGCCCGGATGCCGAGCGGGGCTCCGACCAGGACGAACACGATGCACGCTGCGGGGATCGAGAACTTCTTCTGGACCTCGACATCGAGGCTGTTGATCCTCCGGTCGAGCGCGTCCACCTCGACCTGCCGCATCTGGATCATGTCCATGGTGGCCGGGTTGATGAAGAGCCCCGGGCGCCTCCCGGGGGGAAGCGTGGCCGGCGGGCGAACCGGCGAGACGGCCCGGAGCGCGTTCCGGATGAACGCCCACACCCCTCGCGGCGGTTGGCGCGGGATTGCCGCCTTCACGAAATCACCGTAGTTCCGGAATCCGGCCTGGTGGATCAGCCCGTCCCGGGCCGCCGTGGAGGCGGCCAACTCCTTGTTCAGGTTACGGATCTGGGTCCGCATCATGCCCAGGCTCATCTCCCGGTCCCCCCGGGCGCTGGAATCAGACCTCTCCAGATCCGCCCCGGCATTCCGAATATTGATGACGTGCGTCTTGAACATGAGCCGCCGGTAGATACGTTCCTGGTCGTTGGGGGGCATCTCGTGGATCTCGCCGTCGTGCAGCTCGAGGGTCACCACGCGGCCATCGGGCGAGCTGTGGAAGACGCCCCAGTCCGCGAGGATCGTCGTCGGTCGCGCGCTGGAGTTGAGCTGGTATATCTTCACGCCGCGGATCTGGTTCGTTCGGTTGTTCACCTTCTCGACGAAGATGTTGTAGCCCTCGAATCCGTCGATGAACACGCCCTCGCTGATCTGGGTCGTGGGCCGCTTCCGGCTCACGTCCACCATGAGATTGGCGAGCGCGTGGTTCGTCTCGGGGAGGACATGGTTGTTGAAGAGAACCAGCCCCACGGCCAGGACGCTCGCGGCGAAGAGCGGGGCGCCGATGATTCGGAGCAGGTTGATCCCGTTCGCGCGCATGGCCGAGATCTCGTTGTCCTGGGCCATGCGGCCGAACGTGGCGAGCGAGGCGATCAGGACGGCGCACGGGACGGCGAGGGCGAGCATCCAGCCCATGGACAGGGCGAAGAGCTCGAGCACGATTCCGGCCGGAATCCCCTTGCCGATGGCCAGGTCCACCAGGTCGAAGAGGAAATCCAGCGTGAGCAGGAAAATCACGACACTGAAGCCGATTACGAACGGGAAGAGGTGCTCGCGAAGGACGTACCGTTCGAGTATTCTCATATGGCCCTATCTTTTAACACATTTCAGGCCGAACCGCCGCCCGTTCCGGGTGTTCACATTCTTACGTGACGGGGCCAAGGACCCGGTCTGACCTTTTTGATCCCAGAGCGACCGCAGCAGCCATGATCCAAAACCCCAATCGGCGCATCATTCTCTGCTTCTGCACCACCTTGGCCGCCGCCCTGCTGGCCGGGGCGGCAGCTGAGGCAGGCCCTTGGGGTTACCGGTCGCTCGCCGACCCCTCCTACGGGGACAGCCTTTTCGATGCGGGCCACGGCGAAATGCCCCCGGGATGGGCCATGAACCGGCTGGACCCATCCGGCGCCATGGTCCCCGCGGTCCGCGATCCCGACATTGCCTTCGATCCCACCATCGGCCAGATCCGCGAGAGCTACACCCAGGGAGGCGTGGAAGTGCGCCCGCCCATGGTCGCGGATCTCGACCAGTACTCGACGCTTCTCACCACACGCACGTACCGGAAGCTCTGGCTCGACGGCTCGCGCGAGAGCCGCTCGGTCACGCGGGGTATGGCGAAGAAGCCTCAGGGCATGTTCCATTACGCTCTCCCGATCCAGCTTCCCAAGTTCACGCGCGGGATCTTAGGCGACGGCGCGCCCAACATCGACGTGTCCGGCAGCGAGACCATCACGCTGAGCGGGGTGAGCGACTGGACCGTGAGGCCGCAGAATTCGGTCCAGACCGAGCACAAGCGCCCGAGCGCCTTCCCGTCGCTCGAGATGAAGCAGGATCTGCAAGTAAACCTCACCGGCTCGATCGGCGACAAGATCAAGGTGGACGTGGACCAGTCGAGCAACGTCCAGACCTCGCTCGACAACAAGGTGAAGCTCCGCTACGAAGGGGACGAGGACGACATGATCAAGTCGATCGACCTCGGGAACACCAACCTCTCGCTGCAGGGGGCTTCGATCCGGCAGGAGGGGCTCTTCGGCGTCAAGACCGTGGCCAAGCTGGGAAACGTGGACGTGGTCACGATCGCGAGCAAGCAGGAAGGGAAGAGCGAGACGTCGCGCTTCACGCCCTCGGGTGAGAGGCGATCGGTCAAGATCGGCGACCTGGGCTACATCCAGCGGCAGTACTACTTCATCAGCGACCACCCGATGACGTGGCAGGGCGCGACGCTCAAGATCTACCGCGACGACCGGAACACGAGCAACAACACGAGGCGCGTGGCCGGAGCCGGAAGGGTCCACCCGGAGCTGGCCGCGGATCCGGCCACCAATCCCCAGTTCGACGGCAAGTGGGCTCCTCTGACGCAGGGCGCGGACTACGACCTGCTGCTCCCGTACAGCGGCCTGATATCGGGCGAGATTCCCGTGATCCGGTTCCGGTATCCCCTGAGCGCGGAGGACTATATCGGTGTGGCCTATGTCGAGAATGTCGGCGTAGTCCCGACCAACGTGGGGGACACCGCGCCCGGCGATTCGCTCCTCCTCAAGGTCATCAAGGCGGCCAACAGCGATCTCATCCCCGCGCTGGGCGGGGCCTACGACCCGAACGGGCCCTGGTATCACGCGCTGCCCTACGAGCTCCGGAACTACTACGACCTGACGGCAAAGAACATCGCGAAGGAGACCCTGACCTTCAAGGTGCGCCGCATCGACCAGGGCGCATCCGTGAATCCGGAAGCGATCGGCGACCGGCCGCTCATCGAGATCCTGGGGCTCGACCAGCATGGCGTGACGGTGGATACGAAGCCGGACGGGAGGATCGACACCAACTTCCTGGACGCGGAGAACGGGATCGTATTCTTTCCCGACCTCCATCCCTTCGCGCCGGGATGCTCGGATTCTCTGGGATTTCCCCTCTGCTCCATTCTCGACAAGCTGAGCCGGAACATCCTGACCGGCGATCTGGCCAACCCCAACGTCTACTACACCAAGTTGGCCGACCCGCTGAACCAGACGCGGTACTACATCGACGCAGAGTTCAAGAGCAGCCAGCAGGGGTACTTCATCGGCCGGTTCAACATTCTCGAGAACTCCGAGCAGGTAAAGGTGGACAACGCGCTCCAGAAGAAGGGATCCGACTACAACATCGACTACGAGACCGGACAGCTCACCTTCACCCGCCCGCCAGGCCCCGACGCCGTGATCTCGGTGGACTACTCCTTCGCGCCGGGCGTGAGCCAGGTCCAGCGGACTCTCATGGGTTTCTCCACATCCTATAGCCCGAGCGCCGCCCTGAGCGTGACCTCGAGCATGCTGTACGAGAGCCGCGGCGCGCAGGAGCTGAACCCCAAGCTGGGCGAGGAGCCCGCGCGCTCCGTGGTCGGCGACCTGGCGTCGGTACTCACGGTAAGGCCGTCCTGGATGACCCAGTTCGCCAATCTGCTGCCGGGCGTCCATACCTCCGCCCCTTCCACGATGAACCTCCAGGGCAACGTGGCCGTGAGCATGCCCAATCCAAACACGAAGGGCGTGGCCTACGTGGACGACATGGAGGGCAACCGCGAGTCCAACACCCTGGGCCTTGGACGGACCGGGTGGATGTGGAGCAGCATCCCCGTGGATGCGTCGCCGCTCGTCGCGGATCACGCGGGGATCGACTGGTACAACCCGACGTCGTCCCACGGCGGCGCGAAGGAGCGGGATCTAAAACCCGTGCTGAGGAAGGAAGAAGGCTCGGACAACGAGCACACGGTGCTCGAGATGAACGTCCTGTCCCCGGACAGCGCGAATGTCTTCACCTCGGCCACCTGGACCGGCATCACGCAGGCTCTCTCGAGGACGGGCCAGGACCTGTCGCGGACGCGCTACATCGAGGTCTGGGTCAACGACAGGACCCAGAATCACAGCCAGACCAGCGCGAAGCTGCACATCGATTTCGGGCGCGTCAGCGAGGACGCCTTCTGGCAAAAGGACGCGCCTCCGAACGGCAAGCTCGACACCGAAGACAAGAACCTGGACACGAAGCTCGACGACGGCGAGGACACCGGGCTCGACGGCATCCCGAACGTGGACGAGCCGGGATCCACCGGCACCCAGGACGACCGCAACGGCGACGACTACCACTACGTAACCGACAATCCAACGGACTACTCCAAGATCAACGGGACCGAGGGGAACAGCATCGGCGTTCCCAATTCGAGGCCCGACACCGAGGATCTGGATCTGAACGGCAACCTGGACGTCACGAACGGCTACTTCGAGGCCACGATCAATCTCGCGGATACGGCCTTCGTCGCCGTGGATGTGGCCCGGGACTACGCGGGGAATCCCGTCGTGAAGCCGGACAACGGCTGGCGGCTGTTCCGGATTCCGCTCAACAGCCCCGCGTTCACGTCCCACGGCGGACCGAGCTGGGACGACGTCAAGCATGCGAGGCTGTGGGTCGACAGCCTGAGCGGCCCCACGAACATCCAGATCGGCGGCATCGAGCTGGTCGGGAGCCGCTGGCTGGCGAGCCCGCCCGCCGACACGTCCGTGGTGTTCGACGTGAAGGTCCGGAACAACAAGGACGACGCCGCGATCTACACGGCGCCTTTCGACGTGCCGAACGCGGTCGGCGGGAATGCCACGCGCCGGGAACAGTCGCTCGCGCTGGCCTACGATCACCTGCTGCCGGGAGACTCGGTCTTCACCTTCAAGACCTTCGCGGACAACGGGAGCGGCATCGGGTACACCCAGTACCGGGACGTCCGCTTCTACGTGCACGGCGATCCGGGCGTGGAGGCGCAGAATCTCCGGGTGGTCGCGCGGTTCGGATCCGACACCGTCAATTACTACGAGTACAGCCTTCCGGCGCGGACCGGCTGGCAGGACGTCAAGATTCCGCTGCAGGTCCTCTCGCGGCTCAAGGAGGCGAGCAGCGACCGCGTCAAGGTCGACTCCCTGAGCGCCGCGGCGACCGGCGAGCGGTACACGGTGGTGGGAAACCCCACCTTCACGCGCGTGAACCGGATAACGTTCGGGCTCACGGTGCTCGGCTCCACGGTGGACCGCCCTGGAGAAGTCTGGATCGACGAGCTACGGCTCGATGGCGTCAGGAAGGACGTGGGAAAGACGGGCAATTTCGCGATCCAGGCGAATTTCGCGGACGTGCTGGCCGTGAATGGAAGCTACTCCAAGCAGGATCAGGATTTCTTCCGGGTCGGGTCCGGCGTCAACCAGGGGACGGGGCTGAACCACACCGCGGTCGGATTCTCGAGCACCCTCCAGATGGACAAGATGCTTCCCCTGAGCGGGCTCCAGCTCCCCTTGAGGCTCACCGTGGCCCACTCGAGCGATATCCCGAAGTACCGGACCGGCTCGGACGTCGTCCTGGCCCAGTCCCGGTCGGACGTCGAGACGCGGCGCGCGGACCGGCAGTCGTTCGACTTCTCCTATCGCAGGACCGGCCCGAGGAGAGGGCTGACGCGCTGGACGATCGACGCGATCAACGGCTCGATGGCGTACACGCGCATCGCGAACGTGGATCCGCAATCCACCGATTCGTCGTGGGCGTTCTCGGCCCAGGGGACGTACGACCTGCCGCTCGGCGGCGGCAAGGCCATCCCGCTTTCCAAGTTCGTGAAGCTCAAGTACCTGCCGGACGTCGTTTCATTCGGAATGGACTGGAACGCGACCCGGAGCACCTCCTATTCGCGCTTCATCCAGGGGAACCAGGACTCCTCGGCGATCCGGTCGAACGCCTTGAACCGGCTCCTGACGCTGCGAACCAACGCCTCCTACCTCCCGATCAACGGCGTCACGACCCGGTATTCGCTCACCTCGCGGCGCGACATGTTGCAGCGCCAGGGCGGGTTCATCTCCAATATCGGGACCGAGGTGGATCACGCGCAGATCATGGAGCTCAACTGGGCGCCTCGCCGGGTTCTCTTCCTGAACCCCAACGTCGGGCTCACGGGCACCTACCATGAGGACGCGAGCGCGGGGGTCCGGCTGAGCTCCAGCGACCCGTTCGGTCTCAAGAACATCAACAATCGGGGATCGGCGCACGCGACGACCACGATTCCGCTTTCCCGCTTCGCGCAGCGGTACCGCGGTGTCGGGGCCGCGCACGATTCGAGCGGCGGGAATCCGCTGCTCGCGCCCCTCCGGTTCGTCTTCGGCCGCATGCAGGACGTCCAGACGTCGTTCTCGTTCGAGCGGTTCTCTTCGGCCTCGCGGGTGGCCGGAAATCCCGGCCTCGCCTTCGTCACGGGTTTCTCGGAGAAGCTCGATCCGTCCCTCTACCGGGCAACGAGCTCGAATCTGATCCAGAGCCGGCAATACGTCTCGACCGCCAGCACCACCATCCAGCCGCTGGCGCACCTCTCCGTGGACGCGCGGGCGGACCATCGGATCGGGGTCACCAACAACAGCCTGGGCGCGCGGCGCATCTACACCCTCTCCTGGCCGGATCTGAACGGCCGCTGGCTCCAGCTCCAGCAAGACCTGGGGCTGGGGGAGATCCTGAGCTCGCTCGTGGTCAGCTCGCACTACACCCTGAAGACTGAGGACCAGGGCCCCGAGGGGCAGACGCCCGAGACCCACGTGAAGACGACCAACTGGAGCCCGCTCCTTCGCTGGGAAGCTTCCTTCCGGAACGGCATCCGCGCCGACGTGAACACCTCGGTCGCCAGGAGCGAGGGGCTGGATACGCGCCTCGCGGGCGTCATCCGGACGCAAACCTCCACGAACCACGATGTTCGCCTGACCAAGACCTATCCGGCGAACAAGGGAATCCGCTTCCCCTGGAGCAAGCGGCGTGTCAAGCTTCCGAACGACGTCAACCTGAACCTCTCGCTGGGGATCGCGCGGGACAAGCATTACTTTGTGGTTCCGGGGGTCCCGCTGCAGCTCGAGACCTCCACCCAGCGGCTCAACGTGGGGAGCGGCACGACCTATAACTTCACGCCGTCGATCACCGGGGGATTCGACCTCGCCTTCCGCCAGACGAAAGACTACAAGCAGAACCTCACGCAGCGCGGCATCACGATCGCGGTCCACGGGCAGTTCCGTTTCTAGAGCCCGCGCGCTCGCGGCGATCCTCCTGGCGTTCTTCCTTCCCTCGTGCCGGCAGGAGGCGGTTGCGTCCGTTTTCGACGGCAAGGCCGCCTTCACGACCCTCGAGCGCCAGTGCGCGTTCGGCCCTCGCGTCCCCGGCACTGCGGCCCACGACTCGTGCTTTTCCTGGCTCACGGCCCGCTTCCGCGCGCTGGCTCCCTCCGTCGAGGTGGACTCGTTCACGTACGATTCTCCCGAGCTGGGCAGGGAGGTCCGGCTCACGAACCTCGTGGCCCACTTCCGGCCCAAAGCGAAGGAGCGGATCCTCTTCGGGGCGCACTGGGACTCGCGCCCGTGGGCCGACCGGGACCCCGATCCCAAGCTCCGCACGCGGCCGGTCCTGGGTGCGAACGACGGAGCCTCCGGCGTGGCGGTGCTGCTCGAGGTCGCGCGCGTGCTCCGGAAGACGGGGACCCCGATCGGGGTGGATCTGGTCCTTTTCGACGGCGAGGATCTGGGCACCGAGGAGAACCCGAGCGGGTTTTTCCGGGGCTCGACCCGCTACGTGGAGCGCATGGGGGACGAGCGCCCGATGTTCGTGATCGTCGTCGACATGGTGGGGAAGACGGATCTCACGCTCCAGTGGGAGGCCAATTCCCGGAAGCAAGCCTCCAATGTGGTGGATCTCGTCTGGGGAGAGGCCCGCGAGCTCCGGGTCGGCAATTTCCGGTCGGTCCCGGGTCCGGCCGTCTACGACGACCACGTTCCATTTCTGAACGCCTCGATTCCGGCCATCGACCTGATTGATTTCAGCTTCCCCGAGTGGCATACGACCCACGATTCGCCGGCGGTCTGCTCCTCTCGCAGCCTGGAAGCGGTCGGGTCGGTCCTTGTAAGCCTCGCAACCAAGGCTAGTTTCCTTTCCCGCTAAACTTTCCGCTTGCCCGGTCACTCCTCCGAGGGCTAATTTGACAGGTCCGAGTGGACCCGCAGTCCACTCGAACTTTTTAGGCGCTGGCCCGGACATGGGTCGAGCCCGGGACGGACCGCTATGGAACGTGGACAACTGAGGGAAGAGCTTACCCGGCGCCTCCAGGCCCTCCTCGGCGAGGAAATGTTGGACCTCTGGGACCTGGAACTGGCCTCCCAGGCGGGACGGACGGTGGTTCGGATCTCCCTGGACCGTCCGACCGGCGTCACGATAGCCGATTGCGCATACTGGAATAAGAAGATCGGCCGGTATCTCGAGGCCGAGAACGTGGTGCCCGGCAGTTACGTGTTGGAAGTCGGGTCCCCCGGGATCGAGCGGACGCTCACGCGCCCCGCGCACTTCGCGCGGTACGTCGGCGGCAGCGTGGAGATCAAGCTGCACGATCTCCACATGGGCCGCCGGCTGTTCCGTGGCGAGCTGCGCCAGGCGGGCGAGGATTCGCTCCTGCTCGAGGACCCCAACGCGGGAGTCGTATCGTTGCCGTATGGTGCGATCAAACACGCGCACGTCGTAGCCGACCCGTGGGAAGGTTTGCGGGCGAAGGAACGACGGCCGAAGGGATGAAAGCCGTGGCCAAGGAAATACAATCGAGAGGCGTCAACTACGAGCTGATGGAAGCGATGGCTCAGATCGCGCGCGAGAAGAGCGTGGACAAGTCCATCCTCGTGGAGACGCTGGAGGCGGGGCTCCTCTCGGCCGGGCGCAAGCGCTTCGGCCAGACCGCCGATATCACGGTCAAGTTCGACGAGCCGAGCGGACGCATCCTCATGCGCCTGAAGCGCCGCATCGTGGAAGACGCCGAGGATACGGCCCTGGAGATCGATCTCGAGGAAGCGCAGCAGTCCGACCCCGAGGCCCGCTTGGGGCAGGAGTTCCTCCAGGAGCTCACGCTCGAGGACCTGGGAAGGAACGCGATCGCGGCCGCCAAGCAGGTGCTGGTGCAGCGGGTCCGCGAGGCGGAGCGCGAGCGGATCTACGAGGATTATCACGACCGCGTGGGCGAGATGGTGCGCGGCACGGTGCAGCAGGTCGATCGCGGGAACATCTACGTGAAGCTCGACCGGTCAGAGGCGATCCTTCCTCCGCGCGAGCAGATCGCGCGCGACCGCTACCACCAGGGCGACCACATCAAGGCCTACATCATCGCGGTGGACAAGCTGGCCCGGGGCCCGCAGATCATCCTCTCGCGGACGCACCCGGAGTTCCTGCGCCGCCTTTTCGAGGCCGAGGTTCCCGAGGTGGCCGAGAAGATCATCGAGCTCAAGGGGATCGCGCGCGAGCCCGGCTCCCGCGCCAAGGTTTCCGTCGTGTCGAACGACGACAAGATCGATGCCGTCGGCGCGTGCGTGGGGATCAAGGGGTCCCGCGTCCAGGCCATCGTGCGCGAGCTGGGAGGCGAGAAGATCGACATCGTGCCCTGGAGCCAGGACCCGGTCGTCTTCGTCACGCGCTCCCTCTCTCCGGCGAAGGTGCTCGAGGCGCAGATCGTGGATTCGGAGCAAAAAGTATTGGTCTCGGTCGCGGACGACCAGCTCTCGCTCGCCATCGGCAAGGGCGGACAGAACGCCAGGCTCGCGGCGAAGCTCACCGGCTGGAAGATCGATCTCATCTCCAAGAGCGAGCGCGACCGGCAGAAGGACGTCGAGAAGCGCTCGCGCATCGACATCGAGGACCTGGAGGGCGCCGGCCCCAAGCTGAGGGAGAAGCTGATCCGCGAGGGGATCGAGACGATACAGGATTTGCTCCGCACTCCGATGGCGGAGATCCTCGCGATCCAGGGGATCGGCGAGAAGACGGCCGAGAAGCTGATCGAGGAGGCGAAGGAGCTTCAAGAAAGACGCGGCCGCGAGCTCGCGGAGGAGACGGCGCGCGCGGCTGAGGCTGCTGCGGCGGCGAGCGCCGCGAGCCGCACGGCGGAACAGGCCGTCGAGGCTGCCGATCCGGTCGAGGCCGCCGAGCCCGCGTCGGAAGAGGCTGCCGTGAGCGAGCTGGATTCGGGGCAGGTGAACGAGGACAAGGACACGAAAGAGGAAACGAGGGGCGATGCCAGTTAAGAAACGTCGGGTCTACGAAGTCGCCAAGGACATGGGAATGTCCAGCGAGGCGCTCGTACACATCTTGAAGAGCCTTTCCGTCGAGGTGAAGAGCCACATGAGCTCGGTCAGCGACGAGGTGACCGAGCAGGTGCGCTCCAAGCTCGCGCGCGAGAAGGAGGCGGTCAAGGAAGAGGAGGCGCGCAAGCGCGAGAAGGCCGTTCTGGCCGCCAAGGCCGAGGCCGAGCGCCGCGGCACGCCCGCGCCGCGACCGGGAGGCGCGCCCTTCAAGATGGGGGCGAAGCCCGGCAAGAAGAAGAAGCGCGCGGTGGACGAGAAGCTCATCCGGGCCAGCGTGAAGCGCACCCTCGCCGAGATGGAGGGCAGCAAGCGCCGCCGCCACCACCGCGAGCGCGAAGAGGGTTCCGCCGTCGGCGTCGAGGAAGCTCCGCGCATCATCCGCGTGAGCGAGTTCATCTCGGTCGCGGAGCTGGCCGGCCAGCTCGAGGTCAAGCCCACCGAGGTGATCCAGGTCTGCATGCAGCTCGGGATCATGGCCAACATCAATCGCCGTCTCGACAAGGATTCGATCATGGCGATCGCGGACGAGTTCGGCTTCGGAGTCGAGTTCGTCAGCGAGCTGGGCGAGCAGGAAGAGGAGGTCGTCGAAGAAACGGGCGTGCTCCTTCCGCGCCCGCCGGTGGTCACGATCATGGGACACGTGGACCACGGCAAGACCTCGCTCCTCGACTACATCCGCAAGACGAACGTGATCGCCGGCGAGGCGGGGGGCATCACGCAGCACATCGGCGCCTACGAGGTCGAGCTCAGCCGGGGCCAGCACATCACGTTCCTGGACACGCCGGGCCACGAGGCCTTCACCGCCATGCGCGCGCGCGGCGCCCAGGCGACCGACATCGTCGTCATCGTCGTGGCGGCCGATGATCGCGTCATGCCCCAGACCATCGAGGCCATCGACCACGCCCGCGCGGCCAACGTTCCGATCATCGTCGCGATCAACAAGATCGATCTGCCGGGAGCCAGCGTGGATCTCGTGAGGCAGGAGCTGTCGAAGCAGAACGTCCTGACCGAGGAGTGGGGCGGGAAGACCATCGCCGTGCCGATCTCGGCCAAGCTGGGAACGGGTGTCGACAAGCTCCTGGAAATGATCCTGCTCCAGGCGGAGATCCTCGAGCTGAAGGCGGATCCGCACAAGCACGCCCGCGGGGTCGTCATCGAGACGCGGATCGAGCAGGGGCGCGGCATCGTCGGGACCGTGCTCGTCCAGAGGGGAACCCTCCGGGTCGGGGACGCGTTCGTGGCGGGATCGCAATCCGGCAAGGTCCGCGCCATGAACAACGAGCGCGGCGGCCGCGTGGTCACGGCCGGGCCCTCCACGCCGGTCGAGATCCTGGGCTGGAGCGGCGCGCCGCAGGCGGGCGACACGTTCGCGGCCATGGTCGACGAGCGCGAAGCGCGCGAGCTGGCCTCCAAGCGCGGACAGCTCCAGCGCGAGCAGGAGTTCCGCCTCCACAAGCACGTCACGCTGACCGACCTCTACTCCCAGATCAAGGCGGGGAGCGTGGGCGAGCTCCTGGTCGTGCTGAAGGGGGACGTGGACGGCTCGGTGGAAGCGCTCGAGGACTCCCTCACCAAGCTCACGACCGAAGAGGTGAAGCTCCGGGTCATCCATCGCGGGGTGGGTCAGATCAGCGAGTCGGACGTGCTCCTGGCCGCGGCTTCGAACGCGGTCATCATCGGCTTCCACGTGAAGCCGGATCCCAAGGCCGCCGAGCTGGGGGCCAAGGAGAAGGTGGACGTCCGCCTCTACGAGATCATCTACGAGGCGGTCGCCGACGTGAAGGATGCGATGTCGGGGCTCCTGAAGCCCGAGATCCGCGAGACCGTGATCGGCTCGGCGGAAGTGCGCCAGGTCTTCACCACCACCAAGGCCGGCACCATCGCCGGATGCAAGGTCGTGTCCGGCGCCATCCAGCGGAGCGCGCGCGCGCGCCTGATGCGGGACGGCGCCTCCGCATGGGACGGCAAGATCGACTCCCTGCGGCGCTTCAAGGACGACGTGCGCGAGGTGGCGTCCCCGCTGGAGTGCGGCATCGGACTCGAGGGGCGCGACGACGTCAAGGTGAACGACGTCATCGAGGCCTACGTTCTCGAGGAGTTCGCGCGCCGGCTGTCGTGACATGGTCGTGGGAACGCTCCGCATGGAGCTTCACCTTCCTGCCTCCCATTCGCTCAAGGCGAAACGCTCGGTCGTCAACCACGTCAAGGAGCGGCTCCGGACCCGCTTCAACGCGTCCGTCGCGGAGGTGGATCATCAAGACCTCTGGCAGCGCGCCACGCTCGGGGTCGCGATCGTGAGCGGCGAGGCGGGCGTGCTCGATCGCGTGCTCCACGACATCCTGGCTTGTGTGGAGCGTGAAGACCGCCTTCAAGTCCTGGATTACCAGATCCGGATCGACTGAGATCCCGACCCCGCCATGCCGCCACGCAAACAGAGCCCGCGCACACGCCGCGTTGCCGACCGGATCCAGCTCGAGCTGGGGGAAATCCTGGCCACGCGGACCGAGGATCCTCGTCTCCGGACGCTCACCGTCACGGGAGCGGAGGTGACCCGGGACCTCTCGAGCGCCAAGATCTGGGTCTCGGGGACGCTGGCCAAGGCGGACGAGCCTCACGTGCTCCAGGCGCTCGCGCGCGCGGCGCCCTACTTCCGGACCTTGCTCGCACCCCGGCTCCAGCTCAGGATCGTGCCGGTGCTCACCTTCCAGTTCGATCACTCGATCGAGGCCGGCGCGCGGATCGAGCAGCTCCTGCGCGAGATCCAGGAGCCGCGCGATGAGTGACGCCACCCTCGCCGTCCTCGCAGCCTTCGAGCCGTTTCTCGCCCAAGCCTCCGAGTTCCTGGTCACGGCCCACATCGATCCCGACGGGGACGCCGTCGGTTCCTGTCTCGGACTCGCGCACGCCCTTCGCCACCTGGGGAAGAAAGGGGACGTGGTGCTCGACTCGCCCGTTCCGGTGACGCTCGCGTTCCTTCCCGGCGCGGACTTGATCCGCGGGCCGGAAGGCAGCGCCGGGCGCTACCGCGCGGCGTTCGTGCTGGACAGCCCGTCGCTCGAACGGATCGGATCGGTCGCACGATGCCTCGCCCAGGGGGCGAGGATCGCGGTCATCGACCATCACCGGGGGAACGAGGGATTCGGGGACGTGCGCCTGGTGAACCCCGAGTCCTCCGCGACCGCCGAGCTGGTCTACGATCTCATCGATCTCCTGCGCGTTCCGGTCTCGGCCGAGATCGCCGAATGCCTCTACACCGGCATCCTCTCCGACACCGGCGGATTCCGGTACGCCAACACCTCCGCGAGCACGCTCCGCATCGCCGCGCGGCTGGTGGAGCGCGGCGCGCGCTCATCGGTCGTGGCCGAAGCGCTCTACGCCACGAAGACTGCGCCCAGCCTCCGCATCCTGGGTCTGGCGCTCGCTTCGCTCGAGACGAAAGGCGCGGGCAGGATCGGCGCGATGACGATCTCGCGCGAGATGTTCGAGCAGGCGGGAGCCGCGCCGGAGGATGCGGACGGCATCGTGCAGTACGCGAAGGCCCTCGCGGGCGCGCGGGTCGGGATCCTCATCCAGGAGGTTGCCAAGGACGAGATCCGGGCCTCGCTCCGGAGCGACGGAACGGTTGACGTGAACCAGGTGGCGGCCCTTTTCGGCGGCGGCGGACATCGGAACGCGGCGGGCCTTCGGGTTCGCGGCGCGCTCGGCAAGGTGCGGCAGGACCTGTTCCAGGCGCTCGAGCGGGCGATGAACGGCGGGCCTCCTCCCACGGTCTGACGGTTGGACCTTCTTCACCTCCTCGATAAGCCGGAAGGCTGGACGTCCCACGACGTGGTCGCGCGCGTGCGCCGGATCCTCGGGGAGCGACGCGTCGGACACGCCGGCACGCTCGACCCCTTCGCCACCGGGCTCCTCCTCGTGGCCGAGGGCCGGGCCACGGCGCTCCTCGGATGCCTCACGATGCTTCCCAAGCGCTACCGGGCGCGGGCGCGCCTCGGGGTGGCGACCGACACCCAGGACCACACCGGCGTCACCATCAAGACCTCGCGGGACATTCCGTCAGTCCCTGAGATCGAGGCCGCGATGGCGCGCCTGGCCGGCCTTACCCGGCAGCGCCCGCCGCTCTACTCCGCCGTCAAGGTGCGCGGGGAGCGGCTGTACAAGGCGGCGCGCCGCGGGGAGTCGCCGGAGGCCGAAGAGCGCCCGATCCGGATCTACGCGCTCACGGCGGACGCCTCGGCGCTTCCCGACCTGGACCTCGATCTCACGGTGAGCCGCGGGACCTACATCCGGACGCTCGCCCACGACTTGGGCGAAGCGCTGGGATGCGGCGCGCACCTGGTCTCGCTACGGCGGATCGCCTCGGGGCCCTTCCATGTGGACGAGGCGTGGTCTCCCTTGCCATCGTCGGAACCCACGGTATCCTGTCTGCGCGCCCGGGCAAAGACGCCCGCGGCCGCCATTCCGCACCTGCCGCGCGTGGCGCTCACGCACGAGGAATCCTCGCGGCTCCGCCACGGACGCTCTCCGGCGGTGGAGCGCGCCCGGATCACGCCGGCGCCCCTTTCGTACCCGCAGCCGCCCGACGAGAGCGGCTGGCCGCTCGCGCTCTTCTCGCCGGATGGGGACCTCCTCGCGCTGGCTGCGCCGCCCGCGCCGGACGCGCCGGGCAAGCCGCTCAAGCTCCTCCGGGTGTTTCCATGACGCTCGCCGCGCGTCCGATCGCCATGACGATCGGGGTCTTCGACGGGCTCCACCGCGGCCATCAGCACGTGATCGCGGCTACCGTGGAAGCGGCGCGCGAGCACGGCGGGATCGCATGGGTGACCACGTTCGATCCGCATCCCGACACGATCGTGCGCGGCCTTCCTCCGCGTCCCTGGATCACGCCGCCGGATGAGCGCGAGGAGCTGCTCCACGCCCTGGGCGTGGACCGGGTCCACGTGGAGCGCTTCGACCGGAGCGTCCAGGACCTGCCGCCCGAGGGGTTCATCGACCGCGTGCTCGGCGCCGGGGCTCCGCTCAAGGCGCTGATCGTCGGGGCCGATTTCCGCATGGGGAAAGATCGCGTCGGCGACCGCGCGTACCTCGAGGCGCTCGGGGGGCGGCGCGGTTTCACGGTGCGCGAGGTGCCTTTCCTGACCCAGAAGAACGGCGGCAAGCTCTCGAGCACGCTCTTGCGACAGCTCATCGAGCAGGGGTCGGTCGAGGAGGCCTCGGCGATGCTGGCCCGCCCGTACGCGCTGCGCGGCCGCGTGGGCTCGGGCGCGGGGAGGGGGACCAAGCTGGGCTATCCGACCGCGAATCTCGAGGTGCATCCGGAGAAGCTCCTCCCGGCGTCCGGCATCTACATCTCGGAGAACCGCTTTCTCGGACGAACGAGCCGGGGTCTCACGTATGTCGGAAGCTCGGGCACGTTCGGGCCCGGCCCCGTCCGCGTGGAGGTGCACCTCCTGGATCACCCGGGGGGAGAGCCGCTCCACGGGAGATGGATGGTCACCAGTCTGGTGAAGCGGCTTCGCGGCGACCAGGTCTTCGGGTCGGCCGAGGAGCTGGTCTCCGCGATGGATCAAGATCGCGCAAGGGCTGCCGAATATTGGTCTTCCAGAGAGAGTGGACGTCCGTAGCCCCGGCTGAGGGCTCTCGCAGATTGGCCGTTGCAACCCGATTCGACTCTGGTGTACAGTGCGCACTCCAGAGAGACAGGGAAAAAGTCATGGAGGTGACCAGCGGTGCCGTTGACACCTGAAAGGAAGCGCGAAGTCATCGATCACTTCCGCACCCACGAGACGGATTCGGGGTCGGCGGAGGTCCAGATCGCGCTCCTGACCGAACGCATCAAGTACCTGACGGAGCATTTCAAGGTCCACAAGCGCGACCATCACAGTCGGCGCGGCTTGCTCCGCATGGTCGGTCAACGACGCAGATTACTCGACTACCTGAAGACCTCCAACGTCGAGCGCTACCGGACGGTTGTAAAGGAGCTGGGGCTTCGCAAGTAGCTCCAGCCCGGGCAAGCGGTACGCCGCCGTCGACGCAATTCTGACTAAATCCCCAAAACTCCCTGCGCTTTTCGCCCGGCCCCATGGCCGCCGTGCGAGCGCATCGCCGTGTGAAAGGTCATGACGGAATGAATGACGGAAGGAGTAAGGAATGCCTGAAACAGTAAGCCTTGATCTGGGGGGCCGCACCTTCAGCATCGAAGTGGGGAAGGTGGCGAAGCAAGCCTCCGGATCGGCGTGGGTCCGCTACGGAGATACGGTGGTCCTTGTCGCCGCGGTCGCGTCCAAGTACCCGATCGACAAAGACTTCTTTCCTCTGAGCGTGGATTATCGCGAGAAGACGTACGCGGCCGGGAAGATCCCGGGAGGCTTCTTCAAGCGCGAGGGACGGCCCACGGAGAAGGAGATCCTGAGCAGCCGCCTCATCGACCGGCCCCTGCGCCCTCTCTTTCCGGATGGGTTCCGCAACGAGATCCAGATTTCCGCGACGGTCGTGTGCTCCGACAAGGAGAACGACTCCGATGTCATGGGCATCACCGGCGCCTCTGCGGCGCTGATGGTCTCCGACATTCCGTTTCCGGAGCCGGTATCCGGCGTCCGGGTCGGACTGGTGGACGGGAAGCTGACCCTGAACCCCACGTTCCAGGAGCTGGAGCAGTCGGCCCTGGACATGGTCGTGGCGGGCACCGACTCCTCGATCGTCATGGTCGAGGGGGGCGCGCGTGAAGTGCCGGAAGCCACGGTGGTCGAGGCGCTGCAGTTCGCGCACAAGCACATCGTGGAGCTGAACAAGCTCCAGCACGATCTCAAGAAGCGGATCGGGAAGCCCAAGCGCGAGTTCAAGTTGCCGGTCAAGGACGCGGAGCTGGAGAAGCTCGTGGACCGGGAGTTCGGGGAGAAGATCCGCAAGGCCAATGAGATCCAGACGAAGGAAGAGCGCCAGGCGGAGCTGGACCACCTGAGGGAAGAGACGCTCGCGCGCTTCAAGGAGTCGCATCCCGAGGCGGGGAAGCAGATCTCGGGGATCCTCGAGCACATCGAGAGCCAGGACCTGCGCCGCCGCATCCTCAAGGATCACCGCCGCGCCGACGGCCGCGGCCCCGATGACATCCGCGAGATCACCTGCGAGGTGGGTGTGCTGCCGCGCACCCACGGGTCGGCGCTCTTCACGCGCGGCCAAACGCAGAGCCTCGTGGTCGCCACGCTCGGCACCAAGGTGGACGAGCAGCGGGTGGAGGAGCTGGAAGGCCAGTCCTGGAAGAGCTACATGCTCCACTACAATTTCCCGCCGTTCAGCGTCGGCGAAGTGAGGCCCATGCGCGGCCCCGGACGCCGCGAGATCGGCCACGGTGCGCTCGCGGAACGCGCGATCGAGCCTCTGATTCCCACCGATATCGACTTCCCCTACACCATTCGCGTCGTCTCGGACATTCTCGAGTCAAACGGCAGCTCGTCGATGGCGACGGTGTGCGGGGGTAGCCTCTCCCTGATGGACGCGGGCGTTCCGATCAAGACCCACGTCGCGGGCATCGCGATGGGGCTGATCAAGGAAGGCAACGACGTCGCGATCCTGACCGATATCCTCGGCGTCGAGGATCACCTGGGCGACATGGACTTCAAGGTGACCGGCACGCGCGAGGGCATCACGGCATTCCAGATGGACATGAAGATCGAAGGGCTCTCCATGGACATCATGGCGCGCGCGCTGGAGAAGGCGCGGGTCGCCCGGATGCACGTGCTCGCCAAGATGGAAGCCGCGATCGCCACGCCGAGAGCGGAGCTCTCGCCGTACGCGCCGCGGATCTACATCATGATGATCGATCCGGACAAGATCCGCGAGGTCATCGGACCCGGCGGCAAGATGATCAAGAAGATCAGCGCCGAGACCGGCACGCAGATCGACATCGAGGATTCCGGCGAGATCCGTATCGCGGCCTTCAGCGGCGCCGACGGCGACCGCGCGCGGGAGATCATCCGCGGAATCACCGAGGACCCGGAAATCGGACGCATCTACTCCGGGACGGTCCGCCGCGTGGTTCCGTTCGGGGCTTTCGTCGAGATCTCTCCCGGCAAGGACGGCTTGGTCCACATCTCGGAGCTCGAGCCGAACCGGGTCGAGCGCGTCGAGGACGTGATCAACGAGGGGGACGTGGTCTTAGTCAAGGTGATTGGCATTGACCGCGAGGGAAAGATCAAGCTGAGCCGCAAGCAGGCGCTTCCCGGGTACGAGGAGTCCACCGACCCATCCGCGAACCGGCCTTCGGGCGGCGGCGGCGGTGGCGGCGGCGGCGAGCGTCCCAGGCGCAGGCCGGAGCATTCGCGCCGGTAGCGAGGGGCGGGAAGCTTCATCGAGAACAATTCCAGCGGAGGCCCCGGGGCCTCCGTTCTGGTATGAGGAGGTTTCGTTGGAAGCGAACGAGGGATTTCGGCGAAGCACCCTTCCTTCCGGGCTGACCGTCATCGGAGAGCACGTGGGCTCCGTGCGGTCGGTCTCGATCGGGGTCTGGGTGCGGGTGGGAGCCCGCCACGAGTCGCCTCCCGAGGCCGGCATGTCGCACTTCCTGGAGCACATGGTGTTCAAGGGGACACAGACACGCGACGCGTACGAGCTGGCGCTGGCGTTGGAGTCGGTGGGCGGCCACCTGGACGCCTTCACCGGCCGCGAGGTGACCTGCTTCGACGCGCGCGCGCTGGACGAGAATCTGGATCTTGCGGTCGAGGTCCTGGCGGACCTCGTGCTGAACCCCAAGCTCGATCCGGGCGACGTGGAGAAGGAGAAGAAGGTCATCCTGGACGAGATCCACACCTACGAGGACACGCCCGACGAGCGGATCCACGATCTGTTCGCGGACGTGGTCTGGGCCGGGCACCCGCTGGGCAACCGGATCCTGGGCACCCGCGAGTCGGTGCAGGCCTTCACCCGGGACGACGTGGCTCGCTACCACGCCAGCCGGTACGGCATCTCCAACCTGCTCATCGCGATCTCGGGAAGCTTCGACTGGGAGCGGCTCTTGGACCAGGTCTCGACCCACTTCGGGAAGACGCCCCGCGGGTTCCCTCCCGAGCCGAGCGGCGCTGAGCCCAACGGGCGGGACGTCGTCCATCACGTGAAGGATCTGGCGCAGCAGTACCTCTGCATCGGGACCCGGGGGCTTCCCTCGCAGCATCCCGACCGCCATGCCCTCGTCGTGCTCTCGACGCTCCTCGGCGGCGGCATGAGCTCGCGGCTCTTCCAGCGAGTGCGGGAGCAGGAAGGGCTAGCCTACTCGGTCTACACCTACGCCGATTTCTACCGGGACGCGGGGCTCTTCTGCGCGGGGATGAACGTGCAGCCCGAGCACGGACGGCGCGCCGTGGCCCTGACGCTGGAGGAGTTCGAGCGTGTGATCCGCGAGGGCGTCCCGGCGAGCGAGCTCGATTCCGTGAAGGCGCAGCTCAAGGGGAGCCTTCTCCTCGGGCTCGAGAGCACTTCCAACCGCATGCATCGCATCGCGCGGAACGAGCTCTACGAGGGGCGCTTCGTGCCCGTCGAGGAGCTGGTCCGGCGCGTGGACCGCGTGACCTCCGAGGACGTGCAGCGGGTCGCTTCCGAGCTGATCGCGCGCGAAAGGCTCAGCCTGGTGGCGCTCGGGCCGAGTGCCGGCACCGCGTTCGAGACCGGGGACCTCATGCTGGGAGACGCGGCGTGAGCGAGCCCCTGCCGGTGAAGGTCTCGCTCGACCCCCACGCCTTTGCGCCGCCTGCCTACCAGACCGAGCATGCCGCGGGGCTGGACGTCTACGCGGCGGTCTCGGAGCCGCTGGCGATCGCCCCGGGGCAGGTCGTGGCGATCCCCACGGGCGTGCGGCTGGAGATTCCTCCCGGGTACGAGGCCCAGGTGAGGCCGCGCAGCGGCCTGGCGGCCAAGCACGCGATCGGGATCCCGAACAGCCCGGGGACGATCGACGCCGACTACCGCGGCGAGCTCAAGGTCCTCCTCATCAACCTCGGGACCGAGCCGTACGTCGTTCAGCGCGGAGACCGCGTGGCGCAGCTCGTGTTCGCCGCGGTCGCCCGCGTCTCGATCACGGTCGCCGCGGAGCTCGAGGCGACCGCGCGCGGGGACGGCGGATTTGGGCACAGCGGGCGGTGAGGCGATTCGCGCGGGCGGCGGCGATTCTGGCGCTCGTGCTTCCTTCCATCGGCGCCGAGACCGCTCCGCCCGACACCGTCGATCTTTCCCGGTACATGAGCGCGCGCCCGTCGCGGGTCGCGAAGGTGCCGTGGAAGATCGGCGAGTACTTCCAGTTCTCCATCGACTGGAGCGGGCTGAACGGCGGGAGCGCCTTGATGCAGGTCCAGAATCTGCAGATGGTGGACGGCCATCGCGCCTGGCGCATCGTCACCAAGGCGGAGTCCAACTCCTTCGTCTCCAAGTTCTACAAGGTGCGCGACCGGGCGGAATCCTACGTCGATGCCGAATCGCTCTACACGCGGCGGTTCGAGAAGCATCTGCGGGAGGGCTCGTACCGGAAGGACCTCTCGATCCGCTTCGACCAGGAACATGGCAAGGCGGTCTACGACAACGACAAGTCGTTCGATGTTCCCGCGCGGGTGCACGACGTCCTGTCCGCCTTCTATTATGTCCGGACCTGCCCGCTTCCGGAGGGCGCCACGATCGCGATCCCCACGCACGACAACGAGAAGAGCTATGAGATGGAGGTGAAGGTGATCCGCCGCGAGCGGCTTGAGGTGCCGGCCGGAAAATTCGACTGCGTCGTGGTCGAGCCGGTCCTCAAGTCCGAGGGAATCTTCAAGGCGAAGGGGGAGATGTTCGTGTGGCTCTCCGACGACGAGCGCCGGATCCCGGTTCAGGTCAAGAGCAAGGTCCCGATCGGATCCATCTCGGTGACCCTGACCGACATGCGGCTGTCGTTCCAGGGGAAGCCGTGAGCCCCCGCGAGGAGATCGACCTCTCCCGGGTGCGCACCATCCCCGTGGCGGAGCGCCCGACCAAGGTGCGCGTCGACCAGTTCGCCCCGGCGCCCGATCCCGTGGCGCCCCAGGGCGCCTTCGACCGCTTCCTGCCCGACATCCTGACCGGGGCCTCCTTGCGCGTCCTCCTGGCCTCCTGGACCGAGGCGATGAGCCGTCGCCGCGCCATTCTGGCGATGCTGGGAGGGCACGTCATCAAGACCGGCGTCCAGCGGCCGCTTCTGGCGCTGGTGGATCGCGGCGCCTTCACCGTCCTGGCCATGAACGGCGCAGCCGCGATCCACGACTTCGAGATCGCGATGTGGGGGAACACCTCCGAGCCGGTCGAGGAGACGCTCGGATCCGGACGCTTCGGAATGGTGGAGGAGACGCCGCTCTTGATGAACCGCGCCGTGAACGAGGGCGCGGCCGAGGGGCTGGGCATGGGGGAGGCGCTGGGGCGCTTTCTCCTCGACACGCGCGCGCCGAACGCGGAGCTGAGCCTCCTCGCGCGCGCCGCAGAGCGCGCGCTCCCCTTGACGGTCCACGTCGCGATCGGGACCGATACGCTCCACCAGCACGGCTCCTTCGACGGGGCGAAGACCGGCCAGGCGACCCACCGGGATTTCCGGATCCTGGCCGCGTCCATGCGCGAGCTTTCGGGCGGCCTGGTCCTCAATTTCGGCTCGGCCGTCATGATGCCCGAGGTTTTCTTGAAATCGCTCTCCCTGGTCAGGAATCTCGGACACGGCGCCGGAGCCTTCACCGCGGCGAACTTCGACCAGATCCGCCATTACCGTCCCGAGAAGAACATCCTCGAGCGGCCCACGCAGGACGGGGGACAGGGGCTGTCCTTCGTGGGTCCGCACGAGCTCTGGATCCCGCTACTGGCCACCCTCCTCCTCGCGCGGCTGGACGAAGGGAGTGCGGGCATCGCTCCGTGAAGCGCTCCCGGCTGCTCCTCGCGGCGCTCGGAGTCGCTCTCAGCGCGGCGGCGGTGTTCGTGCTCCTGAAGCAGGTTGGCACGCGCGACCTGGCGCGGAACATCCGCGAGGCGGATCCGCTCTGGCTGGCAGGAGCCTGTATCCTCACGGTGGCGGGCTACTGGCTTCGGGCGATGCGGTGGGGCGTGATCCTCTCCCCCGAGGCCCGGGTCCCCCAGGGGCGGCTCTTTTCCACGACCATGGTCGGCTTCCTCGCGATCAACACCCTCCCGGCCCGCCTCGGAGAGCTGGTGCGGGCCTACGCGCTGGCGCGCTCCGAGGGGATCAAGACCGGAACGGTTCTGGGCTCGGTCGTGATCGAGCGCATCTACGATCTGGGAGCCCTGGCGGGGTTCTGGGCGCTGTCGCTCCTCTTTGCTCCGTATCCTTCCTGGTTTCGGTGGAGCGGATATCTGACGCTCGGCCTGAGCGTCGGCGTCACGGTCATGCTCTGGATCCTCCACGCAAGCCACTACGATGCCAATTCGCTGGCCTCCCGTCTCCGCCGCTTCCTGCCGAAGCGTCTGGCGGGGCCGATCGAGCGGCCGGTCGCCTCCTTCGCCGCGGGGCTTCGCGTGCTGGGGAACCCCAGGATTGCCGCGGCGGCCGGAGCGCTCACGGTGGCGCTCTGGATCGTGACGGGGGCCATCTTTCTTCTCGTGGGCCGAAGCATGGGTCTTTCGCTCCCGCTCTGGTCTCCACTCCTACTGTCGTTCGTCGTCTGCGTGGCCATCATGGTGCCTTCCTCCCCCGGATTCATCGGCGTGCTGGAAGGATCCTGCGTGGTGGGTCTCTCGCTCCTCGGGGTCGGCGCCTCTCGGGGCCTGGCCTACGGCGTCCTCTACCACCT
>JAYUAE010000092.1:0-4862 GCA_043741515.1 Candidatus Eiseniibacteriota bacterium | reverse complement strand
TCGTGAGGACCAGCCTACCTAAATGACGCCCAATCCCACCTCGGCAGGCTCAGACAGGTTGGACGTGGCAGCTAAGCCGCCAGAGCCAATTCAGAATTGGCTTTTGATCTTTGCCCGTGGTTTAACGAGGCCTACGGGCACCTCGGCGCGCATCCCTAAATTCACTACTCCGTCGAATCCGTTCGCCCCCAATGGTTTATGCTAGATCTTCTGATGCTGCTCGTGCCTCCACGGATTCTACCAGGGCGCCCTCCGTACTTCACCCAGATTAGTCCTTTGCCATGGCCCCTGCCGTAGTACACTGCCCCGGCTTTGTGGAGGGGCTCCAATGGCCATAGCCCCCCAAAGCGGCAACCTGTCACCTGTATGCAGTTAACCCGAACGTGGAGGTTCCATGAGGTCTAAGAAGAGCCTGGTTTTGGTCGCGGCCGTTCTGCTCCTCGTCCCTGCGGCGGCCTTCGCCAACGGCGGCTGGACGATCGATGCTCGTGGCGGCGTTGGCGTTCCCACGGGCGACTTCAAGAACGCGTACAAGTCCGGTCTATTGATCGGCCTCGAAGCTTCCAAGATGGTGAGCACGAACCTTGCCATAGGCGTGGACGGCAACTACGTCAAGAACAAGGGCGACGCCGCCGTATTCGCACCCGGTACGGACGCTGATTTCAAGTTCATGCACTATGGACTGCACGGTAAGTACATGCTATCCAATGACAATAGCAAGATGGTGCCGTACATGGTGGCTGGGGCGGGCCTCTACAACGCGAAGCGCTCTACCACACCCACAGACGGTTTTGATGGTTCCGAGACGAAGTTCGGACTCCGCGGCGGTCTCGGGATGAACATCATGATGAGCCAGAAGATGGGCATCGGGCTCCAGGCGGACTATAACGACATCATGACGAGCGGCAGCTCCACCCAGTTCCTGGGCCTCTCGGCCGGGCTTCATTTCATGCTCACGCCGAGCAGCAGCCAGTCAACCAGCAACCAGTAAGTAGCGCAGGCTCGCAGCGGTCCGCGAAAGCGGGCCGGCAATAGAAACCCGGCCGGGGAGCGATCCTCGGCCGGGTCCTTTTTTGCCGCTGATGGGGTCTCCCCTACTTCGACGGCCCCGTGATCCGCATCCCGTAGAACGACCGCCAGACGAATCCGGCCGACACGACGAAGAAGAGCGCCGCCAGCACGCTGGTGAATCCCGAGCCATGCTGCCGCGCCAGCGAGACTGCCAGCTCCACCGCGAGCAGGCCGAAGAGCGTCGTGAACTTGATGACCGGGTTCATGGCCACGGACGAGGTGTCCTTGAAGGGATCCCCGACCGTGTCGCCGACGATGGTGGCGTCGTGGAGGGGCGTCCCCTTCTCCTTCAGCACCACCTCGACCACCTTCTTGGCGTTGTCCCAGGCGCCGCCCGCGTTGGCCATGAAGATTGCCTGGAAGAGTCCGAAGAGCGCGATCGAGACCAGGTACCCGATGAAGAAGAACGGCTCGATGAACGCGAACGCCAGCGTTCCGAAGAAGACCGCCAGGAAGATGTTGAACATCCCCTTCTGCGCGTACTGCGTGCAGATCTCCACGACCTTCTTGGAGTCGGAGACGGACGCCCGGGTCGTGCCCTCGAGCTTGATGTTCCGCTTGATGAACTCGACCGCGCGATAGGCGCCCGCGGTGACGGCCTGGGTGGACGCGCCGGTGAACCAGTAGATCATCGAGCCGCCCGCGATCAGCCCCAGCAAAAAGGGCGCGTGGAGGAGGGAGAGGTTGGCCACGTACTCGGGCTTTAGCCCCTCGGTCAGCGCGACGATGATCGAGAAGATCATCGTGGTGGCGCCCACGACCGCGGTGCCGATGAGCACCGGCTTGGCGGTCGCCTTGAAGGTATTCCCGGCGCCGTCGTTCTCCTCCAGATTGTCCTTCGCCTTCTCGAAATTGGGCTCGAAGCCGAATTGCGACTTCATCTGCGCCCGGATGCCGGGGATCGTCTCGATCTGCGAAAGCTCGTAGATGGACTGCGCGTTGTCGGTCACCGGACCGTACGAATCGACCGCGATCGTCACGGGACCCATGCCGAGGAACCCGAACGCCACGAGCCCGAACGCGAAGACCGCCGGCGCGATCATCAGGGCGCCGACGCCCATCGTGCTGACGCCGTAGGCGAGCCCCATCAGGACCATGATCGTGAGACCCAGCCAGTAGGCGCTGAAATTGCCCGCGACGAGCCCGGAGAGGATGTTGAGCGATGCCCCACCCTCCCTCGAGGAGGTCACCACCTCCGCGACGTGTTTCGAGTTCATCGAGGTGAAGATCTTGACCAGCTCGGGGATGACCGCTCCCGCCAGGGTGCCGCACGTGATCACCGTCGAGAGCTTCCACCAGAGCGATCCGTCACCCAGACCGCGAACCAGGATGTAGGACACCGCGTAGGTGAGGGCGATGGAGACGAACGAGGTCAGCCAGACGAGACGCGTCAGGGGATGTTCGAAGTCCATCTTGTCCGCGTTCTCGTACTGGCTCTTGCTGATGGACTCGTTGACCTGATACGAAAGCCCGCTCGCCACGATCATCATGACGCGCATCACGAAGATCCAGACCAGGAGCTGCACCTGGACGGACGGCTCCCGCACGGCCAGCAGGATGAAGGAGATGAGCGCGACACCGGTGACGCCGTAGGTCTCGAAGCCGTCGGCCGAGGGTCCCACCGAGTCCCCTGCGTTGTCGCCCGTGCAATCCGCGATCACGCCCGGGTTCCTGGCGTCGTCCTCCTTGATCTTGAATACGATCTTCATCAAATCCGAGCCGATGTCGGCGATCTTGGTGAAGATTCCACCCGCGATCCGGAGCGCCGCCGCGCCAAGCGACTCCCCGATCGCGAAGCCGATGAAGCACGGACCGGCCATGTCGCCCGGAACGAAGAGCAGGATGACGAGCATGATGAAAAGCTCGACCGAGATGAGCGCCATGCCGATGCTCATGCCAGCGCGCAGCGGGATGGAGTAGCAGCCGTAGGGCTTACCGGTCAGCGACGCGAACGCGGTCCGGGAGTTTGCCAGCGTGTTGATGCGGATGCCGAACCAGGCGACGCTGTAGCTCCCCGCCATTCCGATGAGGCTGAAGAAGAGGATGACCGCGACCTTGATCGGAGGGAATCCGCGCTGGATGTGGCCCGCGGCGTCCACGCCGGTCACCGCGAGCGAGCCGAAATAGACCAGCACGATGGCGCCGATGAAGATCCACAGGAGGAGCAGGAACTTACCCTGCTGGAGGAGATAGGTCTTGCAGGTCTCGTAGATCAGCTCCGAGATCTCCGCCATGGATTGGTGGACCGGGAGTTTCCGGATCCGCGAATAGGCCGCGATCCCGAACACCATTCCGAGGGCGCAGACGATGAGCCCGAACATGAGGAGCGTATGGCCGTTGATGCCCCCCACGAAGGTCACCGACTTGAGGTCGGGCAGCGCGAGATTCGCTTCCCCGCCATGGTGGGCGCCCTCCTGGGCAAAAACCGTCGTGGCGGGAGCGAGCATCGCAAACGCGGCGAGCGACGCCAGCATGAGTGCGGTCAGCACGGTTCGTCCTCTGGTCCCGATTCCCAGCATCGTTTCTCCTTGGTTCAAGTGTTTGCGGTTGGAGGGGTTGGCCGCCTGAAACCGCAGGCGCTTCATCGCCCGGCGATAAAGCTGAAGCTTCGTGAGAACAAAGGTTTATAGCAGAGAGGTGGGGGCGGTGTCGAACTCAAAATCGTTCCACGACCTCCCACGCGCGGCGTGCTAGGGTTGGCGCGACATGAAGGCCGCCGAGACCGCTTCGATCAACCCTGCCGCCGTCGAGGACCTGCGCAAGAACTTCCGAGGCGAAGTCGTCCGCCCGGGGGACGCCGACTACGACAAGCACCGCCGCGTGTGGAACGGCTCGATCGATCGCCGCCCCGGGCTCGTGGCCCGGTGCACCGGCGTCGCGGACGTCCTCGCGGCGGTCCGGTTCGCGCGCGAGCGCGGCCTCCTGGTCGCGGTGCGCAGCGGCGGCCACAGCTTCCCCGGCCTCTCGGCCTGCGACGACGGCATGATCATCGACCTGGCGCCCATGAGAGGGATCCGCGTGGACCCGGAGAAGAAGACGGCGCGCGTCCAGGCGGGCGTGCTCCTGGGCGAGCTGGATCGGGAGACGCAGGCCTTCGGGCTCGCGGTTCCCTCCGGCATCGTGACCCACACCGGCGTCGCGGGGCTCACGCTCGGCGGCGGCATCGGCTGGATCATGCGGAAGTTCGGGCTCTCGATCGACAACCTCCTCTCGGTGGACCTCGTCACCGCGGGCGGCGAGTTCGTGACGGCGACCGAGACCCAGAACGCGGACCTGTTCTGGGGCGTGCGCGGCGGAGGTGGCAACTTCGGCATCGTGACCGAGTTCGAGTTCCGCCTGCATCCGCTCGGACCCCAGGTGATGGCGGGGCCGGTATTCTGGCTCATGGAGGACGCGCCGCGCGTCCTGCGCTTCTACCGGGACTGGATCGCCAACTGCCCCGACGAGTTGATGACGATCGTCGTGCAGCGGCGCGCGCCGGCGCTCCCCGCGGTCCCGCCCGACCTCGTCGGCAAGCGCGTGATCGCGGTCGCCGCCTGCTACGCGGGCCCCGTGGAGGACGGCGAGCGCGTCCTGCGCCCGCTCAAGAAGTTCGGATCGCCCGTCCTCGATCTGTGCCAGCCAAAGCCGTTCCTCGCGCACCAGGCGATGTTCGACCCGTCGTTCCGCCGCGGCTGCTGGTACTACGTGCGCTCCTGCGACGTGGCGCGGCTCGACGACGAGGTCATCGACGTGATCGTGGAGCATGGGAGCAAGATCGCATCGCCGATCACGAGCCTGGCGCTATGGCA
>JAYUAE010000091.1:0-11263 GCA_043741515.1 Candidatus Eiseniibacteriota bacterium | reverse complement strand
GCTCCGCGACGTAGCGGTAGCTCATGTCGCGCGCGAGAAGCGCCCGCTCGAGCAGGATCGTAGCGAAGAGCGCCAGCCCGCAGACGGCCCACACGGCGCGCCGGCCGCTGCGCAGCGGTCCCGAGAGCCCCGAGCGAAGCCCCCACGCGATGCTCCCCACGGCGAACACCGAGCAGCCGAAGCCGAGGAGGAGCGCGAGGCGTCCCAGCTCGCTCACGAGCGCTCCCTCTGGATCACGACTTGTCCTTCCCCAGCCCCTTGGCCTCGTACTTGGACGGACACTTGGTCACCAGCTTGGAGGCGTAGATCGCACGATCGGCGTACCGGTAGGCGCCTTCGACCACGACCTCGCGGCCGTCCGCGAAGGCGTCCGGCATGAGGCCGTCGTACACCACCGCGATCTTCTCCTTGCCGTCGGTCATCTTGAACTGCAGCCGCGGCGCCTTCTGGTTGTAGAGGACGCTGCCGGGAGCGACCGTCCCGTCCAGCCGGAATCCCTCCGACTTGGGCGCGTGATCGAGATGCGCCAGCTCTGTCACGGTCATGTAGTGCATCCCGGTCTGTTTTACCCCGGTGAGGATCAGGTATCCCACCGCGGCCACCACGACCAGCGACAAGACGGCCAGCCGAACCCGGTTACGCATGATTTGCCCCTGACTTGGAGATGTTTCCCGGAGGGAGCTGCACAGCCCCGATTGTGGCAGAGCCGACCGTGGAGTCAAGGCGGAAGCCGGGGCCGGCAGGTGCTAGATGGTCACCCTGCGGGGTCTCATCAGGAGTATGAGGATCATCCCCGCGACGAAGCCGCCGATGTGCGCCCACCAGGCGACGCCGCCCCGCATGGGGCTCGCCGCCTCCAGCGCACCGCTCAGGATCTGGAGCACGAACCAGTAGCCCAGGATCACCACGGCGGGCAGCTCGATGATCTGGATGAAGAAGAAGATCGGCACCAGCGTGACGATGCGCGCCCCCGGGAAGAGCACCGCGTAGGCGCCCAGCACTCCGGCGATCGCGCCGCTCGCGCCGAGCACCGGCAAGGGGGATTCGGGCTGAAGGATGAAGAGCGTGAGCGCGGCGCCGAGCCCGCAGAGGAAGTAGAAGAGGAGATAGCGGACCGGTCCGAGCGTGTCCTCCACGTTGTCGCCGAAGATCCAGAGGAACCACATGTTCAAGATCAGGTGAAGCCAGCCCCCGTGCAGGAACATGGACGTGAAGAAGGGCGCAGCCGTGTCGGGGAGGCTCACCGAGCCGTAGCGCAGACTCCCGGTCACCTGGGCCGGAATCAGGGCGAAGTGCTTGATGAAGGAGGTGACCGCCGGCCCGAGCTGGAGTTCGTAGAGGAAGACCACCACGTTAATCAAGATCAGCGCGAGCGTGACACCCGGAAAGATTCCTGAGGGATTTCGATCCTTGAGCGGAATCATCGAAGCGGGAGCCTAGAGAGTAACCGCAGCCCTTGGCGAGCGAAATCGGCTATCCTGCCGGGCCATGCCACGCGCCAGCGCCACTCCGGCCCGCGATGCCGCCCGCTCCTTCGAGCCGCTCCGCTCCTACCTCGAAGCGAGGATCGCGGAGGGGCTTATACCCGGCGCGGTGTACGCGGTTGGGCGCGCGGGCGGTGCGTCGCACCGCGAGGCGCTCGGCCGGCGCGCGCTCCTGCCGCGCCAGGAGCCGATGACCATGCGCACGATCTTCGACCTCGCCTCCCTGACCAAGCCCATGGTGACCGCACCCCTCCTCACGGAGCTGGCGGTCGCGGGCAAGCTGGGTCTCGACGACGCGGTGGAGCGCCATCTCGAGGAGACGCGAGGCACGAGGGTGGGTGCGCTCACGCTGCGCGCGCTCCTCACGCACACGAGCGGCCTCCCCGCGATGAATCCCCTCGAGGATTACAGCGGCGGCAAACGTCGCCTGTACGCCGCCATCGCTCGCGAGCCGCTGGAGGCCGAGCCCGGCCGGCGCATGATCTACAGCGACGTGGGCTACATGCTGGCGCAGGGTGTGATCGAGCGCGTCACGGGAAAGGGGCTGGACCGCCTGGCCCGGGAGAGGCTCTTCGCCCCGCTGCGTTTCCGCGACACCGCCTTCCGCACGCGTGCCAAGGACCGGACGCGCGTGGCGCCGACGGAGCGGCTCCATGGAGACCGCGGGCCCTGGCTCCGCGGGCGCGTCCATGACCCGCGCGCCCGATCGCGCGCGATGGAGGGCGTCGCGGGAAATGCGGGCGTGTTCGGGACGGCGGAGGAGACGGAGCGCTTCTGCGCGACGCTCCTGCGCGGGGGAATGGATGGGCGCCGGAGGATCCTGAGCGAGGAGACGGTGCGGCTCATGACCACGAATCAGTGCCCGCCCGCGCTCGATGCGCGGCGGGGGCTGGGCTTCGACATCGAGAGCCCCTACTCCGCCCCGCGCGGGTCGCTCTTCTCGAAGGATTCCTACGGGCACTCCGGCTTCACCGGAGTCTCGATGTGGATCGATCCCGCAAACGACGCCTACTTCGTGCTCCTCACCAACTCGCTCCACGCGGGAGGGCACAAGGATCTGAAGGCGTTCCGCTCCGAGGCGGCGACCCTGGCCGCGCGCGGCCTGGGGATCGGAGCGTAGGGCGCGTCGCCTGGCCGGGGGCCGCGCGGAGCGGCTAGTACGTGTACTTCGGGTGCCAGTCCCCCGGGCCGTTCTTGAGCAGCGCGAGGAGATGCCAGAACCCGCAGAACGGGTCACCCGGACCGAAGGGCGCCTTCGCGGCGCGCATGATCTTCCCCTTGTCGCGGTAGAAGGTCGAGACGCCGGGCATCCAGCCCTTCTCACCCTTGAATCCCATGTCCTGGATGAAGGTCGAGCCCTCGCCAGTGGCCATGCGGAACTTCCAGCCCCGGCTCTCGGCAAACTCGCGCTGGACATCGAGCGGGTCTGGAGACACCACCACGAACCCGGCGCGATTCTCGAGGTGCTGGTGGACGCCGTTGAATCCGTCGGCCCAGAGCGTGCAATACGTGCAGCCCCGGCCCATGTTGTGGATGACGATGAGGTCGGGCTTATCGTTGAAGAGCTCGGAGAGCAGGGCCTGCCCCTTCTGGGTCTGGAGCGCGTAGTCCTGAACTTCTTGCGGCGGAAGCGCGCGCTTCATCTCGGCCACTCTCTCGTGCTTTTCGACCAGTTCCTCTTCGAGCTGCTCGATCTCGCGAATCCGGTCCTCGGTCGCGGTTGCCATGATGCCTCCTTCATTTCCCATACGGCGAAACGGCGCCCGGCCACGAATCGGGCCGGGCGCCGAGTCTAGACCCGCCGCCGCAATGGAGGCAATCGAATCAGAACTGGGCTTTTTCGGTCGAGCCCTGGAGCGCCACGGTTGACGATTCGCCGCCGGTGATGGTCTGGATCACCTGGTCGAAGTATCCGGTGCCCACTTCGCGCTGATGGCGCGTCGCGGAGTAGCCGTGAGCCTCCGAAGCGAATTCGCGCTCCTGTAATTCCGAGTACGCCGCCATGCCGCGATCGCGGTAGGCGCGCGCCAGCTCGAACATGCTGTGGTTCAAGGCGTGAAATCCGGCAAGCGTCACGAACTGGAACTTGTATCCCATGGAGGCCAGCTCCCGCTGGAACGTGGCGATGGTGGCCTCGTCCAGCTTGGCCTTCCAGTTGAACGAAGGGGAGCAGTTGTACGCGAGCATCTTGCCCGGATAGCGGGCGTGCACGCCTTCAGCGAAAAGGCGAGCCTCGTGGAGATCGGGTGTCGAGGTCTCGCACCAGAGGACGTCGGCGTAGGGTGCGTAGGCAATCGCCCGCGCGATTGCGCATTCCAGGCCGCCCTTGATGCGGAAGAAGCCCTCGGGGGTGCGCTCGCCGGTAAGGAACGGGCGGTCCCGCTCGTCCACGTCGCTCGTCAGGAGCTTCGCGCTGTCCGCGTCGGTGCGCGCCACGACGACCGTCGGGACGTCCATCACATCGGCCGCGAGCCGCGCCGCGACGAGCGTGCGGATGAAGGCGCCGGTCGGGATGAGCACCTTCCCGCCCAGATGCCCGCACTTCTTCTCGGAGGAAAGCTGGTCCTCGAAGTGGACGCCCGCGGCGCCCGCCTCGATCATGCTCTTCATCAGCTCGAACGCGTTGAGCGGTCCGCCGAAGCCCGCCTCCGCGTCTGCGACGATGGGCGCCAGCCAGTGACGCTCCGCGCTCCCGTTCGCATGCGCGGTTCCGTTCCCGTTCGCGTGCGCGACACCGTTCCCGTTGGCCCTGCCGTTCGTATTGCCGTTCGTCTTCCCCTTCTCCATCGCTTCCGCGTGCTCGATCTGATCCGCGCGGAGAAGCGCCTGGTTGACGCGGCGGACGACCATCGGAACGCTGTTCGCGGGATAGAGGCTCTGGTCGGGATAGGTCTGCCCCGCGAGGTTCGCGTCGGCGGCCACCTGCCAGCCGCTGAGGTAGATCGCCTGGAGCCCCGCCTTCACCTGCTGCACCGCCTGATTTCCCGTGAGCGCGCCCAGAGCGGCGACGTAACTCTGCTTCGTCATGAGTTCCCACAGGCGCAGCGCGCCCATCCGGGCCAGCGTGTGCTCCACGCGCACGCTTCCGCGCAGGCGTTCCACATCCTCGGAGGAATAGGGACGCACGATTCCGTCCCAGCGGCCGGTGCTTCCGTTCTGCCTGGCGGTTCGGTTCTGCCGAGTGTCGAGTCGATTGGTTCGCATTTCAGGATTTGCCGGCATGGGAGCTTCTCCTCTGGGTGCGGCGTTCGGGTCCCTTTTCATCGTGATGGCTCGTGAGCGGTCTCTTTCGAGCCGCGATCAAGTGCCTCGTATGCGGGGAGGGTCAGGAACGTCTCGAGCTTGGGGTTCGTCGAGATCCGCTCGAACAGGCCTCGCGCTTCCGCGAACCGGCCTTCCTCGAAGCGGGCGGCGCCCACCTCCCCTTCGATCCGCTTCATCTCGTCGTCGATGACCGCGCGGATCAGCTCCGGCGTGACCCGCCGGCCGTCCTCGAGCGAAGCGCCATGGCGAAGCCACTGCCAAACCTGCGCCCGGGAAATCTCGGCGGTCGCGGCGTCCTCCATCAGGAAGTAGAGCGGGACGCAGCCGAGGCCGCGGAGCCAGGACTCGATGTACTGAATCCCGACCCGGACGTTCAGGCGCAGCCCCCCTTCCGTGCGAGCGCCCTGCGGGACTTGCAGAAGGTCCTGGGCGCTGGAGTGCACGTCCTCGCGGAGCCTGTCGAGCTGGTTTAGACCCTTCATGTTGGCCTCGAACACCTCGCGCGCGATGGGCACGAGGCCCGGGTGCGCGACCCAGGTTCCGTCATGACCGTCCCGAACCTCGCGGAGCTTGTCGGCGCGCACCTTGTCGAGCGCGGCCTGGTTCCGAGCCTCGTCGTTCTTGATCGGGATCTGCGCGGCCATGCCCCCCATGGAATGGACGCCGCGACGATGGCAGGTGTGGATCGCAAGCTGCGTGTAGGCCCGCATGCAGGGCTGGTCCATCGTGACCTGCGAGCGGTCGGGCAGGACCGCGCCCGGATCGTGCTGGCGCGTCTTGATGAAGCTGAAGATGTAATCCCAGCGTCCGCAATTGAGCCCCGCGGAGTGCTGCTTCAGCTCGTAGAGGATCTCGTCCATCTCGAACGCGGCCGGGAGCGTCTCGATCAGAACCGTCGCCTTGATCGTACCCGGCTCGATGCGGAGCGCTTCCTCGGCGAATAGGAAGACCTCGTTCCAGATCCGCGCCTCGCGATAGCTCTCGAGCTTGGGGAGATAGAAGTAGGGACCGGTATTGCGCGCGAGCAGCTCGTGCGCGTTGTGGAAGAAGTAGAGACCGAAGTCCAGAAGCGCGCCGGGGATCGCCTTCCCGTCCAGCGTCACATGCCGCTCGGGCAGGTGGAGCCCGCGCGGGCGCACCACGAGCACCGCGGTCTTGTCGTTCAGCCGGTACTGCTTTCCGGAGGCCGGATCGTCGAAGGCGAGCTTGCGGCGGACCGCCTCGCGAAGATTGAGCTGACCCTCGACCAGGTTCTCCCAGGTCGGAGAGGTCGCGTCCTCGAAGTCCGCCATGAAAACATCTGCGCCGGAGTTGAGCGCGTTGATCACCATTTTCCGGTCCGTGGGTCCCGTGATCTCGACGATGCGCCGGGCGAGATCGCGCGGAAGCGGAGCGACCTTCCATTCCTTCGCGCGCACCGGCGCGGTCTCCGCCAGAAAATCGAGCTTCTCACCCTTTGCGAGACGCTCCAGCCGCTGCGCGCGGAGATCCAGCGCTTCGTGAATTCTGGGGGCGAATCTGCGCGCGAGCTCCTCGAGAAAGCCCAGCGCCTCCGAGGTCAGGATAGCCTCGAAGCGTTTCTCTACCGGGACCTCGATGGCGAGAGCGCCCGCATGTGCCGCGTTCCGTGTCTGCATACTGACAATATTAACAATCATTGGCACATTAGGCAATAAGTATCTGATAAATATATGGTTAAGATGGCAATGAATTGTGAATTGTTGTTGTAAAAAGCGAAATCAAGTAAACTTATCGCGTGAAACCGATCCTCCACCTGGGCAAACGAATACGCGCCTTGCGTCTGCGCGAGGGCATCTCACAGACGGCGCTGGCCGAGCGTCTGGGTGTATCTACGAGCTATCTCAACCTCGTCGAGCACGATCGCCGGCCCATCAGCGCCAATCTCCTGATCCGGCTCGCGCAATTCACCGATCTCGACCTGAAATCCTTCGGCGAGGGCGAGGACACCAAGCTCGCCGCCATCCTCATGGAGGTTTTCGGAGATCCCGTTTTCGAAGGAAACGTGCCCTCGGAAGCGGAGACGCGCGAGTTCGTGGGCGCGAATCCCGAGATCGCCCGCGCGGTGCTCCACCTGCATCACGCCTTCATCGAGACGCGCGGGTCGGCCGCCACGCTGGCCGCCGAGGTGTTGGACCGCCAGGATCTCGTAGGGATCGACCGCGGCGGCATGGCCTCCGAGCAGGTCACCGACCTGATCCAGCGCCATCGGAACCACTTTCCCGAGATGGAAGCCGAAGCCGAGCGGCTCTGGACCGAGGCCAGGCTCGAAGGGGAGGACCTGTTCGGCTCCCTCGCGACCTATCTCGAGAACAAGCACCGCGTGAAGGTCCGGGTGCTCAAGGTGGGGGAGATGGGCTCCGCCGTCCGCCGCTTCGATCCCGCGCGCCGGGAGCTCAAGATCTCCGAGGTGCTCCGCCGCGGCTCCAGAAATTTCCAGCTCGCGCACCAGATCGGACTTCTCGACTGCTCGAGCATGATCGACCGGATCACGAACGCGCCCGAGCTCACCTCGGAGGAATCGAGGGCCCTCTGCCGGGTCGCGCTCGCGAACTACTTCTCCGGCGCCGTCCTGATGCCGTACGGGGAATTCCTGCGCGCGGCCCAGGAGGAGCGCTACGACCTGGACCTCCTCCAGCACCGCTTCCGCGCGAACTACGAGCAGGTCTGCCACCGCCTCACCTCGCTGCAGCAAAAGGGCTCCGAGGGGGTCCCGTTTCACATGGTCCGGATCGACATCGCGGGAAACATCTCCAAGAAGTTCAGCGCCACCGGTGTCCACTTCCCCCGCTTTGGCGGGCTCTGCCCGCTCTGGAACGTCCACGCGGCATTCCTCCGGCCCAACGTGATCCGGGTGCAGATCGCCCGGCTTCCCGACGGACGGACCTTTTTCTCGATCGGGCGCACGATCCGGAAGCACCGGGGCGGATTCCACGCGCCCGAGATCCTCTATGCGATCGAGCTGGGCTGCGACATCGAGTCGGCCCGGAAGCTCGTCTACGCGGACGGCATGGACCTTTCCAATCCCGCGGGCGTGGTACCGGTGGGGATCACCTGCCGGCTCTGCGAGCGGCTGGATTGCGGGGCGCGCGCCTTCCCCTCCATGCACAACCCGCTCAGGATCGACGAGAACGTCCGGGGCATCTCGTTTTTCGCGCCGATCGAAAAGGAGCCCTCATGAAGATGCGGAATGCCGCGGCCGCCGTGACGGTCGCGCTCGCTATGGGCGTGCCGCTCGGGATCGCGCTCGGCAGACTCGGCGCGGTTCCCGCGAAGGGGGCGGCCCCCTCGGGCGATCCCGCGTTCGGCGCGTACTGGCACGACGGCAAAGCCGAGCTGGACGGCTACCGCTACACGGTGACCCGCTACGGCCAGGAGCGGCACGGCCAGGCGATGACGGTCTACGTCACCGAGCCCTTCAGCAGAGCCAAGAACGTGAAGGTGAACGATGCCGCGCGAAACCCCCGGGACACGTTCGACGTCCTGAAGATGAACCTGGTCCGGGATTTCCAGACCGGGATCTACGACTACAACACCATGACGTCGCTCTTCGTCCGGAGCGCGGATTTCGATCCGGTGAAGGTCTCGTTCTCAGGCACCGAATGGTGCGGGAACGTGTACGAGGAGCTGAGGCTCGACCCGGGCCGCGTGAGCCAGCGGCTCACGAGCTATTTCGAGGACGAGTCCGTGTCGCGGGACGAGCCGCGAATGAAGGACGGCATTCTCGAGGAGGAGCTCTTCGTCAAGCTGCGCGGCCTGAACGGCGAGTACCTGCGCGCCGGCGAGAGCAGGACGGTCCCCTTCTTGCTGAGCGCGTTTCGACGGAGGCTCACGCACCGGCCCCTGGGTTGGACCTCAGCCAGGATCCAGCGGCTTCCTGCGGCGCGCGCGGTGACGGTCCCGGCGGGGCGCTTCCATGCCGCCGTGTACTCGGTGGCGATCGCGAGCGGCCTGGAGGGTCTCTTCTTCGTCGAGGCGGGCTACCCGCACCGCATCGTCCGCTGGGAGTGGAAGCAGGGAGAAGCCGACGACTCGGGCGAGCTGACGGGATCGGAGCGGCTCGAGTACTGGAGGCTTCATGGCGAGGGGGACGAGCGGTATCTCGGCCGCCTCGGGCTCAGGCCCGGGGCGCTAGCGCCTGGAGCGCGGTAGCGATTCCAGCGGCTCCTGCGCCGTGGTGTTGTCCACCACGACTTCCCCGCCCTTCATCACCCACCGCACGTGATCGATGACCACGCCGATGTCCGTGGCCGGATCTCCCTCCACCCCGACCAGATCGGCGAAGTAGCCCGGCGCGACGGCCCCCAGCTCCTTCTCCATGCCGAGTAGCGCCGCTCCATTGGCCGTCGCCGTCGCGAGCGCCTGCTCGGGCGTCATGCCTGCCTGCACGAACCAGCGCAGCTCGCGCGTGTTCTCGCCGAACATCGTGAAGACCGCGTCCGATCCCATCGCGATCGGCACGTGCGCCTTGAACGCCCGGCGCACCGTCTCGAGGTTCTTCGCGCGGTAAGCGTTGAGGTGCGCCACCGCCGAGTCGCCATATCCGAACTCGGCGGCATGCTCGGCGTAGTAGCGATTGTGATCCACCGTGGGCACGTAGGTGACCCCGCGCTTGGCCATCTCGCGGAGCGTGGCGTCATCGATGTCGATGGCGTGCTCCACGGAGCTGGCGCCGGCGCGGACCGCGTCCCGCGCGCCGTCCGGCCCATAGGAGTGGACGGACACGCGCTTCCCGCGCTCCCTCGCGATGTCCACGGCGGCCTTCATCTCCTCGTACGTGTAGGTCTGGTATCCGGTCACGTCGTCGGCGCTGCCGGTCGAGCCGTAGACCTTGATGACGTCCGCGCCGGCCGCGATCTGCTGGCGCGCCGTGCGCATCACCTGGTCCACTCCGTCGGCCAGGCCGCCCGCGGCCGCCTGCGGCGCGTCCTGGAAGGCGGTCATCGTGGGATAGAGCCCGTAGCCGGCCACGAACATGCGCGGGCCGGTCATGGAGCCCCGGTTGATCAGGTCGCGCATGGCGATGTCCATGTACTGGAAGGAGCCCAAGTCGCGCACCGTGGTCACGCCCGTCTCGAGCGTCTTTCGCGCGTTCTCCTGCGCGAGAAACATCGTTTGCATGGGCGCGCGCGCGTCCAGCTGCTGCCACGGACGGGTGCCGGGCGCCTGGTCCCACCAGTAGGTCATGTGGGTGTGCGCGTCGATCATGCCGGGGATCCCGGTGAGCCGGGTGAGATCGAAGACGACCGCTTCGGCGGGAATCCGGGCTTTCGTATATGCGCCCACCGAGCGGATGCGGTCGCCGTCCACGAGAACCAGAGCGTCCGAGAGCGCGCGCCCTTTGCCGTCGATGAGACGGCCGAAGTGGATTGCCTTGAGACGAGCCGGCGGCGGAGCCATTGTCCGCGCCGGAGCCATCCCGGCGGGGGGCGTCCCGGGCACAGCGCCCCGGCGCGCGTCCGGCGTCTCGGCCGCTCCCCGCTGCGTGCCGGGCGCCGGCATCGTCCCCTTGGGGATGCCGATATCCCGCCACATGCTCCATTCGCCCGCGCGGTCCCGCTTCCAGATCTCGACGTACTGGCCGGAATCGGGCTCCGCGGTGGTCGAGCCGATCGGACCGATCACGAAACTCCACGATCCGGTCTCGTAGGCGGTGTCGCCGATCACGAACACGTCGGTGGTGGCGATCGTTCCGAACGTCATCCGCAAACGCGCGAAGACCTCGCGCATCCGCGCGCGGATATTCTTCCGACCGACCGTGAGCCCGCCGCCCGGACGAAGCATTGCTCCGTCCAGGGCGAAGAGCGAGGCGAAGAGATCGGCGTCGCCCGTCTGCCAGGCGCTGATGAAGGAGGCGTTCCCCGCGTCGATCGCGGACCGGACCGCGGACGAATCGGAAGCGGCCGTCGCGGCGAACGCCCGGGGAGCGCCCGCGGACACGCCGAGGATCACAACCGCCGCGAGAAACGCCTGGAGGGGGGGGCGCATCAGCTCTCCTGCTCTTCGTACGCGACCTTCAGGCGCGCGATCACGGCAGGATCGGCGAGCGTGGTGGTGTCCCCCACGGCCTTTCCCTCGGCGATGTCGCGCAGCAGGCGGCGCATGATCTTCCCGGAGCGGGTCTTGGGCAGATCGGCGGTGAAGAGGATCTCCTCGGGGCGCGCGATTTTCCCGATCTTCTTCACGACATGGTCTTTCAAATCGTCGGCCAGCCGCAGGCCGTGCTCGTTCCCTTCCTTGACCGTGACGAACGCCACGATGGCGGTCCCCTTGAGCTCGTGCAGGCGTCCCACGACCGCTGCCTCGGCTACCTTGGGATGGTCCACGAGCGCGCTCTCCACCTCCATCGTGCTGATGCGATGCCCGGCCACGTTCATGACGTCGTCCACGCGTCCGAGGAGCCAGATGTAGCCGTCCTCGTCGCGCTTCGCGCCGTCGCCCGTGAAATAGACGCCCGGGAACCGCGACCAGTACTGCTGGCGAAAGCGCTCCGGATC
>JAYUAE010000090.1:0-1995 GCA_043741515.1 Candidatus Eiseniibacteriota bacterium | reverse complement strand
TCTCGTCGCCGAGCCCCTGGAGGAGCGCCTTCTGCGCCGCCGCGGGGAGCTTTCCGAACGGGGTGTCCATGGAGATCTTCATCCGCTTGGCGAACGCCTGGATGGTGCCCTTGATCCACGTCCCCTCGGCGTCCCCCCACACCACCACCGCGCCCTCCCGGAGCGACTTCGTCCGGTCGGGCACCACGAGGTCGGGATCGATCTCGAACGCGGTGCCCAGGCCGTCGCAGGTCTTGCACGCGCCGTAGGGGCTGTTGAAGCTGAACGAGCGCGGCTCGGGCGGCTCGTAGGAAGTGCCGCACGTCGGGCACGCCGCCGCCGTGGAAAGCGTCACCTCCGGCCCCTTCGAGGGCAGGATGGTGACGAGCCCCGAGGCGATCTTGGTCGCGGTTTCGAGCGATTCGTGCAGGCGGCTCTGCCGTGCGCGCTCCGCCGGCAGGCGGTCCACCAGGATCTCGATCGTGTGCTTCCGCTTCTTGTCGAGCGGAACGTCCTCCTCCAGCTCGTGCCATGCGCCGTCCACGCGCGCGCGCACAAAGCCGAGCTTGCGAAACTGGCCAAGCTCCTTCCTGTACTCGCCCTTCCGCCCGCGCACGACCGGCGCGAGGACCTGGATCCTGTCCCCGGCGTGAGCCTCGAGGATCTGGTCCACCATCTCCTGCACGGTCTGGCTGCGGATCGGGCGGCCGCACGTCAGGCAGTGCTGCACCCCGATGCGCGCGAAGAGAAGCCGCAGATAGTCGTAGATCTCGGTCACGGTCGCGACCGTGGATCTCGGGTTCGAGCCGGCGGTGCGCTGCTCGATCGAGATCGCGGGAGAGAGTCCCTCGATCTGATCCACGTCCGGCTTCTCCATTTGCCCCAGGAACTGGCGCGCATAGGCCGAGAGCGACTCCACGTAGCGCCGCTGCCCCTCTGCGTAGAGCGTGTCGAAGGCGAGCGAGGACTTGCCCGAGCCCGAGACCCCCGTCAGCACCACCAGGGAGTTCCTGGGAATGTCGAGGCTCAGGTTCTTGAGATTATGCTCGCGGGCGCCGCGGATCTTGATCAGGTCCATGGGCTATTCGTAGCGGAGCGAATCCACCGGATCGAGCTGCGCCGCCTTCACGGCCGGGTAAATCCCAAAAAACAGCCCGATCGCCGTCGAGGAGAAAAACCCGGCGGCCATCCCCCACAGGGGGACCGCGAAGCTGAACTTGGCCAGCACGTGGATCAGGTATCCCGCGCCGAGCCCGGCCAGGATCCCGAGCACCCCGCCGGTGCCCGTGAGCGTCATGGCTTCCACCAGGAACTGCCAGAGAATGTCGCGCCGCCGCGCGCCGAGGGCCTTTCGCACCCCGATCTCGCGGGTCCGCTCCGTCACCGAGACGAGCATGATGTTCATGACGCCGATCCCGCCCACCATGAGGCCGATCGAGGAGATCACGATCATCACGAGGTAGAAGGCCCCGGTGATCTGCTTGTAGATGTCCACGAGCGACTGGTCGGTGAAGACCGCGAAGTTGTCCGCCTGCCGGTATCCCACCTTGCGCTGGCGGCGAAGGGTGTCGTTGATCTGGTCGATCGCCGGGTCGATCTGCTCGGGCGATTCCGGCTTCGCGTTCAGAACCATGCGCAGGTTCGGGCCGAGCGTCTTCTCGAGGGTGGTGTACGGCACGATGACGATGTCGTCGAGGCTCATGCCGATGAACTTGCCGCGCTCCTCGACCTGCCCGACCACGGTGTAGGGATAGCCGCCGATGTAGATCGTCTTGCCGATCGGGTTTGAGTGAGGAAACAGAGCCTCGATCTGGTCCTTGCCGAGCACGCACACGGTGGAGCGGTGCTCGACTTCGGTCTCCGAGAAAAACCGCCCATTGGCGATGGCCCAGGTGTTCGTGACCAGGAAGTCCGGCGTCGTTCCGATGACCGTGGTGAATCGGCTCTCGGAGTCCCGGTACCGGAGCCGCGCGTCCACGAAGTTGAGCGGCGCCACCGCCTTCACCGCCGGACACG
>JAYUAE010000089.1:0-1996 GCA_043741515.1 Candidatus Eiseniibacteriota bacterium | reverse complement strand
CATCGCCAGCAGGGAGGTCGGGTGATCGCGTATCGCGGATCACCTCGTCCAGAGCCTGCCTGAGCCCGGTCGCGATCTCAGCGAAGTGATGCGGCTCGGAGATGAGCGGCGGCCCGATCAGCAGATGGTCGCCCGACTCGCCGTCCGCCGAGCCCGACCCTCCATAGATCAAAAGGCCGCGCTCCCGGCACAGAGCCTCGACGCGCTCGGCGATCCGGAGCGCGCGGGGAAAGGGCGCTCCCGCTCCGGTGCCGGCATCGGCGCGGAGCGTCAGGCCCCAGAGGAATCCCAGGCCGCGCACCTCCGCCACGTTCCGGTGCGCCGCGAGCGGCTCGAGCGCGGCGCGTAGCCTGGGCTCCATGGCCAGGACGCGCTCCCCGATCCCTTCCTCGCGCATCGCCGCGAGCACGCGCCGACCCACCGCGCACGCGATGGCGTGTCCGCCGTAGGTCTGCGCGTGCGTGAACGGCGCCCCGGGACCCTCGCGAAGCGTTGAGGCCACGCGCTTCGAGAGAAGGATCCCGCCGAGCGCGGCAAAACCCGCGCCCGCGCCCTTCCCGAACACGACGATGTCGGGAGCCGCCCCCGAGTCCTCCGCGCGCTCCGCCAGCCGGCGCCATGCGAAGAGCGGTCCCGTGCGGCCGAATCCGGTCAGGACCTCGTCGGCAATCCAGAGCGCGCCGCTCGAATCGCAGGCGCGGCGGATCTCGGACAGGAAACCGGGTCGCGGCAGCGGAGCGCCGAGCCCGACCGCCGGGATCGTCTCGGCGATGAGCGCGGCCGCGTCGCCCAGCTCCCGATCGAGGGCACCGCCGGAGCGCGGATCGATCGCGGGCGCCTGATCTCCGATCAGCGGCTCGTACGCGGCGCGGCGAGCGCGGACGTCGGTCACGCGCAGAGCCTCGAGCGTGGCGCCGTGGAAATGGCCCCGGAGGCGCGCCATGCGCGTCCGGCCGGGCAGCCCCATCGCCCTCTGGTACCGGTACGCCGCCTTGATCGCGGCCTCGACAGCCTCGCTTCCGGACGAGGTGAAGATCGCGCGCGCGTAGGGAGGGCCGGCGGCCAGGAGGATCTCCCGCGCGTAGGTCTCGGACTCCTCGCTCTCGAAGGACGAGGGGCGCGCGAAGGGGAGGCGCGCGGCGGCGTCCGACATGGAGCGCGCGAGGTCGGCGCGGCCGTATCCCAGCTGCACGCAGAACGCGCCCGAGATAGCGTCCAGGTACCGGTTCCCATCCACGTCCCAGACGTGGATGCCTTCGCCTCGGATCAGGATGGGGCGCAGCGGGGGAATGGCTCGGTGGCTCACGGCGCCGACAATGCCAGCGCCGCCGGGGGAAAACTAGCCCGTCTTCGCGGCGCGGGTCGCGGCCCGTTCCAGGGCCGAAAGGTTGGAGGAGCCGAGCCGCAGCGCCGACGCGAGGAGGAGGCACACCTCGGCGCGCGACATGCTCTTGTCCGACTGGACGAGCGACTCGAATCCCGGATCGAGCATGGGCGTGGGATTGACCGCCCGCACCTTCTCCGGACGCTTCGGCGGGCGCGACCCGCGGGCGCGGGCTTCCTTGGCGCGCCGCTCGTTCCGGACCGCCTCGGTCTCGGCCGCGGCAAGTCTCCTCCCTTCCCGGTCTGCGTCGGCCGCGGCGTCCATGCCCGCGAATCGCGCGTTGAAGTCGCGCGCGAGCTGATCGGCCGGGATCCGTCTCATGCTCGGGCCCTGCGCCATGCCGCGATCCAGGCACCGCAGCACGAGCTCGAGCGCGTCCGACCGCGCGACCCGGTCCTGCTCGTGCTGCGAGCGCGAGGAGGCATCCAGGATGCCGCTATCGATGAGAGCGTCGAGGTTGGAGTCGAACCCCGTCTTCGTGAAGGGGGTCCCGAGATGGAATGCGGTCACGAGCGCGGCGTAGAAGTCACCCCGCGTCACGTCATCGTCGGGTTCGAAGTGGCTCCTCGACGCGCTCATCATCCCATCCTTGACCGCGGCGAGGGCGTAGCG
>JAYUAE010000088.1:0-1997 GCA_043741515.1 Candidatus Eiseniibacteriota bacterium | reverse complement strand
GGGAACGTGAGCGCCTCCGCGTCCATCATGGCGTCGCGAGTCACCTTCGCGAGGATGGAGGCCGCCGCGACCGCCAGGCTCTTCGCATCGCCGTCCACGACCGCCTCGCACGGAGCGTCGCAGACGAGCGCGTCCACGCCGTCAACGAGAAAGCCCTGGGGGGTCATCCCCAGGGCTTCGATCGCCCGGCGCATGGCGAGGAGCGAGGCCATGCGGATGTTGAACGCGTCCACTTCCATCACGCTTCCCACCCCGACACCTGTGGCGACCGCGCGGGCGAGGATCCGCTCGAGCGCTTCCTCGCGCCCGGCCGCGGTCATCACCTTGGAGTCGCGCACCCCCCTGAGCTTGGTCCCGGGCCGGAGGACCACGCACGCCGCGACGACCGGACCGGCCAGCGGCCCGCGCCCCGCCTCGTCGACCCCTCCCAGGAGGTCTCCCCAGCGTGCACGGAAGTCGTCATCGAAGCGGGCGAGGCCTCGTCGCGCCATCGTTCGGCGGACCGGCCTAGTTGTTCTCGGGGGTCAGCTTTTCGCGCTCGCTGACTTTCGCCGACTTGCCCCGTTTTCCTCTCAGGTAGAAGAGCTTCGCCCTGCGGACCTTTCCCTTGCGGGCCAGGTCGATCTTCGCCACCGCCGGGGAGTGGAGCGGAAATGTCCGCTCGACGCCCACGCCGCCCGACACCTTCCGGACCGTGAAGCTCTGACGAATGCCGCTTCCACGGATGTTGGTCACGACGCCCTGGAAGATCTGGGAGCGCTCTTTCTCCCCCTCGATCACGCGCACGTGGACCTTGATCGTGTCACCCGGACCGAACTCCATCTTCCGGTCCGTCTTGAACCGGTTCTCGAACCGCTCGACCGTGCTCATCGTCCCTCCTCTTTCTTGACTTCATCCAGCAGCTTTTGGTCTTCCTTGCAGAGCGTACGCCCGAGGAGCAGGTCGGGACGCTTGATCCACGTCCGGCGAATGGCTTCGCGGCGTCTCCACACACGGATGCGCTCATGATCGCCGCTCAGGAGAACCTCGGGGACACGCTGTCCCCCGAAGTCTTCAGGGCGAGTGTACACGGGAGCGTCCAGAAGCGGCTCCGAAAAGGAGTCCGCCTCCGCCGACTCCGCGTCCCCCAGCACGCCCGGGATCAGCCGCGCCAGCGCGTCCAGGATCACGATCGCCGCGGGCTCCCCCCCCGACAGCACATAATCGCCGATCGAGATTTCCTCGGCGTCGAGGAGCGGAATCACCCGCTCGTCGATCCCCTTGTAGCGCCCGCAGAGCACCACGATCTCGGGCTCCGCGCAGAGCTCGCGCGCCCGGGCCTGGGTGAACGGCGCTCCCTGTGGGGAGGTGACGAGCACGCGGGCCCTTCTGGCCCCCGCTCCCGCCTCCTCCGCCCCGCGGCGCACGCTCTCGTTCGCGCGCAGGATCGGCTCCGCCTTCATCACCATGCCCGCGCCGCCCCCGTAGGGGTAGTCGTCGGTAGTGCCGTACCGGTCGTTCGTGAAATCCCGGATCGCCACGATCGAGACTTCCAGGAGCCCCTTCTGACGCGCGATCCGGATCATGCCCTCTTCCGTCGCGCCCTGGAAAAAACCGGGGTTCAGAGTCAGGATCGAGAAACGCATGTAGGCTTCCGGGCTACTCGTTCAGCCCGGGAGGAATCTCCACTGTCATCTCGCCGCGCTCCGGGTCGATCGCCAGGACCACGTCCGTGAGATAAGGGAGCAGAATCTCGCCCCGTTCGCGCTTCACCACGATCACGTCGTTGCTGCCGGTCGCGAAGATGTCGGTAACCGTTCCCAGGTGCTTGCCGTCCCGCGTGCGGACGCGGAGCCCCACCAGCTCGAAGCGGTAGTGCGCGCCCTCGGGTGGCGGCGCCACATCGCGGCGGGCGACCGTGAGGTCGGCGCCGCGGAGCGCCTCCGCCTGCGTGCGCGTCCCGATTCCGGCGAACCGGATCAGGAGCCGCTCGCCGAACGGACGCGCCGTCTCCACCA
>JAYUAE010000087.1:0-11317 GCA_043741515.1 Candidatus Eiseniibacteriota bacterium | reverse complement strand
TCGCCAGGGTGAACAGGCGCGCCGCCGTCGCGTTGTCCCGGCGGCACACGTAATAGAGAAACCCGGCTTCGAACCAGAGCTTCCAGTTGTCCGGATTGGCGCGCATGCCGCGCTCGAGGAGGTCCAAGCCGCGCTCCGGCTGCTTCATCTCCTGCGCCATCACGAACGCGCCGAAGACGTACGGCTGAACGAAGGAAGGATCCAGATCGGTCACGATGTCCATCACGTGGCCGATGAGATCGTATTTCTGATCCGTGATCCGGTGCTCTCCGTAGTACTGGATCCCGCGAAGCCAGGCGATGTCGGCAGCTGCGACCTCGTAACCGAGCGACGCCTGACGTACCCCGAAGCCCGAGGGGTAATAGAGAAGCTCCTCGGTCCGAATCCTCTCGAGTCTCGGACGCTGGGCAACTTCGACCCGCGCCGCGCCGGCCAGAAGAAGCGCCGTCAGGGCCAAACCCAGGAGGAGGCGCGCATCCAGCCTCGCCGTCACCGGAACTCCCTCCGGCGGAACACGGTTCCCGCGAATACCATCAGGCCGCCGATGTAGAGCGTCCCGTAGGCGAGCGCGAACAGAATCCGTTCCGGCTCGACTCCGATCCCGCGCACGGCGAGTCCGCGGGCATTGAAGACGCTCAGATGCGGAAGCGTCCAGTATACCGCCTCGGTGAGCGCCCGCACCAGGACGGGGGCACCGTGCGAGGCGAAGTACCGGAGATCCTCCGCGAAGTGCCCGACGACGACCGCGGCGATTCCGAAGAATGCGGTCAGCGCCGGCGTCGTGAACGAGGAGAAGAGAACCACGACGGCGGTCACGATCCCCAGCTCGATCGCGCCGAGCCCCACGGCGCCCGCGATCGCCCAGGGCGTATCCCCGTAGCCCGCCGTCACGACGAGGGCGAGAATCCCCGCCATCGCCACGAGGAGCGAGGCGGTGGTGAGCCAGAGCCCCAGGAACTTGCCCAGCAGGAACTCCTCGCGGCGGATCGGCTTCGCGAGGATCGAGTAGAGGGTGCGTCGCTCCAGCTCCTTGTGGAGAAGACTCGAGCCCAGGAACACCGAGAGCAGCGTCGCGAGCAGCATCGACCCGGCCAGTCCGAAATCGATCACGACCCTGCGCCCCTCCCCGAGGGCCAGCGGGGAGAGCGCCTGCGATCCGATCACCAGCGCGAATCCGAACAGCCCGAGCACGAGCACCAGTCGCTCGCGGACCGCCTCGCGGACCGTGTTCCGGGCGATGGCGAGGACGCGCTTCACGGCGAGTTCTTCTCGATGACGCGCACGAAATGCTCCTCGAGGCTCTGCCGCCGCGGTTCCACGGAGTGGATCCGGATCCCCTCCTTCGTGAAACCGCTCAACATCCGCTGCAGCTCCCCGGAATCGTGGACCCGGACGGCCCGGCACGGTCCGGCCGCGTCCACCGCGTGACCCTCGGCGCGAAGCCGCTCCACCGTGGAATCCGGAAGCGCCTCGACCGTGACTTCCCACTCGATCACCCCGGAGGCAAGCAGGCTCTGAACGTCCCCCAGCTCGAGCACGCGGCCCCGGTGAAGGATGGCGACGCGGTCGCACAGGCTCTCCGTTTCCGCGAGGACGTGCGAACTCATGAGGATGGTGGCGCCGCGACCCCGCTCCTCGCGCAGGATCTGCTTCACATCCGCGCGTCCGATCGGGTCGAGCCCCGACATCGGCTCATCGAGGATCAGCACGTCCGGCTCGTTCAGGAGCGCCTGGCAGACCCCCAGTCGCTGGGTCATGCCCTTGGAGAACTTACGGAGCGGCTTTCCGGCATCGGCGCCGAGGCCGAGACGCGCCAGGAGATGATCCGCTCGCCGCCGCGCGATCTCCGACCGGAGATCGAACAGCGAGCCGACCAGCGCAAGGTACTCGCGCGCCGTGAGGTGGTCGTAGAAGCAGGGATTCTCGGGAAGGTACCCCAGGCGCATCCGCGCCGCGCGGTCCTGCGGCTCGCGGCCGAAGATCCGCACCGTGCCGCCGGTGGGCCGGGTCAGTCCCAGGATCATCTTGATCGTCGTGGTCTTGCCCGCGCCATTGGGCCCGAGAAGCCCGAAGATCTCGCCGCCTTCGAGCGAGAGCGAGATCTTCTCGACCGCGGTGAACGACTTCAGGGTCATCGGATCGCGGTAGGTCTTGGACACCCCATCGAGGTCGAGGATGGGAAGGGGCCCCACCTCGTGCATCACCGGCCGGTCGCCCGGGTCCGGGCCCCATGTCTGCCTGCCGCGCGAATCGTCCCGATCTCGAACCATCCCGATGCGACCTCCTGTCGTGCCCCGCGATCCTTCCGCGCCGTGCAATCGCAAGTCCCATGCCGCGGCTGACGGGACACGCTGGCGCGGGGTTACGGGCGCAAATGAAAAGGGCGGCAGTCGCGGTGGTATGCGATCTGCCGCCCGGTACTTGGTCGGCGATTAGCCGTTGGTCAACGTCAAGGACAGAAGCGCGCTCTTGCCGTAGCCCTTGATCGTGTAGCCCGTGGTCACGGCCGGGTTGGCGCCGAAGATGCCCTGCGCGGCCGGATCCGCACCCCACGTCGCGGCGCTGTTGGCGCCCGTGAACGGATTCTTGGGCCACGCGCCGCTCGGGAAGTTCGCCAGCACGGCGGCGTTGTCCGCGGCCACCGGGTACGTACCGGTATTCTTCACCGCGAAGTCCTCGATCGCCAGCTGGAAGCTGTGCATGTTCGCCTTCACGCTCGCCTCGCGAGCGCGGTCCTGCATCGCGATGAAGTTCGGAATCGCGATCGCTGCCAGAATCCCGATGATCACAACCACGATCATCAGCTCGATGAGCGTAAAACCCTTCTGATTGCGGATCATAAATCCTCCAGTGCGTGGACTAACCGTTGGTCAGCGTCAGTGACAGAAGCGCTGTCTTGCCATAGCCCTTGATCGTGTAGCCAGTCGTGGCGGCCGGATTGGCGCCGATGATGCCCGACGCCGCCGGGTCCGCTCCCCACGTCCAGGCGTCATTCGCGCCCGAGAAGGGGTTCTTCGGATAAGCGCCGCCCGGCATGTTCGCCTTCACCGCAGCGTCATCCGCGGCCACCGGATACGTCCCAGTGTTCTTGACTGCGAAGTCTTCTACCGCCAGCTGGTAGCTATGCATGTTCGCTTTCACGCTCGCTTCGCGTGCGCGGTCCTGCATGGCGATGAAGTTTGGAATCGCGATTGCAGCCAAGATTCCGATGATCACAACCACGATCATCAGCTCGATAAGGGTGAAACCCTTCGAGTTCCTCATGATGTTGCACCTCCTCTCGGGTCCCGTCTCCCTGACGTAGATCAGCGTCCTTCGAACCTACCGTCGTGGATCAGAGCAACGTACATGCCAGAGTGCGGAGGATGGGTGGATCGCGCGTCGCCGCTTGTAGTTCCGCGCGGCACGCGGCGGGAGCGAGGTGCCGGGGAGACGGGTTTCGCGCAGGTTGCATGGCGGGACCCGTCCATTCTGCATATTGCATGATCCAATGCGCCGTCTCTCAAATTGCGACCCGCCGTCACTCCATAAGCATCCCGGCGCCTTCCTTGAGCAGGCCGTAGGAGATTAGCTTGCGGTACAGAGTGGAAGGGTTGATCCCAAGAATCTCCGAGGCGCGCTTTTTCTGGCCCCCGGTGTGATGCAGGACCTTGAGGATGTATTCCTTCTCCAGCTCTTCGAGCGTGAGGTTGGGGTTGTCGATCACGAGGCTTCCACGTCCCTTGCTCCCCTGGATGACCCTTTCAGGCAAGTCTTCTGGCGAGATGACTCCGTCGTCGGTCAGGATGACGGCCCGCTCGATCACGTTTTCCAGCTCCCGGACGTTTCCCGGCCAGTCGTAGGCCATCAGGCAATCCCGAGCCTCCTTGGAGATCGCCTTGATCTCCTTCGGCCCTGCGAGCTTCTTCAAGAAGTGGTCCACCATCTCCTCGATGTCTTCCTTGCGCTCGCGAAGCGATGGGAGCCGGATCTGGATCACGTTCAGGCGATAGAAGAGATCGGCCCGGAACCGCCCCTCGGCTATGCCGCGCTCGAGATCCGCGTTGGTGGCCGCGATGAGACGGACGTCGATCTTGCGCGGTTTCGTCCCGCCGACCGGAATGATCTCCCTTTCTTGTAACGCGCGCAGGAGCTTCACCTGCGTGGCGGGAAGCGTCTCGCCCACCTCGTCGAGGAAAAATGATCCGCCGCCGGCGACGGCGAGGAGACCTTCCTGGTCCCTCACCGCGCCCGTGAAAGAGCCCTTCACGTGCCCGAAGAGGTTGCTCTCCAGGAGGTCCTTGGGAAGGGCGCCGCAATTGATCGAGACGAATGGGCCGTCGGCCCGCTTGCTCATGTAGTGGATTCGCTTGGCGATCAGCTCCTTGCCGGTCCCGCTGTCGCCCACGATGAGGATGGTGGAATCGGAGTCCGCCACCTTCTCGACCAATTTCAATACTTTCTGGATCTGCTCGCTGTGTCCGATGATCTCCTTGGCATCGTCGGTCCGCTTGAGCTGCCTCTTCAGATACACGTTCTCCGACTGCACCCGCCGCATGGCGATCGCATTCTTGATGACCAGTCGGATCTCGTCGTTTTTGGCGCTCTTCTCGAGATACTGGTAGGCGCCGCGGTTCAGCGCCTCGATGGCAGACTTCTGCGACGCGAACGCGGTGCGGATCACCACCGGAACGCTCGGATCCATCTTCTTGATCCCGGAGAGGACGCCCAGGCCGTCGATCTCACCGGGCATCTTGATGTCCGTCACGACGACGTCGAAGTTTTCTTCCTCCGCCTTCTGGAGCGCGTCCCGGCCGGACGTGGCCACGTGCACCTCGTATCCCTCCTTGGAAAGGAGGATCGAGAGGAACTGGACCATGCTCTCTTCGTCATCCACCACCAGTATTTTTTCGCCGCTCACCTGAGATACCTCGCTCGATTTCAGGGTTACGCCGCGTGGGCGACGGTTTTTGCCGTGCTCGTCGTGCGCGGGAGCCACACCCTCATGGTGGTTCCCGCTCCGAGCCGGCTCTCAACCTCCAATGCGCCTCCATGGCGCTCCACGATCCGGTTGGCGATCGCAAGTCCCAACCCGGTGCCCCCCCGCTTCGTGGAGTAGAACGGCTCGAAGATCAGATCCACCTCCGGCGCCGCGATTCCAATGCCGTTGTCCTGCACCTCGACGCAGGCCCAGGGTCTTCCGCTCCCGGAGCCCGAGCCCGGCCGGTCGCGGCGCGACACGACCCGCACTTCCACCTTTCCTTCCGTTTCGACAGCTTCCAGCGCGTTCAGGACCAGATTCATGAGCACCTGGCGCATTTGCTCGGAATCCACGTGCACGGAGACGTCCTCGCCGGCGCTCGCCAGCACCAGGCTCTTCCCCTCCGCGTCCGGGTGCCGCTGGGCGACATCCACCAGGTCCCGGAGCAGCTCCGAGAGCCCCAGGGTTTCGCACTTGAGCGGCCGTTCCCGCGCGTAATCGAGCAGCTCGCGTATGAAGTTGTCCAGACGCTCCGATTCCCTCACGATCAATTCCAATAGTCTCGCGTTCTCTCCTTTGACCTTCAGCTCGCGCTGCAGCACCTCCACCGATCCGCTGATCGGGTTCAGGCAGTTCCGGATCTCGTGGGCGATGCCGGCCGACAGCTCGCCGATCGCCGCCAGCGTTTCCCGGCGCCGGATCCGGTCCTCGAGCGCCCGGACCTCCGAGAGGTCCTGAAAGAGGCCGATCACGCCACGACGGTGGCCGTCCGGATCGCGCAGCAGGCTGGTCGAGAGACCGAGCGGCATCCTCGTGCCATCCGGCCTCTCGACCGTGATCTCCGCCCGGTTGGACTGCGTCCCGCGCTCCAGCGCGTCCCGCATGCGCTCCGTGAACTCCTTCAGGCTCGGCCCGAACGCTTCCCCGTACGGCCGGCCTCGGATCGCCTCCGCCGCGCATCCCGAGATTTCCGAGGCCGAACGGTTCCAGTGGCGAACGATTCCATCCGCATCCACGGTCACCAGACCGCTCGACATGTTTTCCAGGATGCTTTCCGTGTCGAACAGCGCGCGGTTCAGCTCAGCGCGCGCGGTTTCCAGCGCCCGGCTGCCTTCCTTGAGCCGCCGCCCCAGGTGGCCCCCGATGACCCCGACCACGAAGAGCAGCGGCACGTAGAGCATCATCCGCAGGAGCTGCGCCGCATCCCCCAGCCCCTGGGTGAGCCCGTACTGCGTTGTCGGCATCAGCCCCTGTGCGCCGGCCACGTAGAACCCGGCATAGGCCAGCGACGACAGGGCCGCCAGGAGCACGCCGCCTCCGACCGAGAGGAAGACGCCCCCGAGCAGCGGACAGAGCAGGTACAGCGGCACGAACTGGCTTTCCGCGCCGCCCGTGAAGAACACGAGATACGACGTAGTCGCCACATCCACCAGGAGCTGTGTGGCCAGCAGGTTTCGCAAGTCTCCGCCGGTCTTCAGCACCCGGTGATAGGCCAGCGCGAGCACGCCCACCGTGAACAGGAGGAAGCCGAACGGGAACTCGCGCTCGACTCCGAGCGTGCTTCCCGCGAAGGCCACCGCCATCATCGTGACGAGCACGAACAGCACGACCCGCCCCAGGATCACCGCATGGACCGCGAGACCGAGTTGGGGATCCCGATCGGCCCCCGCCTCGGGGCGGTGCGAAGTCATCCCGCCTCTACTTTCCGCCCGCGACCACGTTGATCAGCTTGAACATCGGCAGGTACATCGCGATCACCATGCCGCCCACGATGGAGCCCATGATCACGATCATGATCGGCTCGATCAAGGAGGTCAGCGAATCCACCGCCGTGTCGACTTCGTCATCGTAGAAATCCGCAATGCGCGTGAGCATGTCGTCGAGGGCGCCCGTCTCCTCGCCCACGGAGATCATCTGCACCACCATCTGCGGGAACACCGTGGACTGGCGGAGTGGCGCCGCGATCGTTTCGCCCTCGCGGATGCTGGCTCGCGCGGCCATGATCGCGTTCTGGACGACCCGGTTGCCCGCGGTTCGCGCCGTGATCTCGAGGCCGTTCAGGATCGGGACGCCCGACGCGATGAGGGTCGCCAGCGTGCGCGTGAACCGCGCGACGGCTCCCTTCCGCAACACGTCGCCCAGGACCGGCACTTTGAGCAAGAATGTGTCGATCTGGAGATGTCCCTTCTCCGTGATGTAGTAGCGCTGGAGCCCGACCACGATGGCGATGCCGGTGCCGATCATCGCCCACCAGTAGGCGCGCAGGAATGAGCTCAACCCCATGACGATCTTCGTGGGGAGCGGAAGCTCGGCGCCGAAGCCGGTGAACATCCTGGCGAACGTGGGAATGATGAAGATGAGCATGAAGGACGTGGCGAGCACCGCGACCGAGAGCACCACGGCCGGGTAGACCATCGCTCCCTTGATCTTCCGCTTCAGCGCTTCCGCCTTCTCGATGTACGTGGCGAGGCGCTGAAGGATGTTGTCCAGAATACCTCCCGCCTCGCCCGCCTCGACCATGTTCACGAAAAGCTCGTCGAAGGTCTTGCTGTGCTCCTTCTTGCCCAGCGCCTCGGCCAGCGTCGTTCCGGCTTCCACGTCGCGCATGACCGTCCCGATGACGTTGCGGAAATCCTCCTTCTCGGTCTGCTTGGAAAGAATGTCGAGACACTGCACCAGCGGGAGGCCCGCGTTGATCATCGTCGCGAACTGGCGCGTGAAAATGGCCAGATCGCGCGTCGAGACGCCGCCGCCGAGCTTGGGAAGGCCCATCTTCGCATTGGCCTTCTTCTCCCGGACGGAGGAAATGATGATCCGGCGCTTGCGAAGCGCGGAGAGCGCCTCCTCCTGGCTGTCCAGGGTCAGCTCGCCGGTCTGGATCTCGCCGCCGATCGTGCGGCCCTTCCATGTATATACGGGCACCGCGTTCCCCCTTCTTCAGCGCCGACTAGGCGGCGACGTGGACCCCGACCTTTTCCAGCATCCCCTCCAGCTCCTTCACGTCGGAGCTGCGGCCGAGCGCCTCATCCAGCGCGATCTGCTTCCCGATGTAGGCCTGGAAGAGCGCCTGGTTCATGGTCTGCATGCCGTGCTTCGTGCCTGCCTGCATCAAGCTGTAGATCTGGTGCGTCTTCCGCTCGCGGATCACCGCGCGCACGGCCGGAGTGCAGATCAGGACTTCCGCCACCATGACGCGCCCCGGGCCCTTCGCCTTGGGAATCAGCTGCTGCGTGATCACCCCTTCGAGCACGAACGCGAGCTGCGAAAGCACCTGCTGCTGCTGTCCGCTCGGGAAGGCGTCCACGATTCGGTTGATCGACTCGTAGGCCGAGTTGGTGTGCAGCGTGGCCAGCACCAGGTGCCCGGTCTCGGCGATCGTGAGCGCGGCGGCCATGGTCTCGAGGTCCCGCATTTCTCCGATCAGGATCACGTCCGGATCCTGGCGCAGCACGTACTTGAGCGCCGTGGCGAACGTCGTCGTGTCCGCATTGATCTCGCGCTGGTGGACGATGCACTTCTTGTGGTGATGGACGTATTCGATGGGATCTTCGATCGTGATGATGTGGCCGGCCCGCGTGGTGTTGATGAGATCGATCATGGCCGCGAGGGTGGTCGACTTTCCGCTTCCAGTCGGTCCCGTGACCAGCACCAACCCCTTCTGCTTGGTGGTGAAGTCACGAATGGTCTTCGAGAGCCCGAGCTGCTCGAACGTGAGAATCTCGTAAGGAATCTGCCTTATGGCCATCGAGGTCACGCCTCTTTGCAAATAGACGTTCGCGCGGAAGCGACTCAAACCGGGAACACCGAAAGAGAGATCAAGCTCCTTGGTGGTCTCGAATCGCTTGCGCTGCTCCTCCGTGAGCACGCTGTAGGCGAGCTGCTGCGTGATGTTGGGCGTGAGCGGCGGGTGCTGCATGGGCGTGATCGAGCCGTCCACCCGAACCTGGGGCGGAACGCCCGCGGAGATGTGCAGATCCGAGGCTCGCAATTTAATCATCTCGTCCAACAGTTGGCGCAGCGAAACCATGGGATCCCTCCGTGGCGGCTTACCGGTCGGCCGCAGTCTCCTTCAACACCTCTTCGGCCGTCGTAATTCCCTTCTTTAACTTGATTAAGGCATCCATGCGCAGGGTCAGCATTCCGTCCGCCACGGCCTGCTTCTTGATGTTCGAGGTCGAGGAGCGGTCGAGGATCTGGTCGCGGATCTTCGGAGACACGGGAAACACCTCGTATACGCCGCTGCGTCCCTTGTATCCGGTGTTGTTGCAATCCACACAACCCTTCCCCTCGAAGAACCCCCCGGTCTTCACGTCCTCGGGGGTGAGCCCCAGTTCCCGGACCACCTCCGGATGGAGCTTGATCTCGTTTCGACAGGACAGGCAGACCTTGCGGAGAAGCCGCTGGGCGCAGATGAGGTTCACCGAGGACGCGACCAGGAACGGCTCGATACCCATGTCCACAATTCGGTTGATGGTGCTCGGAGCGTCGTTCGTGTGGAGGGTCGAGAGCACGAGGTGTCCGGTCAACGCGGCCTTGATCGCGATCGCGGCGGTTTCCAGGTCCCGGATTTCTCCGACCATGATGATGTTCGGGTCCTGGCGCAGGAAGGCCTTGAGCGCAGCGGCGAAGGTGAGCCCCACCTCTTCGTGGATCAGCACCTGGTTGACACCCTCGAGGTTGTATTCGACCGGGTCCTCGGCGGTCATGATGTTCGTCTCGGGAACGTTGATCTTCGAGAGCGCCGAATAGAGCGTCGTCGTCTTGCCGCTTCCGGTCGGCCCGGTCACGAGCACCATTCCGTACGGCTGCGCGACGGCGTACGTGAAGTCGTTCAGCGCCTGCTCCTGGAACCCGAGCTTGTTCAAGTCGATGTTCAGGTTGCTTTTGTCCAGGATTCGCATCACGACCTTCTCGCCGTAGATCGTCGGGAGGCTCGAGACACGGAGATCAATCGTGCGCCCCAGGAGACGCAACTTGATGCGCCCGTCCTGGGGCACGCGGCGCTCGGCGATGTCCAGCTCCGCCATGATCTTGAGACGGGAGATGATGGCCGGCTTCATGCGGAAGGGCGGCGCCATCATTTCGTAGAGGGTTCCATCGATCCGGAACCGGACCCGGAGTGACTTCTCGTAGGGCTCGATGTGGATATCGCTCGCCCCCTTGCGGACCGCGTCGGTGATGAGCGAATTCACCAGCTTGACGACCGGGGCCTGTTCCGCCTCTCCGAGGAGCGTGACGTCGGGGGTCTCATCCTCCTGCTCCTCGATGACCTCGATGTCGTCTTCCATCCCCTTCATCACGTTCTCGAACGACGCCACCGAGTCGTAGGCCTTGTCGATGGCCTTCTTGATCGCCGCCTCGGGGGCGACCATGGGCTGCACCTCGAAGCCCGTGATGAACTTGATGTCGTCGATCGCGAAGATGTTGCTCGGGTTGGCCATGGCAACGGTGAGCCGGCGGCCGCTCCGCGAGAGGGGCACGAGCTGGAACTTGTTGGCAACATCGCCGGGGATCAGCTTGGTGACGGTGGGATCGGGAACGAAATTGGATAGATCCACGCTTGGAACGGAATAGAGATCCGCGAGGAACTTGGTGAGATTCTCCTCGGTGATCGCGCCCAGCTTCACAAGCGCCAGGGTGATGCTTCCACCCCCGGTCTTGGTCTGCTGCTGCGCCTTCTGCAGCGCATCCGGTGCGATGAGCTTCGCTTCCAGCAGTTTCAGGCCGACGTTTTCCTGCTGCACGGTTGCGGTCCCCTACCTGTGATGTTCGGTCAGAGTACGGCGGGGTCCCGAGCTTGGGAGCGCGGGACAGGCGGGAAGGACTTTCGCAAGTCCGGTGCCAGGGAAGCGCCGGGCCGGCAATCAGACGCAGGACATGGGGATCAAAGGGATTACACGAAAGGATTGCGACGACGGGCGCAGCTCGGAACGTGCGCGAGGCATGCACCGGTGCAAAATGCATCGGTCAATAGCCGGTCAGCGAATCACCTCCGGCCGGCGCGGAAAAAGAGAGGAAGCCGCGGATCCGTGCCAGCGTCTTGGGACCGATGCCCCGCACGCGGAGGAGCCCCTCGGGCGAGCGGTAGGGGCCCCGCCGGCCGCGGTCCTCGACGATACGCCCCGCGAGCGCGGGGCCGATCCCGGGGAGGCGCGTGAGCTCGGTCACGCCGGCCCGGTCGGGATCGATGCGCCCGACGGGGATCTCGCGCGAAGCATGGCGCGCGCGCCCCGCAGCGCCACGGGCCGGAGCGCCGTCCTCCAGGCGAGCGGAGTCGACGCCGCCGGCCGCAGGCAGCGGGGGCGAGGCCCCCCGGAATCCCGGGTCGCGGGATTCCAGCGATCGCAGGATCCCCTG
>JAYUAE010000086.1:0-2007 GCA_043741515.1 Candidatus Eiseniibacteriota bacterium | reverse complement strand
GGCGGAGCCGTCGTCGAGGTCCGCTCGATCGCGCGTCGGTTCGGCAAGATCACGGCCGTGGACGACGTCTCCTTCGAGATCCTTCCCGGCGAGATCTTCGGCATCCTCGGCCCCAACGGCTCCGGCAAGACCACCACGATCCGGATCCTCTGCGGACTCCTCCAGCCCACGTCGGGCACCGCGCGCGTCGCGGGGATCGACGTGGTGCAGGACCCGGACGCGGTGAAGTCGCGCATCGGATACATGTCGCAGGCGTTCGGACTCTACCGCGACCTCTCGATCGAGGAGAACCTGCGCTTCTACGCGGGGGTCTACGATCTGGACCGTGACTGGCGCGAGCGGGTCGCGTGGGCCATCCGAGCGATGCACATCGGCGGCTCCCCAAGCCAGCTCGCGGGCACCCTCTCCGGCGGAACCAAGCAAAGGCTGGCGCTGGCGTGCGCCCTGCTCCACAGCCCTCCGGTGGTGTTCCTGGACGAGCCCACCGCCGGCGTCGACCCCGCGGCGCGGCGCCTGTTCTGGACGATCATCCGCGGGCTGGCGGACGGAGGCACGACGATGATCGTGACCACCCACTACATGGACGAGGCCGAGAAATTCGACCGCCTGGCATTCCTCTCCCGCGGCAAGCTCAAGGCGGTCGGCACGCCTGCCGAGGTGAAGGCTTCCTTCAGGGTCGGGCAGAGCCTCGAGGACATCTTCGTCTCCATCCAGGAGCGCGAGGGCGTATGACCGGCCACCGCCTGCGCTCGATGATCTGGAAGGAGTTCATCCAGATGCGGCGCGACCGGGCGACGCTGGGCATGATGCTCGGCATCCCGGTCATCCAGCTCCTCGTCTTCGGCTTCGCGATCCGGATGGACGTGCGGCATCTGCCGATGGCGGTCTACGACGAGAGCCGCACGCAGGAGAGCCGCGAGCTGGTCCAGAAGCTCGAAGCCACGGACAACTTCACCGTGGCGCGTCACGTGAACTCCTACGCCGAGGCCAACCGGCTCATCGACCGCGGAACGGTGCGCGCCGCGATCGTGATCCCAGTGGATTACGCGCGCCGGCTGAAACGGGGCCGCCCGACCACGGCCCAGCTCCTGGTGGACGCCTCCGATCCGAACACGTCGCAGAACGCGATCGGGGCGGCGCAGCTGGTCGGCCAGCGGAAGAACATCGAGGTCCTGACCGCGCTCTCCCGCACGCCGGTCCGGATGGAGACGCCTCCCGTCGAGATCCGGGTGCGCCCGCTCTACAATCCCGCCCTCAAGAGCTCGATCTTCATCGTCCCGGGGATCATTGGGATGATCCTCTCGGTCACGATGATGATCATCACCTCGATGTCGGTTGTGCGCGAGCGCGAGCAGGGCACCCTGGAGCAGCTCATCGTGACCCCGATCACCCGCGGGGAGATCATGATCGGGAAGATCGCACCCTACGTGCTGGTGGGATACGTGCAGCTCACCGCGGTGCTAACGCTGGGGCATTTCATCTTCTCGATGCCGATCCGCGGAAGCCTTCTCGTGGTCTACGCGGTCACGTTCCTCTTCATCACCGCGAATCTCGGCATGGGGCTCTTCATCTCGACCTTGGCCAGGACTCAGGCGCAGGCGATGCAGGGCTCGTACTTCTTTTTCCTGCCAAACGTGCTTCTCTCGGGGTTCATGTTCCCCCGCGAGGGAATGCCGTTCGTGGCGCGTGAGGTCGGTCTTGTCTTCCCGCTCACGTACTATCTCCAGATCCTGCGCGGGGTCGTGCTGAAGGGGGCGAATTTCCTCGACGTGCTGCCGCAGACGCTCATGCTGCTGCTCCTGGCGCTCGTCTTCTTCGGCTTCAGCGTGCAGCGATTCCAGAAGAGGCTGGGATAAGGCCCCGGCTTCACCCCGCGAGGTCCTTCTCGAAGAACAGAGCGCCCGCGATCGGATTCTTCCGGTAGGGCTCGATCGGGCGGAACCCCAGCGAGCGGTAGAGCGCGATCGCCTCGACCATGGCGGGTACCGTGTCGAGGCGCATCTTCCG
>JAYUAE010000085.1:0-2010 GCA_043741515.1 Candidatus Eiseniibacteriota bacterium | reverse complement strand
GTTTGTTTTCGACCGGGTTCATCTTCTCGACCAGGCGCTGCGTGAACATCGTGATCATCAGGCGCGTGAACGGGATCAACCGCAGGCGATCGGAATCGGGGATCACGATGTAGAGGCTCATGGGGGCCGTCCCTTGCCTCAGATCCGAAATTCGAAAGTCACTGTCCTGGGTGTTGCGGGCGATAATCGGATCCGCGTACAGGCCCAAAAATGCGAGCGCCGTGCTGAGGACGCCGCCTCGCTCCTCATCGCTCTTGTTGAACATCGCCTGGGCGCCCGAGGCGATCCGCTCGTGCGCCATGGCGCTCTTGTGCGGCGTGTTCTTCATCTTGAGCAGCGTCTGCTCGAACGAGCGATTCGGATCGGAGAGAAATTGGGCAACACCGTACAGCGACTTGTCGGCTTCGGCATGCAGGACGTGCAGAATCACGGCCAGAAAGAACTGATCCGCGGTCCGATCCCAGTGCGACTCTTTGCCCCTCCCGTGCGGATCCACCACCTGATCGGCGATGTTCTGGACATCGCGGATCTGGTTCTCATCGTTCCGGACTTCGAGCAGCGGATTCCAGTGCGCGGAGGTTTCCGGATCCGTGGGCGCGAAGTAGATCGGGTTTGAGAACGTGGCTCGGTATCCGGCCGTGAGCGCCCAGTTCTCCCCCTTCATGTCGTGGACCAGCACGCTCCCGGGCCAGGTGAGGAGCGTCGGAATGACCTGGCCAATGCCTTTACCGGACCGTGTCGGGGCGACGCAGGCCACGTGCTCCGCTCCGTCGTCCCGAAGATACTCACCCCGGGGGGAGAGTCCGAGCACGACGCCGGTCGGTCCCGTCAACCCGGCCACCGGGTAATCGGCCGGCACCGCCCAGACCGCCGATCCGTGGCTGCTGGCGATGCGCGCCTTGCGCGCCAGCCACACCGCTCGCACCAGATACGCGATCGTCGCCGCGGCGGCGGCGATCATGGCGGCCGTGTATCCGGCGCCAAAAAGGTCCGGGGCGTAGTACCAGAACGAATAGCCCCAGGGAATAAAACTCCACGGATGGTAGAAACAGATCCGCCCCACCGAGAACCAGCAGGCGCCAAGCTCGGCCTGAAAGCCCAGTCGATGCGCCTCCCATTGGGTGATCCCCCAGAACATCAGCACGAGAAGTGCCACGAAGAGTACGAAGGGTCCCAGGGTGAAGGCGCCGACGCGCCGGGGAGCCTGGATGTTCGGATCGTTTTTCATGATGACTACCTTCCCAACCCGCGCGAGCGGGTCATGTGAAGTACCCGGAACTGAACGGTGAGCTGGAGCCCTGCGGGCTGCAAGCCTGCGGGCTGCAAGCCTGCCGTCTGCAAGCCTGCCGTCTGCAGGCCTGCCGGCTGCAGCCCTGGCGGCTGTAAGGAATTGACGGTGTGCGCCGGCCCGACCGCAATCTCCACGCTCTTGCCCACCTGCTGTGCGAGTGAGCCCTGCGCCGGCACGAGGGAGAAGCGATCGGCCTTCACGACCACTACGTGCGGGCCGCTCGGCAGCTGCTCCACCGCCACGGCCTTGCCCCGAACGCGGCTCCCTGCCGCGAGCCGGTCGAGTTCGCCATACTGATTCCGAAGCCGCCGCGCGGCCTCCGCGATCTCCCGCTCGTACAACGGATCAAGAAACTCACCGCGCCGCTGCTCCGGACCGTCGTGGGCCATCCCCATGGAGCGGAGCGTCGCGGCGCGCGCCTTCAACGAGTGCTGCACGTCACGCTCAAATCGGGTGGCGCCCACCCGAGGAGATGCCTGCGGGTCCGCCCCGCGCGCAAGCTCCCGATCGAGCCAGGTGACGCCTTGCGTGTCCACTTGGGCGCTGAGATCCTGCAGGGAGTGGCGTTCGACTTTCAGCACCGCGCCGCTGTCGCGGCCGGGCGCAACCTCGCGCACGACGCGTTCCGAGAGGTCCGCGGGGATCCGAAATCGCCCCTCGGGCAGCGACTCGATGAACCCCCGACTCGCGAGCGCTTTTGCGCGCTTCACGTGCGACTC
>JAYUAE010000084.1:0-4954 GCA_043741515.1 Candidatus Eiseniibacteriota bacterium | reverse complement strand
GCGACGCGCGAAGCGCGCCGGGCGTGGGCCCGCAGGCAGTCGCGGCCTTCACGACGTTCATCCGCGCGCTCGGCCTCGATCCCCGGCGCGATTCGGAGTACACCGTCACCGCCCAGCTCACCGCCGATTTTTTGGCCGAGCGCACGGCCGCGCTCCGGCGGGAGCCAGGGCCGATCCGCCCGTCGCGATACCACGGCAACCCCGGCGAGACGGTCCGGCTCGAGAAGATCCCCGTGTACGGCATGTGTCCGCATCACCTCGTCCCCTATTTTGGAACCGCGTCGGTGAGCTACATGCCCAGCGACCGCATCTGCGGCATCGGAGCGATCGCGCGCCTCGTGCGCGAGATCGCCTGCGCGCCTCGGTTGCAAGAGAGCCTCACGCAGGCCATCGCGGACGCGATCGAGAGGGATCTCGAGCCCACCTCGATCGAGGTGACCATCCGCGCAAGGCACCTCTGCCTCGAGATGCGCGGGGTGGAGCAGCGCGCGCTCCTCGTGACCGAGGCGCGGCGCGGAAGCGCGGGGGCGCCACGGCCTCCAAAGCCGCAGGCGTCCGGCCGCCGCTGAGCCCCCGGACCCCCCACCGCTAGTGTCTTCGGTTTCCATCGTCGTACCCACACGCAACCGCCCCGATGAGCTTGCCGATGCGCTGGATCGCGTCGCGCGTCAAAGCCATCCCGAGCTGGAGCTGGTGCTGGTCCGGGACGGAGGCTCTGCCCTCGGCGAGCGCGCGATCGAGCGGCTGGGACGCCTGGAGTTTCCGGCCATCGTCCTCGAGCACGAGGATCCGCCGCACGGCCTGGCAGCGTCGCGAAACCGGGGAATCGAGGCCACGCGCGGGGACGCGATCGCGTTCCTGGACGACGACGATCTGTGGGAGCCAGGGCACGTAGGGCGGCTTGCGGCGGCGCTCGACCGCGATCCCGAGCTGGACGTGGTCTATTCGGACGCGTGGATCCTGGACGAGGCCGGTGGACAGCGGCGCACGCTCGCGCGCGATTTCGATCCCGCGGTGTTCGGGCGGGACAGCTTCATCCCGCCCAGCGCGATGGCGGCGCGAAGACGGGCGTTCGACCGTTTCGGGTTCTTCGACACCGAGATCCCCTACTCCGAGGACTGGGACTGGCTCATGCGCGTCGTCACGGGCGGCGGGCGCATCACGCGCGTTCCCGGCGCATCGGTCACGATCCGCATCCATCCGGGAGGGATGAGCCAGCTCCATGATCCCGTGCGCCTTGCCGCGCGGCAGCAGAGCCTCGACCTGATCTCCGGCCGCTACCACCTGGCTCCGATAAAGCCGAAGACCTTCTGGGAAGTCGCGGGCGATCTATGCCCCGGCAGCACATGCCCTCAGCCGAACGAATCGACGCGCTGATCCTGGGCGGCGGCGTGGCGGGACTCACCGCCGCGCTCTGGCTCAAGGGATTCGGCCTCAAGAGCCTCATCCTCGAAGAGGCCTCGCTGCCGGGCGGCCAGCTCCACGAGATATACGCTCCGATCCGGGACTACCCGTTGGCACTCGGCCGCGACGGGCCGCGCCTCGCCTCCGACGTGCTGGAGGACGCGCGGCGCGCGGAGCTCTCGATCCTCGTCGGCGCTCCCGTGACGAAAGTCGCTGCAAAGGCGCGCACCGCCGCGCGCGGCCGGGAGCGCTTTCGCGCGCGGACGCTCCTGATCGCGACCGGCCTCAGGCGGCGCTCGCTCGGCATCCCCGGCGAGCAGACGCTTGCGGGCCACGGCGTGAGCCACTCCGCGAACAGAGACCGCACGCTCTTCGCGGGCCGGCCCGTGGTGGTGATCGGGGGCGGCACCGCGGCCGTCGAGGACGCGCTCCTCTGCTCGGAAGTGGGGAGCGACGTCACGCTGCTGCATCGGTCGTCGCGATTCCGCGCGCGCAGCGATTTCCTGGCGCGGGCGCGCGGCGACAAGAGGATCACGATCGTCCCGAACGCGGAGGCGCGAAGGATCGTCGGCGAGGAGCACGTGGAAGCGGTCGAGTACCGCACGAAGGGCTCGCGGGTCACGCGCGCCGTGAAGGCGGAGGCGGTCTTCGTGCGGATCGGCTGGGAGCCGCGGACGGAATTTCTGCGCGGCCAGGTCGGGCTGGACCGCGCCGGCTACGTGCGCGTTCGTTCCGGCGGCGCGACGACCGTCGCGGGCGTGTTCGCCGCGGGCGACGTCTGCTCGCCGCGCTGGCCCTCGATCGCCAACGCCGCCGGCCAGGGCGCCGCGGCGGCGTGGGAGATCGCGCGGCTGCTGGGGCGGGTCAGGGGATAGCTATACCCGCTCGACGAAACTCCCGTTGCGAGTGTCGATCTTCACGCGGTCGCCGACGCCCATGTGCTGCGGCACCTTGGTAACGAGCCCGGTGTTCATCGTGGCGATCTTGGGAGAGGATGAAATCGTGGCGCCCTTCAAGACCGGGTCGGTCTCGACGATCTCCAGCTCCACGAACATCGGCAGATCCACGCCGACCGGCTTTCCTTCGAAGTAGCTCATCTCCACCATCATGCCTTCGACGAGGTAGTTGACCGCTTCGCCCAGATGGTCGCGGGGCACGTTCGCCATCTCGTAGTTCTCGGTGTTCATGAACGTGAACTCATCGCCGGAGCGGTAGAGATACTGCAGCGGATGGTGATCCAGGTCGGCCCGGTCCACCTTGTCCTCGGAGCGGAAGCGGTTCTCCACCTGGCTTCCGCTGACGAGGTTGACCATCTTGGCGTGCACCATCCCGCGCCAGTTTCCCGGCGTCACGTGGAGCACGTTCGTCACGCGGCAGGGCTTCCCATCGTACAGGATCACCATGCCGACTTTGATCTGTGTGGCCGGAATCAAAGCGAAATCTCCTTCAAATGTTCGAGAACGATTGGGAGCCGATGAGTATAGCGGAGAGCTTCGAGGACCGCAAACTCACCCCTGCTTCGAGCCGCGGGAGGTCGCGGCTCCGATCGCGATCCCGATCGCAGCGCCCAGGCCCACGCCGATAGCAATGTTGTGCATCGCCACGCCCACAGCGCAACCGATCGCGATCCCGATCGCGATCCAGAATCCCATCGGCCTCTGTTTGATCACCGCGCTCCTTTCGGTGTCGGCGGCGGTTTCGACTGCTGCGCGCCCGCCTTCACGCGCGACCCCGCTCCGTGCCGGTAGACCAGATCAGCGCCCAGATACCCCGTGTACAGCGTGAGCCCCGCGGCCGCGAGCGCGATCAGCGCGGAGAGCCAGATGCCCTTCCCGGTTGGGCGAACGGCCCACGAAAGCAGCGTCGCCAGTCCGATCGCGCCGAGCGCCCAGAGGCAGGACTCCTCGTGCTTGTCCACGGCGGCCTGCGGCACGCCCTGCTCCTCCGCCTTGTCGCCGACGGCTCTGCCGCTGAAGTAAGCCACCCCGGATCCCGCGAGCGCAAGCGTGAGAAGGATCGGTCCGAACCACTTCACCCAGGGCCGCCGGACCGCGAGATAGACCAGCTCGGCCAGGGCGCCGACGACGGCCAGCGCGATCGGAAAGTGGACGACGGCGGGGTGAAGATCCAGGCCGAACATCTCAGGCTCCACTCATTCGCATGGCTTCCATCAAACTCCGTACGCACGGCGCAGGATTGCCATCGTGTGCACGACCTCCCTTTTCGCGCCGTGCGCGATCTGGATGTTGCACGTGCCGCAGCCGGTGAGGATGAACTCGGCCCTGGTGCGGTCCAACTCCTTGAAGAGCGGATCGCCGATTTCCTGCGCTCGCTCGTAGTTCTCGGACTTCATGCCGTAGGTCCCCGCGATTCCGCAGCAGGAGTCCTCGATCGGCCGCACGTCGACGCCGGGAACGAGCTTCAGCAGCCGGATCGGCTCCTCGGTGATGCCCTGCGCCACCGAGTGGCAGGCGTTGTGGTACACGACGGAGATCGGGACCTCCTTGAAGTCGGTCCGCAATTCGCCGCGCTCGTGAAGTTGCCACAGGTATTGATGGATGTCGATCGTGTGCGCCGCGAGCCGTCTCGCGTCATCGGTGTCCAGGATTCGCGGGTAATCCTCGATGAGTGAGAGCCCGCACGAGGGCGCGCTCGCGACCACCGTGAACCCGCGGTCCACCAGCGGCAGCAGCGTCTCGAGGTTTCGGCGAGCGTCGGCGATGATCGAGCGCTCGGCGCCCATGGTGATGAGCGCGATGCCGCAGCAGCGCTGCTCGGGCACCACGACCTCGATGCCGTTCGCCTCGAGCACCTTCACGGTGGCCTCGGCCTCTCCCTTGGGGTCGTGGAACCGCGCGAAGCAGCCCGCGAAGTAGGCGACGCGTTTCGTGATCGGGACGTTGCGCTGCGGCATGGGCCCCAGGCGCGCGTGCGCGTGCGAGCCTGGTGTTCCCGTGGGTCCCGCGACCAGCGGCAGCGCCAGCGCACGCCTCGCGGCCGCGTCTCCCGTCCCGAACGGCCTCCGGAATCGCGGCAGATCGAGGCGGCCCGCGACCTGTCCCACCTTCTCGCGTGCGGCGCGCTCGAGCGGATTCCCGATCGCGAGGTTCACGATCGCCGGCGCGATCCCCGCGACCGTCGCGATCCGATCCGCGTGCCCCAGCACCCAGTTCCGCACCGGCATCCCGTGCTTCTCCACGAACTCCTTCCGCGCCGCGATCGCGAGTCCGGGAATATCCACCTGGCTGGGACACTCGCTCAGGCAGAGCTTGCAGTTGAAGCAGGAATCCATGACCTCCTTGAAGGGCTTCTCCGTGAGCGAGTCGGGCCGAAGCTCCCCGCGAATCATCTCCATGAGCAGGACCGCCTTCGCGCGCGCGGTGTGCGGCTCGAGGGAGGTCGTGGAGCCCACCGGGCAGTAATCGCGGCAGGTCCCGCAGCCGTGGCACATCTCGATCATGTCGCGGTAGTCGGGATCATCGAAGACGGTGCCGGTCACGACGTAGGTGTTGGTGTACCGCGAATACCCCTCCGGGAAGGTTCGCGCGTC
>JAYUAE010000083.1:0-2043 GCA_043741515.1 Candidatus Eiseniibacteriota bacterium | reverse complement strand
GAAGAAGAGCGTCGTGCCGAGCAGGAGCAGCGGGGCCTTCTCGCCCACGGCGCGCGCGAGTTCCTCGTCCGCGCGCTCCCAGCGAGGCTCTCCCCCCTCGATGACCCAGGCCGCCCCGGAGCAGTGGCGCCGCACGACGTGGTCCGTCATGAACCAGAGCGAGGAATGCGGAGCTTCCGCGCGCGTGGGGCCGAACACGACCGCGCGAAGCCGCGCGCCATCGAAGAGAACATGGCGGACGAAGTTGCGCGTGAGGGACGCTTCGTAGAGCTGGGTCGAGCGGAGGCGCACCCGTCCGGGCCGCGAGATCGTGGTGCCGCTCGTCTCGAAGGTGGCCGCCTCCTCGCCGGGCCCCGAGGCGCTCAGGTCGTGGGAACGGAAGGCGGAGGCCGGCGCGGCCGGAATATCGAGCCAGGTCCGCACCTGATCCGGACCTCTTCCCACATGGCGCGCGAAGGCTCCGTATTCCGGTATCGAATCGCACTGGTGCCGGAAGGATCGAAGCGCAAGCTCCGAGAAGACGGCGTCCACGCCCCCGTCCTCCCACCGCGACTCCTCGATGAACCGGATCAAGTCCCGCATTCCTGACGGCTCCTGATGTGGTAGGATCGTTGCCGTGAAACGCAACAACGATTCGCCCGCCGGCGATCGATCCGAGCGGATCGTCCGGCTCGCGCTGGCCCAGATCAATCCCACCGTCGGCGATCTTCCCGGAAATGCCAAGAAGGTGATCGAGACCATCGGTCGCGCGCGCGACCTGGGCGCCGATCTGGTCGCCTTCCCCGAGCTTACGCTGACCGGATATCCGCCCGAGGACCTTCTTTTGCGCCCGGAATTCCTCGACCAGAATCAGGCCGCCATGGAAGAGGTGGCGCGAAGCACCTCCGGCATCACCGCGATCGTCGGCTTCGCGCAGCGAGCCGGAGACGTGTACAACGCCGCCGCCGTCGCGCACGACGGCGAGATCGTGGCAATCTACCAGAAGCGCCACCTCCCGAATTACGGCGTCTTCGACGAGATCCGCTATTTCCGGCCCGGGAACGAGTCCTTCGTCTGCAAGCGGGGCGCCCTCACCTTCGGCGTGGATATCTGCGAGGACATCTTCTCACCTGTGGGCCCGACCGCGGCGCTGTCGGTCTACGGCGACGCCGAGCTGGTCATCAATCTCTCCTCGTCCCCCTACCACACGGGCAAGGCCGCCTCCCGGGACCGCATGCTCGCCACCCGCGCTCTGGACGGCGTCTCGGTGGTCGCGTTCGTGAACACGGTGGGCGGGCAGGACGAGCTGGTCTTCGACGGCAATAGCCGCATCTACGGCCCGAAGGGGGACCTTCTCGCCCAGGCCCGCGCGTTCGAGGAAGAATTGCTCATCACCGACATCGATCTCGAGAGCGTGTTCCGCGCCCGGCTCAAGGATCCGCGCAGCCGCATCGCGGCGCAGCGTGAGGACGCGCCGGAAATGGGGGAGATCGTGCTTCGCCCCGTTCCTCCGCGCCCGCGTCCCAAGCTTCCGCCGCGGCGTGTCTCGATCCCAACCGGGCTCGACGAGATCTACGCCGCGCTGGTGCTCGGCACCAAGGACTACGTGACCAAGAACAGCTTCGAGCACGTGGTGATCGGCCTGAGCGGAGGCATCGACTCCGCCCTAACCGCCTCGATCGCGGTGGATGCGCTCGGCCAGAAGCACGTGACCGGGGTCTTCATGCCCTCCTCGATCACCTCGCGCGAGAGCCGGGAAGACGCGGAGGCGCTGGCCCGGAACCTCGGGATTGACCTCCTCTCCGTGCCGATCGATCCGGAGGTCGCCTCCTACCGCGAAAGTCTGGCCTCGATCTTCGCGAAAGGCCCCGCGGACGTGACCGAGGAGAACATCCAGTCCCGGATCCGGGGCACGATCTTGATGGCGCTGTCGAACAAGTTCCGCTGGCTCGTGCTGACGACCGGGAACAAGAGCGAGCTTTCGGTGGGCTACGCCACCCTCTATGGAGACATGGCGGGCGGGTACTCGGTCCTGAAAGACGTCTGGAAGACGCTCGTCTACGA
>JAYUAE010000082.1:0-4980 GCA_043741515.1 Candidatus Eiseniibacteriota bacterium | reverse complement strand
TCCCGTTCCCGGCGTCATTTCCGCGTGAGCGTTGGGATCGGTGGCTGGAGGCGGGGTGGCCGACGGGGGCGCGGTCTCGTCGGCGCGCGCGGGGTGCGCTCCGACGACGAGGGTGAACAGGCCCAGCGCCATGAGCCATGGAAGCGCCCGGATGAGGAATCCGCGCGCCACCGTGTATGGACTGGGCATAATCCGGCCACTCGCCGGCATGATCGGCACACGAGGGGGGGGGGACATGGCTTGATGGGATTCCCGCAATCTCTATGCCACCCTTGAGTTTATGCGACGGGTCCAGCGGGCCCGAGAGAAGGCTCGGCGCCCGATGGAGTTACAAATACCGACTTCAGCCGGAGACAGAGGCGCCAGCGCTTTTCATTCCCGGACTGGACGCCGCAGTACTCAGGTACGTACGAATCGGTATGTAAGCTGGCCTTGCCTAGTCGGCCGGCTCGCCGTCTCCTCCGCCGATCGGAATCCCGTGGCTCTCCATGCGTGAATAGAGAGCCCGGCGTGAAATCCCCAGGAGCACCGCCGCCTTCGTCTTGTTTCCCTGAGCGCGCTCCAGGGCCTCCTTGATCAAACGCTTCTCGATCTGGTCGAGGCTCAGCCCCAGAGATAGAAGCTCCGCCGGGTCGGCGGTGAGCCGCGTCTTTCCAATCGGGAAGTGGATCCGCCCGATCGTTTCACCTCCCGCCAGGATTCCCGCCCGCTCGATCAGGTTCTGGAGCTCGCGGATGTTTCCCGGGAATTCGTAGTCGCACAGATGTTGCAGCGCTTCCGGGGTGATGTCGTCGAGTGTCTTTTCTTGTTGCTTCAAGAACGTCTCCGCCAGCTCAGGAATGTCCTCGCGGCGCTCGCGGAGCGGCATGAGCCGGATCGGAAAGACGTTCAAGCGGTAATAGAGATCTTCCCGGAACCGGCCCGTCTCGATCATCTCGTCCAGGTTCCGGTTGGTCGCCGCGATCACGCGCACGTCGGCGCGGCGCATCTCCTCCCCCCCGACCCGAACGTAGGTTCGGTCTTGAAGCACGCGCAGGAGCTTCACCTGAATGCTCTGCGGCACCTCGCCGATCTCGTCCAGGAAGACCGTCCCGCCCTCCGCGAATTCGAACCGGCCGGGCTTGGTGCGGATGGCCCCGGTGAAGGCGCCCCGCTCATGCCCGAACAGCTCGGATTCGAGGAGCGCCTCCGGAAGCGCGCCGCAGTTCACCGGCACGAAGGGGGCCTCCGCGCGTTTGCTCCCCGCGTGGATGGCCTGCGCGAAGATCTCCTTCCCGGTCCCGCTCTCGCCCAGGAGCAGCACGTTCGCGTCGGTACGCGCCACGCGCTCGGCCAGACCCAGAGCGTCGCGCATCGCGCGGCTCTGTCCGACGATCGAGGCGAACGTGTGGAGGCTGATCTGCTCCTTGAGATTCTCGATGCGGCCCTTCAAGACGGTCGATTCCACCTTGAGCCGGCGGCGCTCCAGCACCTGTCCTACCCGCGTCACCAGCTCGTCGGGATCGAAGTCCTTGAGGATGTAATCGGCGGCTCCGTCCCGCATGAGACGAACCGCTTCACGCGTGTCGCCGAAGGCGGTCATGAGGATCACGTCGGGCTGGTAGGTCTGGGCGCGCGCCTCCTGGAACACGACCGAGCCGGACGCTCCGGGCATGCGCATGTCCGAAATCACGAGATCGAAGGGGTGCGCCTTGATTTCGTGCACCGCCGCGTCCCCTCCCAGCGCCACGACGACCTCATAGCCCGCGTCGGTCAGCGCGGATTCCAGAATGCGGCAGAGATTCTTGTTGTCCTCGGCAATCAGGATCCGGTCGCTCATGAATTCAGCTCTCGATGGGTAGATGGATCTGGAACTGTGCCCCTCCGCTCGGCGACGAGCCGACCGAAATGGTGCCCCCGTGCTCGCTCACGATCCGCTCCACGAACGCCAGCCCCATTCCCGTGCCCTGGGCTCGCGTCGTGAAAAAGGGCTCGAAGATCTTCGAGCGGAGCGGCCGGGGAACCCCGGGACCGCTGTCTTGAAAGTATATACGCAGTTCCGATTTTCGCGACTGGACGAGGATCGTCAGCTCGCCCCCCTCGGGCATCGCGTCGCGGGCGTTCAAGGCCAGGTTCAGGAAAAGGTGATGCAGCGCCTGGGGACGCCCGCGGATCTCGACGTCGGGGTCTGCCTCCCAGCGGATGGCGGAGCGCACCCCGCACCGCGAAAGCTCCACGTTCAGGATCTCCATCGTGCGATCGAGCACCGGCCGGAGCGGGAATTTCGACGCTTCGGAATCGGGCCGCCGCGAGAGATCGAGGAAGTTCTGCACAACGTCTCCCATCCGATGGACCTCCTCGTCCAGCATCCCCAGAAGCTCCTTCCGCTCCGCCACCGGCAGCTCCAGCTTCTGGAGGCGCGAGGAAGCGCCGCGCAGCACCGCGAGCGGGTTCCGGATCTCGTGCGCCACTCCGGCGGCCACCTGCCCCACGGTCGCGAGGATGTCCGCGTGATTCATCCGCTCCTCGACGCGAGCGAGCCGCGCCTGGGTCCGGACATAGCCCAGGCCGACCAGCACCACGAGGATCGAGGCGAGGAACGCGGCGCCGTAGAGCGATGCCCGGACCTGCACCAGCGGACGGAACGCGTTCGAGCCGCCCTCCACCACCACCGCTCCCACGATGCGGCCGTCGTACTGCGTGACCGGAGCATAGCCGGCCTTGAGGTACGTCGTTCCCTCCACGAAGAGCCGGGAGTGCGCCACCTCGCCGATCATGGCGCGCGTGAACGCGGCCTCGTCGAGCGTGACCCGGGCCACGTCTTTCGACATGGAGTCGCGGACGGAGAGCACCACGCGATGATCCGGATCGAGCAGGAGGATGTTCGAGGCGCCTGCCCCGTCCGCGAGCCTTCGCCAGCGCTCCCGGACGGCGTCCCCCGCCTCGACCGCGTCCATGGTCATCTCGACGTCGGCCTGCAAGGAGTCGGCGGATGCGGGGAAGATCGCGTCCAGCTGCTCCGCCTGGATCAGGAGCGACGCCGTGTGCGCGGTCGCCTCGAAGCGCTTGCCCAGCTCCTCGTCCAGGAAATGGTGGGCGGTCTGGATCGCGTAGATGACGGTCCCATTGACCAGAACGAGGAGCGCTCCCAGGAAGAGAAGCGTCCACAGAAGACGTGAGGGTTTGATGGGAGTTTGGTTGACCATTGCCGGTCCGGCTTCAAATGAGAGTAGCGACCGGCACCTCTCATTGTCAACGCGCGCGAGCACAAGTTGTGGTAGCGTGCGCGCTTCCATGCGGAAGAGCGCGGTCCCCTTTCTCTTCGGGCTGATGGCTGGCGCCCTGGGCGGCCTCATGGGCGTGGGGGGCGGCATCCTGCTCGTCCCGCTCCTGGTCCACGCGCTCAGGATGGGCCAGCACGAGGCCCAGGGGACCTCGCTCGCATTCGTGACGGCGACCGCCCTGGTCGCCGCGGTGTTCTACTTCCGGCAAGGGAACCTGGATGTGCCACTCGCCTTCTACCTGGCTCTGGGCGCCGTTCCGGGCGTCCTCCTGGGCGCTGCGCTCGCCCGGAAGCTGACGGCACGGAGGCTCCGCCAGGCGTTCGGGCTCCTGATCTTCCTGACGGCCCTGCGCATCCTGCTATTCGTGCCGGCCCACGCCGCGCCGCCGCAGCCCTGGCCGCCCGCCGGCAATGCCGCGCTGGGTTTCCTCGTGGGAGTCCTTGGCGGGCTTCTCGGAGTCGGAGGGGGAACGATTCTCGTGCCGGTGCTCGTTCTGGCCGAGGGCTGTCCGCAGCACCTGGCGCAGGGCGTGTCGCTCCTCATGATCCTCCCGACCGGAATCGTGGGCGGCCTGAGCCACGCGCGCCACGGACACGTGGTGCGGGAGATCCTCCCGGCGCTGATGGTGGGCGGCGCCCTGGGCGCGCTCCTCGGCGCCTTCCTGGCGAATCGCATCGAGGCAGGCGCGCTCTCACGTCTCTTCGCGCTCTTCCTGCTGCCGGTCGCCGCGCAGATGATTTTCGGCCGCCGCCGTGGTACCGTGGCCGGCCCCAACGAAACCGAAGGAGGATCGCCGCGATGACGAGGTCGCCTTCCGCACCGAGCCGTCTGCTCGCAGCCCTGCCCCTGGCGCTATCCATGGTCCTGTGCGCCGGCACTTCCCTGTCCGATCCGCTCGCGCCCGTCACCACGAGGGGCAATGCCGCGGAGAAGCGGCTCTCGGTGATCGTGAGCGATTACACGCGCGGGACCTTCGCCTTCGACCCCTCCTTCGCGACGACGTGGGGCATCCACCGGTATGACGCCAGGCTCGGGGACCGCTCGCGCGCCGCGATCGGCCGCGAGATCGCGCGGACCCGGAGGACGCTCGTCCTGGCCAAGGCGATCCGCGTCGCGTCGCTCAGCGACTCGGCCCGGATCGACTACGATTTTTTCACGCGGCAGGTCGAGGGTCACCTCTTCGACCTGACCGAGATCCGCCGGTGGGAGAACGACCCCAGCACGTACAGCTACGCTGGGGCGATCTTCCCCCTCATGGCGCGGGACTTCGCGCCGCCTGAAGAGCGGCTGCGCATGGTGACCGCGCGGCTGACGCAGGTGCCGCGGCTTCTCGCGGACGGAAAGCGAAATCTCAAGAACCCGCCCGCGATGTTCACGAACTTCGCCGCGGAGGATTTCGAGGGCTCGATCGATTTCCTCGAGCACGAAGTTCCCGTCGCGTTCGCCGCGGTGAAGGACACCGCCATCCTGAACCGCTACGACCGGGCGAAGAACATCGCCGAGACGGCCACGCGCGACTACATCCAGTGGATGCGCGCGGACCTCATGCCCCGCTCGAAGGGCTCCTTCGTCCTGGGCCCCGAGCGTTACCGGAAAAAGCTCCATTACGACGAGATGGTGGATGTCCCGATCGACTCCCTCCTCCAGATCGGCGAGAAGGAGCTGGCAAGGCTCGAGGCCCGCTATGCCGACTGCGCGAAGAGGATCGATCCGAAGG
>JAYUAE010000081.1:0-11517 GCA_043741515.1 Candidatus Eiseniibacteriota bacterium | reverse complement strand
TCGCTCGGGGGCGGCGTGTCTCGGCTGGGATCGCTACGAGGAGGACCTGGATCTCATGCGCTCGCTCAGCCTCGACGCGTACCGCTTCTCGATCGAGTGGAGCCGGATCGAGCCGGAACAGGGCCGGTACGACGAGCGTTCGCTCGAGCACTACCGCCGCGTCCTCCTTGCTTGCCGGGAGCGCGGCATCACGCCCATGGTCACGCTCCACCACTTCACCAATCCGCGCTGGTTCGCGGCCCTCGGCGGCTGGGAGGTGGAGCGCAACCTCCAGCATTTCGCGCGGTTCGCGCGGCTCGCGGGCGAGCGCTATGGCGATCTCGTGGATCTCTGGATCACGATCAACGAGCCCGAGGTGCTGGCGCTCCACGGGTATGACGACGGAACCTGGCCCCCCGGAGTGACGGATCGCTCGCGTGCGCTCCTCGTGATCGCCAATCTCCTCGAGGCCCATGCGCTCGCGTCGGCGGCGCTCCGCGAGTCGGACCGTGTGGACGCGGACGGGGACGGAGCCGCGGCCGTGATCGGCGTCGCCAAGCACTGGGCGTTGCTGGAGCCGCTCCACCCCTGGATGCCGCTCGAACACCTCTCGGCCACAATCCAGAACCAGGTTTTCAACGTGGCGATCGCGCGGGCGCTGTGCGGCGAGCCGATCAATCTCTGGATTCCGGGCGCGCGCCCCGTGCGGCGGCGCGTCCACGCGCTGCGAGGCTCATCCGACTTCATCGGCATCAACTACTACACGAGATGGATCGTCAACGTCTTCGGGAAGGAGCCGCGCTATGCGCGACCGGGCGCCGATGTGAGCGACCTCGGGTGGGAATTCTATCCCGAGGGGCTCGAGCGGGCCCTCACGGGCTGCGCCTCCCTGGGGCTGCCGCTCTACGTCACGGAGAACGGGATCGCCGACGGAGCCGATCGCCTGCGTCCCGCCTTCATACGGCGGAGCCTTGCGGCGCTGGACCGGGCGCGCGCCGCGGGCGCGGACGTGAGGGGCTACTTCCACTGGTCGCTCCTCGACAACTTCGAATGGAACGACGGCTATCATGGAAGATTCGGACTCTGCGCGGTGGACTACGATAAAGCCGATCGTCCCCGAACGCTCCGGCCGAGCGCCGGTGTTTATACGGAGGAAATCCAGCGCCGCCGGACCAAGGCTACCTAAAGTTACATTCCCATAGCCCGCGCCTTTCGGGGAGAGGGGCTCGAGATTCCGGGCCCCTTTTCCATTTGCGTGGCCGCCGCCACAGGTGTGGCCTTCGCGCCACGCTGGCGCCACGCCGGCACAACGCGAATCGCAAGATCCGAGGGCGAATAGAAGTTGCCGTGGGACTAACTTCCTCGACCCCAAGCGCCTAATGGGGTTATCCTCCCCGGGAGCGCTTGGCATGTGGGTTGCAGTCGTTTGCGGGCTGGACGGGGATGAACATCATCGGGGATGCCCAGGATTCATTTTCGCAGAGGAGGGATTTCATGAGTCGCATGTCTATCTGGATCGCGCTTCTCGCAGTGACGCTTGCGATGATGGCGCCGGCCACGAAGGCGAGCGCACACGCGGACGTCTCGATCAATCTGCGTATCGGCGACCCCTATCGCGGTCCTCAGCTTGTGTTCCAGGATGAGCCCGACGTGGTCGTGGTTCCGGGAACTCGTGTCTACTACGTGCGCGACTACGACTACGATCTGTACCGCTACGGCAGCTACTGGTACTACACGTATGACGGCGGCTGGTACCGCGCGCGCAGGTACAATGGCCCGTTCACTTATGTGGGCTACCGGTCCGTTCCCCGCGCGGTGACTTACGTTCCGGTGCGGTATCGGCGGCACTGGCGCGGCGGCGGCGAAGGCCATGCGTACGGTCACTACAAGGAGCGGGACAACCGCTGGCACGACAACGGACACGACAACGGACACGACAACGGACGCGACGACGGACACGACAAAGGACACGGAGACAAACGCGGCCACGGACATTGATGAGCTGAGACGATAGCGTTTCGGAGGGAACGAGCGAGGGGTCCCAGGAGGGGCCCCTCGTTATTTACGCCCGCGTCCTACGCCCGCTCGCGATTCACGAGCCAGATCCCGCCCAGGATGATCGAGCCGCCCAGCATCGTCCCCAACCGGACCGATTCTCCCAGAAGGCACGCCGCCGCGACGACCGTGACGAGCGGCTCGAGATAGAGAAACGCCCCGACACGGGCCGCCGGCAGGCGCTCGAGCGCGTCGAACCAGAAGACGTATGCCACGCCGGAACAGACCACGCCGAGAAAGAGAAGAGCCGCCATCCCGGAGCTCGAGAGCGGGCCGATTCCCCGGAAGCCCGATTCGGCGGCGAAGAGAACGGTCGTCAGCGCCCATCCCATGAGCATGACGTAGAACATCATGAGCGCCGCCGGATGCCGAGCCAGGCCGCGCCGCGAGAGCACGGTGACCACCGCCCAGTTCACGGCGCTGATCAGGATCAGGACGTCTCCGGGAGCGCCCAGGCGGCCGATGGCGATCGCCCGCGGATCGCCGCGTGCCACGACGAGCAGCACGCCCAGGGTGGCGACCGCGATTCCCGCCAGCCCCTTCAGGCCAAGCCTCTCGCGCAGGAAGACCCGCCCCAGGATCGCGATGAAGAGGGGGGTGGTCGCCACGATCCATCCGGTGGTGGTCGCCTGCGACGTGACGAGAGCGTTGGACTGGAGCCACTGATGCAGGGTGATGCCCAGGAATCCCAGCAGGAGGAAGTAAGCGAGGTCGCGAGCTCCGACGGGACGGAGCTGGCGCCGGACGAGCACGAAGAAACCCAGGACGACCATACCCAGGGCAAAGCGGCTCCACACCAGCGCCACCGGCGAGAACTCCCGCAGGGCGATCTTGGTCGCGACGAAGGACGCGCCCCACGCCGCGACCGCGAATGCGGCCTTGAGGAGATTCACCGCATGGGACGAATTTTCGGTAGGATCGCGGGGAGAGGGGGGCCTCGCCATGACTCAGACCCAGCTACTCAAGAAGATCCAGCGCGCAAACTGGCGCTCGCTCCAGAAGCTCGTTCGCCAGGCCTACCAGGAGGGATTCACCGCGGGCCTCGTACGCGCCCACGGCGCCGGCCGGCGCGGGAGGACCATCCGGGCGGACGCCCGGGTGGAAGGTCTGGTGCGCCGGATCGAGCGGCACTTCGGCCTCGACCGCTACGCCTTCGAAGTCCGGGTCGTTCACGCCGCCTCCGGCAGAAGGATTCCGGCCCGTGATCTCCTCGTGAAGTATCTGGCGGAGGACCGCGCTCCGCGGGATTCGAAAAAAGCCTGACGAATGGCGAGCGCCTTCCCGATCAGCGCAGAGGCCGGAGGATCTGGCTGAAGCGCGGCCAGTTCCGATCCCCGTCCCAGGAGAAGTAGCGGAAGATCGCTTTCCCCTTCACGAGATCCACCGGAAGCGGACCCCAGAAGCGGCTGTCGAGACTGTTGTCCCGGTTGTCCCCCATCATGAAGATCATCCCCTTCGGAATCTCGAGCGGCCCGAAGTTGTCCCGGGGGCTCCGAGGGATGACCCGGTCGTCCTCATGCATGACGTAAGGTTCGTCCTGCTTGACTCCGTTCACGTAGAGAGCTTTGTCCCGGATCGCGACCGTCTGTCCTTCCACGGCGACGCACCGCTTGATGAAATCCTTTCTCGGATCCACCGGATAGCGGAACACGATGATGTCGCCGCGTTCCGGCTTCCGGAAGCCCGGGAAACGATGGCGATAGAAGCGATGGCCTCCCATGCCGAGATCGATCTCCGAACCATAGAGCATCTTGTTGATGTAGATGTAGTCCCCCACGAGAAGCGTGCGCTCCATCGAGCCGCTGGGGATCTGATAGGCCTGCGCCACCATGCCGCGGAAAATGAGCACGGCGAGAATTCCGATGGTGAGCGACTTCACCCACTCGCGGAGCTCGGATTTCTTGGCCTTCTCTCTTTTCGGGCTCAACTCAGGACTCCATGACCTTGGCCGCAACCCGGCCGGAGGCGGACCACCGTTCCCACCAATCCTCGAGGCGCGGCCCCGCCCAGAACGAGAAGAACGTGATCGCGAACCCCGCGAGGATATCCACGACCCAGTGATGCCTCAAGTATACCGTGCCGAACACGAGCCCCGCGGCAAAAGGGATCTCCACCCAGGCGAACCAGCGCTGGTAGCGCCACGCCAGGAGCACCGCGAGGAGCGCCACGGCGCAATGCAGCGAAGGAAAAGCGCCGTAGGCCATGAGCGGCACCACGGCGGGCGCGGAGCGCGTGTAATCGAGGAGCGCCGACCCGTGGAGCGCGAAGGCATACGCCCCCGGCATGAAGAGCCGCGGGGCCGATGCCGGCCATGCGACGTAGCCGATGTAGCCGAGATAGAGGCAGAGCACCACCGAGACCATGGTGGACCGGAACGACCGGAAGTCTCTCCTGAGATAGAGAATGAGCCCCAGCGTCGGCGCCATCACGTAGAAGAGCCAGTAGCATATCGTGAGGAAGTCGGTGAGGAGAGGATTTGCGAACCGCTGAGCCCAGACGGTCGGCTCGACCCCGAAGAGCGCCGCGTCCCATCGGTAGAGCGCGGCCGTGATGTCGGGCGCATGGAAGAAATGGATCAGGTCGTGGATGCTCACGTACATGTTCGCGCAGAAGACGAACGGCATCACGTCGCGGGCGAATGTCCACCGGGGCTTCACGCGAACGAGGAACAGGAAGAGCGCTGTCGTCCCGAGTAGGAAGAGGAGGCGAGCCAGGGGACCGGGGTAACCCGCGGCCGGGCCGGGCAGGGCGCCGGCGTGCGCCACGCTCATCCGCGCCAGGACGTACACGATCGGCACGTATAGCAGCAAGGCGCCCAGCTCCTCGGGCCGCAGCGCGAAGACCGCGCGGCGAAGAACCGACGGCGCGCGGACCGACGGCGCGCGGACCGACGGCGCGAGCCGGAGATCGCTCATCGGGGCGTCCCGGCGACAAGGCGCACCCTCGCGTCGACGGCGACGCAGGGCGCGTCTCCGGGGAACACGACCACAGGGTTGAGATCCAGCTCGGCCACCTCCTCCTGCTCGATGGCGAGCCGCGAGATCCGGTGCATGAGGTCCACCACGGAAGCCACGTTCGCTTTCGGCGCGCCGCGGTATCCGTCGAGGAGCGGAAAGCCGCGGATCTCGTGCACCATCTCCTCCGCGTCACGGTCGGTGAGCGGAGCGACGCGAACCGCGACGTCGCGCAAGAGCTCCACGGCGACTCCGCCCAGGCCGAAGAGCACGATGGGGCCGAAGGTCGCGTCGCGCGTCACTCCCGCGATCGTCTCCACCCCTCCGTGGATCATCCGCTCCACGGTCACCCCCTCGAACCGGGCGCCGGGATTGGCGCGAGCGAGCGCGGCCCGGATCGCGTCGAACGCGCGGGCCGCTTCCTCCTCGCTGCTCAGGCCCAGCCGGACGCCCTGGACGTCGGTCTTGTGCACGATCTCCGAGGAGCGCACCTTCATCGCGACCGGAAAGCCGATGCTCTTTGCCACCGATGCGGCCTCGCCGCGGTTCCCCGCGGGGCGGGCGCCGCTCGTCGGGATCCCGTACGCGCGGAAGAGGTCCTTCATGAGGTCGCCCGCGGCCCATCGCGACTCACCGGGCTTCGCGCCGGCGAGCGCCTTCCGGATCGCCTCGCGCCCCCGCTCGGTAGCGATGCCCTGGAGGGCCGGTGTCTTGCCCGGGGGCTTGTTGCGCCATACGCCATAGGAGACGGCCCGCGCCAGGGTCCGCGCGGCCGACTCCGGGAAGGCATACGAAGGAATGTGCCCCGCCTGTAATGAGCGGAGGCTTTCCGGGACGCCGTGACTCCCCATGAAGCAGGAGAGGACCGGCTTCTTGCTCCCGGCGGCTCCGGCAAGGATGGCCCGCGCGACATCCTGCGCGCCGGTGACCAGGGGTGGAACGAAGATCACGATCACCGCGTTCACGTTCTTGTCCTGCGCCAGCAGGCGGAGCGAGCGCTCGTACGAGGGCGCGTCCGCGGACGCGATCATGTCCACCGGGTTCTTGACGCTGGCCTCGGCGGGCAGGAATTCCTTGAGCCCCTTCACGGTCTTCGCCTCGAGCTTGGCGAGGATCAGGCCCGCGGACTCGCACGCGTCGGCCGCCATGATGCCGGGCCCGCCCGCGTTCGTTAGGATCGCGACCCCCGGCCCTGCCGGCACCGGCTGGATCGCGAGGAGCAAGGCGGTGTCGAAGAGCTCCTCGATGGTATCGGTGCGGATCACGCCGCTCTGGCGGAAGAGCGCGTTCACCGCGACGTCCGAGCTCGCGAGCGCCCCTGTGTGCGAGGAAGCGGCGCGCGAGCCGCCGGGGGTGCGCCCGCTCTTCACCGCGATGATCGGCTTCACGCGCGCGACCCTCCGCGCGAGCTGGGTGAACGTGCGCGGATTCCCGAACGACTCGAGGTAGAGCAAGATCAGGTCGGTCCCGGGGTCCTTCTCCCAGAATTCGATCAGGTCGTTGCCCGAGACGTCCGCCTTGTTTCCCACGCTCACGAATTGCGAGATGCCCAGATTGAGCCGGCGCGCATAGTCGAGGATCGCGAGGCCCAGGGCCCCGCTCTGCGAGGAGAAACCCACGCGTCCGGCGGGGGGTGAGATCGGCGCGAAGGTGGCGTTGAGCGAGATCTTGGGATCCGTGTTCACGATGCCGAGGCAGTTGGGCCCGACCAGCCGCATGTCGTAACGGCGGACAACCTCGAGGAGGGCCAGCTCGAGCTTCAGCCCCTCCTCCCCCACCTCCTTGAATCCCGCGCTGATCACGACGAGCGCCTTCACCCCGCGCTGGCCGCACGCTGTGGCCGCTTCCAGAACGCGCGCGGCCGGGACGACGATGATGGCCAGGTCCACGGGCCCCGGCACCGCGGCCACATTGGGATAGGCCGCAATGGACTGAACGTGCGTCGCGTTGGGATTGACCGGGTAGACCGGTCCCTGGAATCCCTGCTCGATCAGATTATGGAGGATCGCTCCGCCGATCGAGTCGCGACGGCGGGACGCGCCGATCACCGCGACCGAGCTTGGCCTGAGCAGAGGATCCAGGGACGGCATTCGCTACGCCGGCACCCCGGCCTTGCGACGGATCTCCTCGATGCTCCGCGCCAGGCCCACGTCCTTCTCGGTGATGCCGCCCTGGTCATGGGTCGTGAGGGCGATGGTGATGTTCGTGTAGCGGATGTCGACGTCGGGGTGATGGTTCGCCAGCTCCGCCAGATGCGCGACGGCGTTGACGAACACGATCGCCTCGGGGAAGGATTCGTGCTTGAAGGTTTTCATGAACGCGTTGTCCTTCACGCTCCAGCCGGGAAGCTCGCGAAGGGCGCGGTCCAGCTCGGCCTGCGGCAGTTTCGGCATGATTCCTCCTACCAGCGGCCCAGAAGGCCGGGATCGGGCATCATCTCGGGTGTCCACTGCTCCGCCAAGATCTCCACCTCCGAAGGCTTCCCGGTCACCGTGGTGACCGCCTCCTTGACCTGGGCGATGATCTGCGGGGCGAAAGGACAGAACGGGGTCGTGAGCAGCATCCGGACCACGTTCGGCTCGATGCTCTGGTCGATCTCGCGGACCAGTCCCAGCTCGATGATGCTCAGGTTGATTTCGGGATCGACCACCTGTTCCAGCGCGGTCCTGATTTCCTCGTCGGTTGCCATGGTGTCCTCGTCGTTGGCGGCTGCGCCGGTCCGGCCGAGCGGCCGGCCCCACGGGCCTAGTCCGGAAGTCCGATGTAAAGCTCGTTCCCCTCCACGCGCACCGGATACGACTCGACAGGCGTGACGGCGGGAAGCGTGAGCGCGGTGCCGGTCTTGATGGCGAAGCGCGCGCCGTGGCGGGGGCAGATCACCTCGTCCCCTTCGATCTCGCCCTCGGCGAGCGGGCCCCCGTCGTGCGTGCAAATGTCATCGATCGCGTAGAAGCCGCCCTCGAGCCGGAACACCGCGATCTTCCGGTCCTCGACGTCGAAGACCTCCGCTCGTCCTTGCGGCACGTCGCTGGCATGTCCGACCCGCACGTACCGGGTCGCCACCTCGCTCATTCGTCTCCCTCTTCGCCCGGCCAGCTCTGCTGCACGCCGTAGACGCCCACCTTGAGCGTCTTCAGGGCCAGAAGCGCGCACTTCAGCCGGACCGGACCGAGCTCGATCCCCAGCATATCCAAAACGTCGTCCCGGTTGATCTGTTTTACCTCGTCGAGGGTCTTTCCCTCCACCGCCTCGGTGAGCATGGAAGCCGCCGCGCGGCTGATGGAGCAGCCCTTGCCGCTGAAGCGAACCGCCTCCACGCGGTCATCCTTGATCTTGAGGTCGATCCGGATCTCGTCTCCGCAGAGCGGATTCGCGTCCCGTGCGGTGATGTCCGGGTTCTCGAGGGTGCCCCAGTTGCGAGGGTTCTGGTAGTGGTCGAGAATCGTCTGCCTGTAGAAGTCGTCGAGGCTCATCGGTGGAACAGTTGCTTCGCCTTTCGGACTCCTTGAGCGAGCGCCGCGACGTCGGAGGGCAGGTTGTAGACGTAGAATGAGGCCCGGGTCGTCGCGGGAATCCCCAGCTTGGTATGGAGCGGCATCGCGCAGTGATGCCCCGCGCGCACGGCCACGCCGTCATGATCGAGGACGGTCGCGATGTCGTGCGCGTGGATATCATCCAGGGTGAACGCCACGATCCCGCCCCGCTCTTCCGCGGGGGGGCCGTAGATCGTGACCCCCGGAATGTCTCCCAGGAGACGCATCGCCTCCAGGGTGAGCTCGCGCGAGTGCTCGGCGATCGCCCCGAATCCGATCTTCTGGACGTAGTCGATGGCCGTGCCCATGGCGATGGTGTCGGCGATGTTCATCGTGCCCGCCTCGAATTTCCAGGGCGTATCGTTCCAGGTGGATCCCTCGAGCCGGACCTCGCGGATCATCTCTCCGCCCCCCATGAATGGAGGCGTGGCGTCGAGAAGCGCCCGCTTGCCGTAGAGAACGCCCGTCCCCGTGGGACCGAGCATCTTGTGCGCCGAGAAGGCCAGGAAATCGCAGTCCAGCGCGCGCACGTCCACCCCCAGGTGCGGGACGCTCTGCGCCGCGTCCACCACCACGATGGCGCCGCGGGCGTGCGCCCTGCGCGCGATCTCGGCGACCGGGTTCACCGTGCCGAGCACGTTGGACATGTGGGTGAGCGAGACGACCTTGACCGGGCCCTCGAGGAGCTTGTCGAGGCCGCTCAGATCGAGCCGGCCGCCACCGTCCACCGGAATGAAGCGGATCACGGCACCGCGCTCCTTGGCGAGCATCTGCCAGGGAACCATGTTCGAGTGGTGCTCCATCTCGGTGAGCACGACCACGTCGCCCGGGCCGACGTTCGCCCGGCCCCACGCGTTCGAGACCAAGTTCAGCGATTCGGTGGTCCCTCGCGTGAACACGATCTCATTCGGCGAGCGCGCGTTCAGCAGGCGCGCCACCTTCCCGCGCACCTCTTCGTACCGGGCGGTGGCCTCCTCGGCGATGGCGTACACGCCGCGGTGGATGTTCGCGTTGGTGGTGCGGTAGTAGTGCACCAGCGCGTCGATCACCTGAACCGGCTTCTGCGTGGTCGCGGTCGAATCGAGATAGATGAGCGGCTTCCCGTGCGCCTTCTGCTCGAAGATCGGGAAGTCCTTGCGGATCGCGGCGAAGTCCACGCGTCGCTCGGGCGCCAGCGTCTTCACGTCAGGCCGCGGCCTTCCGCTCCACGGCGGCGGTGACCGCCGTCCGCAGCGATTCGGCCGGAATGCGCTCGAGCACAGGCTCGAAGAATCCCTGGATGATCATCCGCTCCGCCTCGGGACGCGGAAGCCCCCGCGTCCGCAGATAGAAGAGCTGCTCCTCATCCACCTGCCCCACGGTCGCGCCGTGCGTGCAGCGCACGTCGTTCGCCTCGATCTCGAGGCTCGGGATCGAGTCGGCGCGCGCTTTCTCGGAGAGGAGGAGATTCCGGTTCGCCTGGTATGCGTCGGAGCGCTGCGCGTCCTTGTGCACCTTGATCAGTCCCTGGTACACCATGCGCGCCCGGTCCCGCAAGGCGCCCTTGAACAGGAGATCGCTCGTCGAGTGCCCGACGTTGTGGCTCTGGAAGGTGTGGAAATCGAAATGCTGCGTCCCGTTCCCGAAGTAGCAGCCCGAGAACTTGGCCTCGCTTCCCTCGCCGTCGAGGTGCATCTCGAGGTCCACCTTCGTGAGCTTTCCGCCGAGCGCCGTGTAGGTCCAGTGGAACTTGGCGTCGCGCCCGATGCGGGCGCGCTCGGTGCCGAAGTGATAGACGTTTCCGCCCCAGCGCTGGAACGTGGCGAGACGGAGCGAGGCCGCCTGCCCCACCGTGATCTCCGTGGCGCCCACGTTCACGCCGATTCCGGATTCGCCGTGCGAGACGTACTCCTCGATCACCGCGGCGTCGGCCCCGGCTCCCAGCGCGATCACGACGTGCGGGAAGGTTCCGAGGTCCGGGGTCTGGCGCGAGAAGAGCACGTGGATGGGGCGCGCGATCGTGACGCCGTCCGGCACGTACACGAAGGCGCCTCCGCTCTCGAGCGCCGCAGCGAGCGCCGTGAAGCGGCTCTCATCGGGGCGCACCGTGCGGCCCAGGTACTTCTCGACCAGCGCCGGATGCCGGCGCGCGGCCTCCAGCACCGGCATGATCACGACGCCCTGCCGCTCCAGATCCGCGTCCCGCTCGATCAGGATCGCGTTCGAGTCGAGCTGGACCAGGAGCGCCGAGCGCTCTTCACGCGGCCCGATCTCCGCTCGAAGCGACGCGGGAAGCTCGCCGATGCTGCCCACGACCGGATGCGCGTCCCGGACCGCACCCACCTGGTCCCACTTGAATGTGGTGATGTCGGTCCTGCGCCACAGCTCCTCGGTGCGCGCGGGAAAGGGCGTCTTCTCGGAATGGACCCAGCCCGCCGCGCGGCGCCGGGCAAGGAATTCGGGCTCGCCGGCGCGCTTGGAAAGCGCTTCGATCTCGCCCTGGTTCAATGCGCCGACGCGGAGCGAATCGGTCCCGAGCGGCGCGAGAGTCTCGGATGGGTTCACGCTTGGTTCTCCCTGGGTTGACGCTGTCAATGATGCAGGGTCGTCCGCCGGCGTCAGCCGACCGACCCCTCCATCTGAAGCTGGATGAGACGGTTCATCTCCACCGCGTACTCCATCGGCAGCTCCTTCGTGATCGGCTCGATGAATCCGTTCACGATCATGGCGGAAGCCTCCGCCTCGGGAATGCCGCGGCTCATGAGATAGAAGATCTGCTCGTCGCCGATCTTCGAGACCGTCGCCTCGTGTCCGATCGTGACCTGATCCTCCTCGATTTCCATGTAGGGATACGTGTCGGACCGGGAATGCTCGTCCAGCAGGAGCGCGTCGCAGCGCACCGTGGACTTGCAGCCCTTCGCGCCCTTCGCGACCTTGATGAGGCCGCGATACCCCGCGCGCCCGCCGTCCTTGCTGATGGACTTCGAGACCACGCTCGACGTGGTATTGGGGGCCAC
>JAYUAE010000080.1:0-2058 GCA_043741515.1 Candidatus Eiseniibacteriota bacterium | reverse complement strand
GAAACGTGGGAATATCCTGGTCGGAGGGATCCACCGAAAACTCGACGAGGGCCAGGGCGTGGAACCGTTCGATCGGAATCACGACGAGCGAATCGATGTCATACTGATTCTGGCCAGGGTTCATCAGGCTTTCCCCTCCAGTGGTCCGCTCGATCGCCTCGCGACCCTGTAACAGAAGACCTCTCCCAGCCAAAGTGACATGCGTGTCGGGCGCGAATGCCGACATGACTCCGGCGGAGTCGGCTCGATTCACGGCCTCGACGTAATTCTCGAGGAGGGTCCGCACTTCCGTGCGCATGTCGGTCGCGGTCGCGGCCTTCTCCGACGACGGAGCGCAGCCGGCCAGACCGAACGCGAGGAGCGTGAACAGCGCGAGGGCCACCACGGCGGCGAGCGTTGCGCGATACATGAGCGCCTCCTTCTTGAGAAGTGTGGAAGCCTTGGCCCGCGCTGCGCTGGGGGCCTTCGTGCGCGCCGCGCGCGAGATCAAGGACAAGGGAACCTTCACCTCGCGGCGGACGTCATCTCTCACGACGAGGTGAACGGCTACATGGTCAATGGGAGGCGAGCCGCATCTGGGTGATGACCGCGTGGCCGGCGACGAACACCGAAGACAGTTTGTGGGCGGGGACTTTCAGGGCGCTCTCGTCCGCCTCGGCGGTCAGCGTGGTCTGGAACGTGCGCACGTAGAAGCGCACGCGGCCCGGTTTGGGGAGCGGGGTGTCGTCCGCGCGCTCGAACTCCTCGATGTGCGTCTCGACCACCGAGAGGAAACGGTCGGCCGCCTCGCGCACCGTCTTGTCCTCTCCCGCCCCGATGACGCCGCCGCCCGTGCTGATGTAGAGGCTCGAGGTGCCGTCGGCGAAAACGGCGAGCGTCGCGACCGCGTCCGGATAGCCCAGCTCCATGAGCGCGGCCCACACGTGCGGGCGCGCCTCGATGGGCTCCAGATTGAGGTCCGCGGCGGTGACGGCCAGGGCCCTCTCGCGCAGCAGGCGCGCCATCGCGGCTGCGTCGCGCTCATCCTTGGGGCTCTTGCCTAATGGCACGCGGGTCTCCAGGTCGAAGAGCGTTGAACCGGACGCCACGCGCGCAGGGTACCATAGACCCCAATGGCCACCCCCCCCACCGGCGGCGGGCCCGCCCAATCCGGCAGCCACAGATTCATCCTCCGAATCCTGCTCTGGGTCGTTCTCCCCGTGCTCGCGGCGTTCGCGGGGCTCGTCATCTGGCGGCGGATCGAGGAGTCCTACCCGGTGGCCAAGCTCGAGCGGAGCAGCGAGGCCCAGCGGCTCATCAACCTCTGGATGTACGAGATGCGTGAGAGGTCGGGCGGGCTCCTTCCGCAGAGGGACGCGCAGCTCGCGATCCGCGGAATATTTCTGCAGGACGTGCTTGCCCGCTCGCTTCCCCTTCGCGAGCAATTCGAGAACGGCCGCTACGAGGCGCGGCTGGAAAGAGCGACCCTCACGCTCGAGGACGGCCTCGCCTCGATCACGCTCTCCGGCCACGGCCGCATGCTCGGCCCGGACGCGTCGCCGCTCGAAGCCGATCTCGTGCTCCAGACCCATATCGACGTGATCGAGTTCCGCCCCAGGGTAGGCACGCTGCGCGCCGGGCTCGCCGTCACCCACGTGCATGTGGTGCGCGCGGGATCCCGGGGCGACAGCGTCGGCGCGCCCGCCGGCGGCGGCCTGCCCTTCATGAACCCGGTCGCGCGCTACTTCGGGGGCCTCAAGGTGGAGGATTGGAACCGCGAGCGCCCCAGCATCGAGATCCCGATCCGCCTCGATCAGGAAATCACACTGCCCGAACTCGACGGGGACGTCTCTCTGGCCGCGAGACGCCTCCCGCTCGCGCTCCACATCTCAGCGCTCACCGTGCTCGAGGACCGCGTCGTGCTGAGCCTCGCGCTGGAGGATGCCGCGCCATTCGGGGAGCGGCTGCTCGGCGGCCCCGCGCCGCTGGAGCTGACGTCCGAGCTGCGGAGCCGCGCCGAGCGGAGCGTGCGCGACCTCTACCAGCACCATCGCGTCGCGGCCGAACGCGAGCGCCTCC
>JAYUAE010000079.1:0-2059 GCA_043741515.1 Candidatus Eiseniibacteriota bacterium | reverse complement strand
GGATCGCCGCGGTCGCCGAACGATGGGCCAGCGGCCCCACCTCGCGGCGCGCGATCTCCGAGAGCGGCGCCGCCCCGTGGCGCACCGACGCGAAAAGAATGATGAAGTCGTGGACCGCGCCGCCCAGCGCCGCGCCGAAGAGGATCCAGAGGGCGCCCGGCAGATAGCCGAACTGCGCGGCCAGCACCGGCCCGATCAAGGGACCCGACGCCGAGATCGCGGCGAAGTGGTGACCGAACAGGACGAACTTGTTGGTCTTCACGTAATCGCGGCCGTCCGCCATGGTGACCGCGGGCGTCGGCCGGGAAGGATCCACGCGCGCAACCTTGGTGGCGACGAACGCGGCGTAGTAGCGGTAGGCGAAGGAGAAGACGACGATCGCCGTGAGCGGCAGAACGATTGAGTTCATGGGATCGGGTACACGTCCTGAAGTCCCTTCAACTTCTCAACGCCCTCTTGCCACGGATCGGTCCAGCTGCTATTTCCCCGCGGGGGCTCCCGTCGTGGCGGCCTTGGCCCCGTCGCTCTTGGCACCGGCCGCGGGCTTGTCCTGATGCAGCGCGACCTTCGTGATCACGATGCCCCACGCGTCCGAGCGGTGATAGACGGTGCCGCTCACGTCCACCTTCTTGTGCACGTAGGCGATGACGGGATCGTTGGGGTTCTTGCCGGGAAGCTCCCCCGCGATGAAGTAGATCCGGTCCTCGTCGCGGTCGTAGATGGCGAGCGTCTGTCCCGACCTGGCGCAGTCGTACGCGCACTGGTAGTGCCCCGGTCCGATGGATTTCGACCCGGCCTCGAGGAAGCACGCGGGATCCATCACCTCGCCCACGATCGTCATGTACTTGCCTTCGGAGGCCTTGGGTTTGGCCGACATCTTCTCCATGGCCATCTGATCGTGCTGGTGCGCGGGCGAGGTCGCGCCCTGGCGGGCGCCGGCGGAAACCGCGAGAAGAAGCGCCGCAGCGCCGGCCGCGAGCGCAATGGCGCGAAGTGGATTCAAACGCATGGTTCCTCCGAAATCATTGTTGCGAAGTTTCCGATCCGGATCAGCGCGTTACTGCGAAACAGCGGCCGTGGCGCTGTACGGCTCGACCGAGGTGACCTTGATTCCGGTCGCTCCCCCGCGCGAATAGACCCGCCCCTTTGCCACCACCATTTGGCCGACGTAATCGATGAGCCCCTTGTTCGGATCCTCGCCCGGCTTGTCGGTCGCGATCATGTAGAGCTTCTGCGTCTTGCTCTCGACGATGCCGAGCACCTGGCCCGCCTTCGCGCACGCGATCGCGCAATCCTTGTGCGCCGGGCCCTTCGCTCCGTTCACGATCCAGCACGCGGGATCCACCACCTCGCCGATGATCGAGCGGGGCGTGCCCTTCCCGGCCACGGTCGCGGTAGCGGCGCCTTCTTTCTTGGTTGCGGGCGCGGACTTGGATGCCGTGGTCTTCGCTGCCGTGGTCTTCGCGGTCGTGACGGTGCCCTTTGGAGCTGCGGTGGTCGTCCCCGCTTGCGCGAACGCGGCAGAGGCGATCGACAGCGAAAACGCGGCGAGCACCATGGCGGCAAAGGCCTTGCGAGTCTTCATCCGTGTCCTCCATCCGATGTGGCTTGGTTGCGGTAGGGAGCGCGAAGCGCTTGCCCGGAGCCTAGCAGAGGGCCCCTGGCCGGACAAGGCCGGGCCGGCGCGGCCCCGCCAGTCTACAGCCCCCGCCGCTCGATCGCGGCATAGCCGCGGGCAAGAACCTGTTCGGCCGGCTTCCTCTGAGGCGTGTATTCCGTGTCTTCGGGACCGCCTGCGCGGGCGTAGTCGGGGTTCCATTTCCATATGAATACCCCGTTCACGGCTGGGTGATCCGGAAGCGCCCGAAAAAGCGACTCGTAGCACCGGGCCTGGGTGTCGAGCGAGAGATTGCCGTCCAGGTCCCACTCCCAGGGGCGGCTGGCGGCGGTGTCGAGGCTGTGATAGCCGACCTCGGTCAGGACGACCGGCTTGCCCCAGATCTTCGAGAGCTGGTCCAGGTCGGCAAGGGGTCCGCTCCATCCCTGCACCAGCTCCTCG
>JAYUAE010000078.1:0-2062 GCA_043741515.1 Candidatus Eiseniibacteriota bacterium | reverse complement strand
GCCCACCGTTCCGATGTACACGTAGGCAATGCCGCCGGTGAGACGCTTCAAGCGGACCGAGGAGAACCGCCCGGTGTTCTCCATGAGCGCGACGAACGCGGCTCCACAGGGAAATTCGGACGAGGTGCGATGGAAGTATTCGTAGGCGTGGCGCTTCCCGGTGAGCCATCCGCCGATGCGCGGGATCACGTGCGCGCTGTAGAAACGGTAGATCGGACCGAACAGGGCGCCTCCCGGCTGTCCGAACTCGAGTACGACCACATTGCCGCCGGGACGCACCACGCGCGCCATCTCCGAGATCCCGAGGCCGGGATCGTCCACGTTCCGGATTCCGAAGGCGACCGAGGCGATGTCGAAGGAGCCGCTCGCATGCGGCAGCTCAAGCGCGTCCGCCTCCTCGAACTGGGCCGGCAGACCCTCGCGCTCCGCCTTCGCGCGCGCGACGTCGAGCATCTCGGCGCAGAAGTCGATCCCGAGCACCCGCCCCTGGCGGCCGACGGCGCGCTGGAACTCGAAGGCCAGGTCTCCCGTTCCGGTCGCACAGTCCAGAACCTTGTCCCCCGGCCGGGCGCCGCTCGCCTTCACCGTGGCCCGGCGCCACCGGTGGTGGAGCCCGAGTGATAGGACCTGGTTCCCATGGTCATAGCGGCTTGCGATGGACGCGAACATGGCGCGCACCTGGGAGCTCATGGCGGCCAGGATACCATGCCCGTTTGACCCCCGCGCGCCTCCCGCGTAGACTGGGCGCACCATGATGACATCCTCGAACGTAAGCCAAGGCGCCCCGTCCGGGCCGCGCCGCTCCACGGCCGTCCGCATCGGGGCGGTCACGATCGGCGGAGGACGTCCGGTCGCGGTCCAGTCCATGACCAACACCGACACGTCCGACGCCGGGTCCACCGCCGAGCAAACGATCGCCCTGGCCCAGGCCGGATCCGAGCTGGTCCGCCTCACGGTCAACACGCCCGAGGCGGCAAAGGCGGTTCCCGAGATCGTGCGCCGCGTCCGGGACCAAGGCGTCCGATCTCCCATCATCGGCGACTTCCATTTCAGCGGGCACATTCTCCTGACCGACCATCCGGAGTGCGCCCGCGCGCTCGACAAGTACCGGATCAATCCGGGGAACGTTGGCGCGGGAGCCCGTCACGACGCCCACTTCCGGCGCATCATCGAGGTCGCGGTGGAGCATGGGAAACCGGTCCGCATCGGGGTCAACTGGGGCTCCCTCGATCGGGAGCTACTGACGGAGCTGATGGACCAGAACGCGCGACGCCCCGAGCCGCTCGACGATCGCGAGATCACGCTCGACGCCATGTTCCAGAGCGCGATCCGCTCTGCCGCGCTCGCTGAGGAGTTCGGCCAGTCGCACGACCGAATCGTGCTCTCCGCGAAAGTCTCCGGCGTGCGCGACCTCATCGCGATCTATCGCCGCCTCGCGGCGGAGACCGACTACGCGCTCCATCTGGGACTCACCGAGGCCGGCATGGGCATGAAGGGGATCGTCGCCTCGACGGCGGGGCTCTCCACGCTGCTCCTGGACGGAATCGGCGACACGATCCGCGTCAGCCTGACCCCGGCGCCGGGCGGCGACCGGCGCGAGGAGGTCTGGACCTGCCAGCAGATCTTGCAGTCGCTGGACATCCGGCACTTCCAGCCGCAAGTCACATCGTGTCCCGGTTGCGGCCGCACAACGAGCACCTACTTCCAGGAGCTGGCCGAGACGGTGAATCTGCATCTTCGCGAGAGGATGCCGCACTGGAAGGCGCTCTATCCGGGCGTCGAGGAAATGCGCGTCGCGGTGATGGGATGCGTCGTGAACGGGCCCGGCGAGTCGCGCCACGCGAATATCGGGATCTCGCTCCCGGGAACGGCGGAGGAGCCGAAGGCCCCGGTGTTCATCGACGGGCGCCAGGTCATGACGCTCAAGGGGACCGGGATCGCGGCGGATTTTCTGAAGCTCGTGGACGATTATGTCGCCACGCACTACGGCGCGGAGTCTCAGGCCACCCAGCGTCGCTGATCCTCCGCGGCTGCCGGCTCCTGATTCATGAGCCTCATGTGG
>JAYUAE010000077.1:0-2063 GCA_043741515.1 Candidatus Eiseniibacteriota bacterium | reverse complement strand
GCAAGCACCTCTACCAGGCCGTGTATGACTTCCAGAGACGAAGCCGCCGCTTTGGCCGAACGCGCTGAGGCCCGGAGCGAGGCGCCGGCGCTGATGCCCGAGCGCGCGAAGGACCCGTCGTTTGCGCTCCGGGTGGTGAGCGCGGTCGTGTTCCTGCCGCTGCTCTGGCTCCTGGCCCGGGTGGGCGGCCTCCCGTTCCTTGGATTCACGCTGCTCTTCATCGGGCTCGCGCTCCGCGAGTTCTACATCATGATGGCGTCGAAGGGGCTTTCGCCCCACTGGAAGTCCGGTTTTCTCGCGGCGCTGCTCTTCCCGATCGGAATCTACGCGCGACTCCGCACGCACCGCACCGAGGAGTGGCACCTGGCGGGGCTCTTCACAGTCCTTCTCATCGCGATGCTCCTGGCGGAGCTCCGGCGGGGCGCGAGCAAGCAGACGCTGGTGAACACTTCCTCGACGCTCCTCGGGGTTCTGTACATCGGCTGGCTCGGCGCGCACGTGGTCGCGCTGCGGGAGCTGCCGTGGACCCTGAGCGTCCCGTACGCGCAGGGGATGGCCTTCGCGCTCCTGCCGTTCTTCCTGGCGTGGACCTGCGACACCGCGGCGTATCTCGTCGGACGCGCCTGGGGACGCCACCGGCTCGCCCCGAACGTGAGCCCGGGGAAATCGGTCGAGGGCGCGGTCGGCGGGCTTCTCGCGTCGGTCGCGGCCGGAGTCGCGGCGCGCGCGTGGTTCGCGCCGTTCCTCTCGCTGGGGGCCGCGCTCGCGCTGGGCGCCCTGGTCGGTATCTTCGCCCAGCTGGGAGACCTGGTGGAGTCGCTCCTCAAGCGCGACGCGGAGACCAAGGAATCCTCGAGCCTGATACCCGGCCATGGCGGAGTGCTCGACCGGTTCGACAGCCTCCTGTTCTCGGCGCCGCTCGTCTACTACTTCCTGATCTGGGAGGTGTTCGGGCGATGAGCGCAGGGTCGGGGGAGGTCCGGGTCGCGCTCCTCGGAGCGACCGGGTCCATCGGCAGAGCGGCCCTGGATCTGGCGCGCGCCTATCCGAAGCGGATCCGTCTCGTCTCTCTCGCGGCCCGCGGCAACGACGCGGCCCTGATCCGCGCGGCGGAGGAATTCGATGTGCGGCGGGTCGCGCTCATGGACCCCGAGGCGGTTCGCCGGGCGAAGTCCGCGTGGCGCGGCGAGGTGCTCGAAGGCGAAGCGGCCCTGACCACCCTCGCGGAGGAGGACGGGGTGGACGTGGTGGTGAACGCGGTGGTCGGGGGTGTCGGCTTGAGGCCCACGGTCGCGGCGCTCTCGCGGGGAAAGCGTGTCGCGCTGGCGAACAAGGAATCGGTGGTTCTGGCCGGTGAGCTCCTGACCGCGATCGCCAAGCGCTCCGGGGGCGTCATGATTCCGGTCGATTCCGAGCACAGCGGCGTTTTCCAGTGCATTGCGGGGCGTCCCATGGCCGACGTGCGCCGCGTCACGCTCACCGCCTCGGGAGGACCGTTCCTGAGACGGGATCCCGAAACCACGCGGGAGTCCACGTGCGAGGAGGTGCTGAAGCACCCGACCTGGTCCATGGGGGAGCGCATCACGGTCGACTGCGCGACCCTGATGAACAAGGGTTTCGAGGTGATCGAGGCGCGCTGGCTCTTCGATCTTCCCGCCGACCGGCTCGACGTGGTGATCCACCCTCAGTCCATCGTGCACGCGTTCGTCGAGTTCGCGGACGGCTCCGTGCTGGCGCAGCTCTCGATGCCCGACATGCGGCTTCCCCTTCTCTACGCGCTGAGCCATCCCGAGCGGTGGGCCTCCGAGTTGCCCCGGCTCACGCCGGTGAGCCTGGGCTCGCTTTCCTTCGAGGCTCCGGATCCCGCGCGCAGCCTGGGGCTTCTGCTCGCGCGCCGGGCGCTCGCGGCCGGGGGGGCGACGCCTGCCGTGCTGAACGCGGCGGACGAGGAGGCGGTGGGGCTCTTCCTCGCCCGCAAGATCCGCTTCGGGGACCTCATGCCGCTCGTCGAGGAGGTTCTGGGCGCCTTCACTCCCGCCACGGGGGGCGCGCTCACGCTCGAA
>JAYUAE010000076.1:0-5021 GCA_043741515.1 Candidatus Eiseniibacteriota bacterium | reverse complement strand
GGACACGCCCGGCGCCGCCGCCGAGCTGGCCGCGCGCACGCTCGAGGCGCATCTGCAGAAGCTGGTCGAGGAGGGGAAGGTTCGCCGGGACGGAGATCGGGTGGTGCTGGGCGCGGCGTGATTGCTAGTACGCCGCCAGCTCCCGCAGCACCTTCTCGATGCGGTCCACTTGCGGGAGGATCGCGTCCTCTAGCGCCGGCGCGTAGCCGACCGGCGTATCCAGCGCGCCGATCCGTCGCACCGGGGCGTCGAGCGCCTCGAACAAATCCTCCGCAATCCGGGCCGCGATCTCGCCGCCCCATCCGCCCGTGAGCACGTCCTCGTGGAGCACCAGCACCCGCGCGGTCTTGCGCACGGAGCGCGCGATCGCCTCCATGTCGAAAGGCAGGATGGTGCGCATGTCCAGGACCTCTACCGACGCGCCGCTCGCCTCCAGCCGCTGCGCCGCGAGCAGCGCGCGGTTCACGGTGGCGCCCCAGGTCACCACCGTCAGGTCCTTGCCCTCGCGCGCCACGCGCGCCTTCCCGAACGGGATCGTGTAGTCCGGCCCGGGATACTGCCCCTTGGCGAAGGGCTGGCGGTAGATGTGCTTGTGCTCGAGGAAGAAGACCGGATCGTCGGAGCGGATGGCGGTGCGCAGGAGTCCGTTCGCGTCCACTGCGTTCGAGGGGAACACGATCCGCAGACCGGGATGGTGCGCGAAGATACTTTCGCCGCTCTGGCTGTGATAGATCGATCCGCCCTGGAGATATCCGCCGATCGGCACCCGGACCACCAGCGGGCATGAGAAGTCGCCGTTCGAGCGCCAGCGGAGCATCGCCATCTCGTTCCGGATCTGCATCATCGCGGGCCAGATGAAGTCGAAGAACTGGATCTCGACCACGGGCTTGATGCCGCGTGTTGCCATCCCGATCGCGCGCCCGATGATGTTGGCCTCGGCCAGCGGCGAGTTGAAGACTCGCTCCTTGCCGAACCGCTTCTGCAGGCCGTGCGTGACCTTGAACACGCCCCCCTTGCCGGACACCTGAGTGAGCGCCGCCTCGCGCGTGGCGTCGGCCACGTCCTCGCCGAAGATCACGATGCTAGGATCGCGCGCCATCTCGTCGCGCATGCAGCGGTTGATGAGCGTGACCATCGTCTCGGGGTCGCCTTCGAACCTGGGCTCGGTTGAGAGCGCGCTCGAGGTTGGATCCATTCTCGAGGAGTACACGTGGTGGAGCGCCGTCGAAGGCAGGGGCTGCGGCGATTTCAGGGCCTCGGCCTCGGCCTTCGCGATGGTCTCCGCCACCTCGTTCTGGATCCCCTCGATCATCTCCTGCCTCGCGAAGCCCTCGCGGATCAGGAAGGCGGGGAACGTGTGCAACGGATCCCGCTTCGCCTCCGCCTCGCGCTCGGCGGGCGGCTTGTAGGAAAGCTCGTCGTCCGACATCGAATGCCCGTACGGGCGCACGACCGAAGCGTGCACGAGCACGGGCCCGCGCCGGGCGCGCAGATGCGCGACCGCCTCCGTCATCGTCCGGTAGGACGCGATGGGATCCGTGCCGTCCACCTTCATGATGCGGAGCCCGGGGATGCCGCTCAGGCAGCGCGCGATGTCGCTCCCGGGCGTCTGCACCTCGACCGGTACCGAGATCGCGTACTGGTTGTCGGTGATCAGGAAGAGGACCGGCGTCTTGTTCGTGGCGGCCGTGGTGAGCGCCTCCCAGAATTCTCCCTGGCTCGTGGTGCCTTCGCCCGAGGAGACGTAGACCACCTCGTCCTCGTGGAAAGGCGGGCGATTCTTGATGTCCTCGAGAGCCGAGAGAAACCGGCCGCCCTCGGAGCAGCCCACCGCCTGGAGGAATTGCGTTCCGGTCGGGCTCGACTGGGTGACCACGTTCGCGCGCTTCAGCCCCCAGTGCGCCGGCATCTGGCGTCCGCCGGAGTTGGGATCCGCCGCCGCGGCGACGGCCTGTAAGAGCATCTCGGTGGGCGTCATGCCGAGCGTCAGCATCAGAGCCCGGTCGCGGTAATAAGGATAGAACCAGTCGTAGCCGCTCTTCAGGGCCTTGCCCGCCGCCACCAGCACCGCCTCGTGGCCCGCGCCCGAGATCTGGAAGAAGATCAGGTTCTGTTTCTTCAGCTTGATCTCCTCGTCGTCCATCTTCCGCGAGAGATAGATCAGCCGGTACATGTCCAGAAGCTCGGCGCGATTCAGACCGTGCATGGTTTCCTTCTCGACGCGGATTGCCACGGGAAGACCTCCGGGAAGCGGGATTTGGTGCTTGAGCAGATCAAGTATAGCGGAGAGACTTGTCGCATGGAAGAATCCCTTCCCGCGGCGCGCACCGTAAGCGCGGTGGACATTGCGGGCCCCACGGGCAGGATCGAAGCGCTCTGGTCCGATCCCGGAACCGGATCCCCCGCCGCGGTCATCGGCCATCCTCATCCGGCCCACGGGGGCTCCATGCACAGCAAGGTCGTGCACACCGTCTACCGGGTGCTCGAGGCCGCGGGGCATCCCACGCTCCGGTTCAATTTCCGCGGCGTCGGCCGGAGCGAAGGGCAGTACTCCGGCTGGAACGAGGAGGTGGGCGATTTCGCCGCGGCGGCGGCGTTCGCGAGGGAGCGCACAGGACGGAAGCCGCTCTGGGCCGCGGGATTCTCCTTCGGCTCCTGGATCGGGCTCCAGTGGGCGCTGGGCGACCCGGGCGTGGAGCGTTTCGTAGCGCTCGGCGTGCCCGTCGAGAATCATGCCTTCGACTTCCTCGACCGGGTACCATGGCCGCTCGCGATCGTCCAGGGGGAGCGGGACCAGTACGGAGGTCCGGAAGCGCTCGAGCGGTCCGTCGAGGGCTGGAGACGGTACGGGCCCGTGACTCTCAAGATGGTGAAAGGAGCGGATCACTTCTTCACCGGGAAGATCCCGGAGTTGAAGCAGGCACTGGAGGAGATTCTATGAACGGAAGCGGGATCAAGGGCCGGTCCGCCATCGTGACCGGCAGCACGAAGGGGATCGGACGCGCCATCGCCGAAGCGCTTCTGGCGGAGGGCGCCTTCGTGACGGTCTCGGCCCGGAGCGAGAAGGAGGTCGCCGCGGTCGGGAAGGACCTCGAGCGCGCCCATGCGAAGCGCGTGCTGGCGCGTGCCTGCGACGTGCGCCGCGAGAGCGACGTGACCGCGCTCTTCGAGGAGACGGAGCGCGCCTTCGGCGGGGTGGACATTCTCGTCAACAACGCGGGCGTGGGATTTTTCCGGACTCTGGAGGAGACGTTGCTCACGGAGTGGAATCAGGTGATCGAGACGAACCTGACCGGAGTGTTCCTCTGCTCGCGCGCCGCCATCCCGCGCATGCGAAAACGGGGCGGCGGCTACATCGTGAACGTCTCGAGCCTTGCCGGCAAGAACGCGTTCCCGTTGGCCACCGCCTACAACGCCTCCAAGTTCGGGCTGAACGGAATGAGCGAGGCGCTCATGCAGGAGGTGCGCTACGACGGCATCAAGGTGAGCTACCTCATGCCGGGGAGCGTGGCGACCCACTTCAACGACCACACGCCCGGTCCCGATGACGCATGGAAGATCCAGCCGGAGGACATCGCGCGGATCGTGATCGGCCTCCTGACGCAAGACCCGAGGACGCTCCCGAGCGCGGTCGAGATTCGCCCCTCGAGGCCCCCGAAAAAGAGCTAGGGCGCCAAGATCCGGCCGGCGAGCACTCCCAGCAGGGTGGATCCGGCCACGATCATCGCCAGATAGACAAGCGCAGCCCGCGGGCCCAGCCACTTGCCGACGACCCCGAACGTCGGGATGTTCACGATCGGAACCGCGAGCATCATCGCCGCCGCAGGGCCGAATCCCATGCCCTTCGCCAGGAGCTCCTTCACGAGCGGCAGCTCGGCGCCCGAGCAGAAGTAGAACGGCACGCCGCTGATCGAGGCCAGGAACGAGCCCACCGTGGTCCTCTGCCCGTACAGGATGTGGATCCAGTGGCCCGGCACGAGGACGTCCACGAGGGCGGCCAGGACGAGGCTCACCAGCACCCAGGGGGCGTACTCACGCAGCTGCCCCAGGAAGCAGCGCCACACCGCGCGAAGCCGGGAGCGGCCCGCGACCGGCGCCAGGTCGAACATCGCGCCGTGCATTTCCACGACCTCGTCCTGCCCGGCCAGGGTCCCCGTGGATCGCGCCGCTCCACGGAGGAGAACACCGCTTCCGTAGCCGACCAGGAGCCCCAGCGCGACAGAGGCGGCGAACCGGACCACGAGCCATTCGAAGCCGAGAACCTTCCAGGTCAAGAGCAAGACCGGGATGCTCACCGCGGCCCCCGCCGTGAGGAAGCAGAGCGTGTGCTTCATGTCTCCACCCCGGCGGCGAAGCGAGACCGCGAGCGGCACCATGCCGCAGGTGCAGAGCGGGATCAGCGCGCCCACGAGGGCCGCGAGCGCCATCGTGCCCGGGTTCTTTCCGGTGAGGAAACGCGCGATGAATCGCTCGGAGACGAACTCCTCGATGAACGCCCCGACGAGGAGCGCCAGGATAAAGAGCGGCACGATGTCTGCGGCGGAATCCAGAAATACGCGGATGAACGATTCGAGGGCCGGATGGGGGCGCATCGGAACATTCTACCCGCTCCGGGACGGAAGAATCATGCTGCGAAAGCCGGCGCCCGGCTCTCGTCCTTGACACGCGTCACCCGTGTCGTGGAGGATGCGTAGCTTGTCCTGAACCGGAGGCACTGAATGACCCTGCGCGATCCCCTGTATCACCCGCTCTTCCTGGGAAGGCGGGCGGCTCCCGAGACGCCGCCCTTCGAGCCGTTTCCGCCCTCGGGGCGAAAGCCCTGGAAGGGGGAGCCCAGGCCGAGACGCGATCTCGAGTTCCACGTGCGCCACTACAAGGTCGCGCTGGAGGTGGACCTCGAGCAGCGCGAGCTTCGAGGCCGCGCCGCGCTCACGATCGAGGCGATCCAGGACGGGCTGCGCGAGGCCGCGCTCGACGCGGCGGAGCTGAACGTGGATCGGGTACGCGTCGGCGGGCGCCGC
>JAYUAE010000075.1:0-5056 GCA_043741515.1 Candidatus Eiseniibacteriota bacterium | reverse complement strand
CACTACGGCGCCGAACCGCAGTTTCTCTGCTCCTCCGCCACACTGCGCAACCCACAGGAGCTGGCGGAGCTTCTCGTGGGAGACGACGTCAGCGTCGTCGATCAGGACGGCTCGCCGCGCGGCCCCAAGCTCTTCGTCTTCTGGAACCCGCGCCAGTATGGCCCCGACTCGCCTGAACGTCGGAGCGCCTCGGTCGACGCGGAGCGAATGCTTGTCGCGCTTCTCAAACGCGGCGTTCAGTCCATCGTGTTCACCAAGGCGCGCGTCGTGGCCGAGCTGATCTACCGCTATGCCCGCGAGAGGCTGGAGCGCGAGCCGGGCGGGCTGGCGGACCTCCTGAGCCCCTATCGCGGCGGCTATCTGCCCGAGGAGCGCCGTGCCATCGAGCGCCGGCTCTTCGAGGGCGAGCTGCGCGGCGTGATCTCGACCAATGCGCTCGAGCTGGGAATCGACGTCGGCACGCTCGACGCCTCGATCCTGGTCGGCTTCCCGAACACCATCGCGAGCACGTGGCAGCAGGCGGGGCGCTCGGGCAGGAAGCTGGCCCCCTCGCTCGCGGTCGTGGTCGCGTACGAGGACCCGGTGGACCAGTACCTCATGCGCCATCCGAAGTACTTCTTCGGGCAGTCAGTCGAGAGCGCGGTGCTGGATCCCGAGAATCCTTACGTGCTCGCCTCGCAGCTCTCGTGCGCCGCCTACGAGCTGCCGTTGAGCGAGGAGGACGAAGAGATCTTCGGGAGCCGCGCGCCGGCGATCGCCTCGATCCTCGAGGAGGAGGGCTCGTTCAAGTCGCTGGACGGCCTCCGCTACTGGTCCTCGTCCGAATACCCCGCTGGCAGCGTCAATCTCCGCACCATCTCCGACGACACGTTCACGATTCTCGATCAGACGCGCGAGAACGCGGTGCTGGGCACGGTGGATTCGATCAGCGCGCCGGAGCTCGTCTATCCCGAGGCGATCTACTTGCACGAGGGGGACACCTACTTCGTGCGCGAGCTTGATCTGAAGCAGAAGATCGCCTACGTGGAGCCGCGCGAGGTGGACTACTACACGCAGCCGGTGCTCGACACGCATTTGAAGCTCACGGAGCCGCGCGAATCGAAGAAGCTCGGCGACGAGACGGTGGGGCTGGGACCCGCGGCCGTCTCATGGGCGACGGTCGCGATGAAGAAGATCCGGTTCCGGAGCCTGGATGCGATCGGGTATCACCCGCTGGACCTGCCGCGCCAGAAGCTCGACACGGTGGCGCTCTGGATCCAGCCCAGCGAGGGGACGCGCAACCAGGTCAAGATCGCCGGGCTCAATCCGCGCGAAGGCATGTCGGGGCTGCGGAATCTACTCATCACGATACTGCCGCTCCACGTCATGTGCGACCGGCCCGACGTCGGCGGGATCCTCGACAGCGCAAACCTCGGCGAGCCCGCAATTTTCATGTACGACCGCTACCCGGGCGGCCTCGGCTACGCCGAGCGTGGGTATGCGATCGTCGGGGAGCTGCTGAGCGCCTCGCTCCGTCTCATCGAGGACTGCCCGTGCGAGCTGGGCTGCCCTTCGTGCGTGGGGCTCCCCATCATGCGCCCCGCCCAGCAGCAAGATCCGGATCTCTACGGGGGCTGGCCGATGCCGAGCAAGGCCGCGACCGAGGCTTTACTACGGAGAATGCTGGGGCGATGATTTCCGGCGCGGCGCGGCCCCCGACGCGGATCCCGGCGCGAACTCCGGCGCGATGATCTCCTCCTCGCTGCGGCAGCGGATCGGGGACATGCTTCGGGGCGAGGCGGCAAGCGACCGAGCGAGCCTCGATCGCGCCGGCCTCGGGCCCGCGGGTCTCGACCCGACCGTACGCCGCCCGCGCGAGCCGCACGCGGTCCCCACCTCGATCGAGGACATCCTCCCGGGCGGGATCCTCATTGGCCGCGAGGGCCCGGTCTTCGTGCACGAGCGGCTCTACACCGAGCTGAACGAGCGCCCGATGCCGCTCCTCAAGAAGTACGAGCGGCTCGCGCGCCCGCCGGACCCCGACGCAGGGATCGCGCGGCCGCCGAACCCGGGCGAGGAGCGCACGCCCCGCACGCTTCCCGAAGCGATCGAGGCGCTCGACCCGCCCGAGCGCGGCCTTTTCCGCAAGTACGGGCACCGCAGGATGCTCTTCCTGGACATCGAAACCTGCGGCCTCACCTCTGCGCCGGTGTTTCTCGTCGGTCTATGCCACATCGGCGAGCGGAATCTCGTCCTCCGCCAGCTCTTCGCGCGCGATTACGCCGAGGAGCGGGCGCTGCTCGCCGAAGTTGAGCGGATTTTGGGCGAGTACGATTTTCTGATCACGTACAACGGGAAGACCTTCGATATTCCGTTCCTGCGCCACCGCGCGGTCCATCATCGGATGCGCTTCGAGACCTCGATCCCTCACCTCGATCTGCTCTGGATGGTGAGACGGCAGTGGCGCGACCGCCTCCCCGATTGCAGGCTCAAGACGCTCGAATGGAGGGTCTTGCGTCGCATGCGCGCGGGCGACATCGATGGCTCCGAGATCCCAAGCTCCTACCATGATTACGTCAAGCACGGCCAGCCGCACAGGCTGCTCCCCGTGTTCCACCACAACCTGCTCGATCTGGTCGCGATGGCGGAGCTACTGCCCAAGCTCTTCGAGCCGGAGGAGAAGAGAGTTGAGGGCGAGCCGTACTAAGTGCAAGAACCAGGACGAAATCGATGAGTACTGGAACAAGCATTCCCAGGCAGGAACCCCGAGCCAGTGCGGCTGGCTCAAGGATAAGTACGGGCTGTCCTGGCAGATCGTCCCGGCTTCGCTGGGCGACATGATGCTGGACAAGGACCCGTCGAAGTCAGAGCGCGTGATGGAAGCTTTGATGAACATGAAGAAGCTCGACGTTCGGGCTCTGGAGGACGCATACGAAGGCAAGGCAGTGGCCGGAGCTCGCTAAGACCTCGGTAGAGGTAGGCGCGTAGGACGGCCGTCTCATCTCCACATCTGACGGCGTCGAGGCTTCGACGTTGGCCGCCGGCTCTTCCATCCTCCTAAGTTGCGCCACGCGAATACCTGACCGGGGCACGGTGCGTGCAGTAGCGCCATGACGTGCCGCGCCTGGAACGACCCTGCATGCGTGCCGCGCGCGGATCACGACCCGCTGGATGGGTCCGCCCTGAGACGGGGCGGTTCGGGGGGAGATGACCGGCGCCGTGGAACCGGCGCCGGAAGCTCCCAGGGCGCGGTGGAGGGACTGCGCCCTAATGTGTGGATGGGTACGTCCATGACGGCCCGGGTCCATGCGGGGCTGAGAGCGAAGACCAGAGCGGCCCGCGCGCCCAGGCAGCCCTGCCTGAGCCGGGCCCTCTGTCTTTTCTAGTACACCCTCACCGGCAATATCACCATCGCCAGCCCGTGGAACGCGAGGCGCCGCTGCAGAGCGGGGCAGGTCTGGTTGTGGAGCCACCTCACGATGGCGCCTTCCTTCTGGAACACGAGCTGTCCGCCGAACGTTACCGAGCGCGGATAATCCTTGCTGGCCTGCAGGCACAGCGCCTCCAGCTCGTCCACGATGTCGGTGCCGATCGAGTAGCGGTACTCGGCGGGGATGCCGAGCTTCCGCGCAAAATCCACGTACTTCTGAAGCTCGGCCTCGGTGCTCGTTCGCAGCGCCTCGATCTCATCCGCGCCCTTGAACCGTCCCGAATCGATCGCGCCCACGGAGACGAACACGATCTGCTTGAACTGATTCGGGAAGATGCGGAACTGGTTCAGGAGCGAGTGAATCCCCAGTCCGCCGAAGTTGGTGACGGTCAGGATCGCGGTCTGCGCGTTCCGCTGCATTGGAGCGGGGGTGGCCTCCTTCCTAGGCAGCGGAACAGAGGTCAACGCGTCATCCAGGCGATTCAGGCTCGCCGCGGTCCGGACGTAGTGGCGCCGGATCGCCACGCAGCAGAGCGCGATGACGGTGGTCACGAGAAGCGTCGCCCATCCGCCGTCGGTGAACTTGAACGCCACGGTCCCGACGAGGAGCGAGCCCGTGACCACGAATCCGATCCCGCTCACGAAGAGGGGCTGCACCCAGGGCTTTCCTTCCTTACGCAGGATCAGCGCGTCCCGGATCATCCCGAGCTGCGCGAGCGCGAACGTCAGGAAGACGTTGATGCTGTAGAGCACGACGAGGATGTGCACGGCGCCGCCGGTGGCCGCGAGGACAATGGCCGCGGCGACGCCCATGAACATTACGCCGTTCGAGCTGACGAGGCGTTCGGAAAGGTTGGCGAAGCGGGAGGGCACCCAGCGATCGAGCGCCATGTAGACGAGCACGCGCGGGCCGCCCAGGAATCCTGTCTGCGCGGCGACGAAGAGGAGCGCGCCCGCGGAGAGGAGCAGGGCGGCGACGAGCGCGGCCCCGACATGGCTTCCCGGAGCGAAGAGCTGTCCCGCGACCGCATACCAGAGCACTGCGTTCAGCGTCTTGCCTGGGACCGGATGCACCTGATAGAGCAGGTAGCCGAAGAGAATGCCGCCGGCGATGAGAGCAAGCGAGAAGGCCATGTAGCGCATGGTGACCTTCGCGGTCTCGACCTTGGGGTCGCGAAGCATGGGAACGCCGTTGCTCACGGCTTCGATACCGGTGTAGGTGCCGCCGCCGAGGGTGAATGCGCGGAAGAGAATCATGAGGAGCGGAATCCAGCCGGTGGTCTCGACCGCGAGCGAGGACTGTTCTCGCAAATGGGTCACCTCGAGCGGGACCTGGTGGATGTTCAGGATGACCGCCGCGGCGATCGCTCCCACATGGCCCACGACGAACACGAGAAAGATCGGAGAGATGATCGTGACGGACTCGCGGACCCCGCGCAGATTCAGGAGCGTGAGCCCTGCGAGCAGCACGAACGTGAACGGGATCCGGAGCGCATGCATCCCGGGCGGGAAGAGGCTGAAGATGGACTCGGAGCAGCTCGCGAGCGAGATCGCGATGGTGAGCACGTAGTCCACGAGGAGCGCGCTTCCCGACATGAGCCCCGCGCCTGGACCGAGGAGCTTCGTCGCGACCACGTAGCCGCCGCC
>JAYUAE010000074.1:0-5059 GCA_043741515.1 Candidatus Eiseniibacteriota bacterium | reverse complement strand
ACCTCTACGCCAAGGAAGGCCTGTACGGCGACGCCCAGATCCACTTTCTCGAGTTCGCCGAAGGCTCGATCCGGAGGCAGGATCACGACGCGGCGCTCGACGTGCTGGACGAGGTGCTCAAGCTCTCCGCGGACAATTTCGACCTCTCGGAGAAGTACGTCGAGATTGCCCTTCGCGCCGACCAGCCCGAGCGCGGCGGACGCGAGCTTCTGAGGCGCGCCGAGCGCGCGAGGCTCACCGGCCGGCTGGAGGAGGCCGAATCCATTCGCGAGCGCGTCTCGACGCTCGCGCCTTCGCTCCTCCAATCCCGCGCGTCCGCGCCGTCGGGCGCGGCCGGGCCCGTCGCGGACGCCGCGGCCCGGACCTTCGAGACCGGAGGCGCGAAGGGCTACGACGCACCCGTGCAAGACGATGCTCCCGGGTCCGCCGATACCGGATTCGAGCCCTCCTCGCGCGCCGTGGAGCGCGAAACGGCTGCGCCGCCCGCGCCCGAGCCGCCTGGCGTCGAGGAAGAGCCGGTCGCGCCGGTCGCGAAGCCCGCGCCGCACGAACCGGAGGCCTCGCACGAGCCGGAACACGAGGACCTGGCGCGCACGTATCTTGAGGCCGGGAACAAGGACCTCGCCGCGGAGGAGTACTGGAAGGCGAGCGAGCTGGCCTTCTTCCGAGGCGATCCGACCCGGGCGCGCGAGCTTCTCTCGTCGCTTCTCGGCGTCGACCCCATACACGAAGCGGCTCTCCGCCGTCTGGTGGACTTGACCGAGCAGGCCGGCGACCGTCCCGCCGAGGCGCGGGCGCGCTTCGATCTGGCCGAGGTCTACCTGGCGCACGAGGAGTGGGACCTCTCGCGCGCGGAGTTCGTGCGCTGCATCGAGCTCGATCCCGAGAACGACCGGGCGCGCGGCCGGGTCCAGCAGCTCGATGCGCTCCTGAACGGAGCGCAGTCGGGAGGGAAGCCGGTGGACCTGGATTCGCTCCCGGACGAGCGCCCGGCCTCGAGCGTCCGCGTTCGCGACGATGAGCCCCGGAGGGGCGACGCCCTCATCGACCTCGAAGAGATCATCGACGAGTTCAAGGCGGGCGTGAGCCAGCGGATTTCCGGAGAAGACCACGAGAGCCACTACGATCTGGGCATGGCGTACATGGAGATGGGGCTCTACGACGAGGCCATCGGCGAATTCCAGGTGGCCTCGAAGGGAGGCCCGATGGAATTGAAGTGCCTGGAGATGATCGCGCTCTGCTTCCTCGAGAAGGGCGAGCCGGCGTCGGCGGCGCGCGAGTTGAGCCGGGGGCTCGAGCTTCCCGGTTACGGACCCGAGGAGACGATCAGCATCCGCTACAATCTTGCCGTGGCGAACGAGCGGCTCGGTAACCTGGACCAGGCGCTGCAGCACTTCGAAGAGGTGTATCTCCTGAACGTGGACTTCCTCAAGGTGGCGAGTAAGGTGAAGGAATTGAAGCAACGCCTTGCGCGCACGGAAGATCGGACCTGAGCATGGCAGCCATCGATCTCCACATGCACTCCACGGCTTCGGACGGCTCCTTTCCGCCGGAGGAGGTGGCGCGCATGGCATTCAAGAACGGAGTGGAGGTGTTCTCCCTCACCGACCACGACACGCTCGACGGCTTGCCCGCGGCCGCTGCCTGCGCGAGTCGCGACGGGATCCGGCTCATTCCGGGGATCGAGCTGTCCGTGAGCGAGGAGGGCATGGATGTGCATCTCCTGGCCTACGGGTTCGACCCATCCGACCCGGAGCTCAAGGCCGCGGTTGGCCGCTACCGGGAGGGCCGTCGCGAGAGGGCGCGAAAGATCCTGACGCGCCTCAAGGGGCTCGGGATCCGCATCCCCTACGAGGAGGTCGAGGAGATCGCGAGCGGCGGAGCCCTGGGGCGTCCGCACGTTGCCGAGGCGCTCCTGCGCGGAGGCCACGTGGAGACCTTCAACGAAGCGTTCCAGCGCTACCTCGGACATCACGCGCCCGCGTACGTGCCGAAGCCTCACGTCACGCTCGAGGAGTCCTCGACGATCGTGCGCGAGGCCGGGGGTGTCACCATTCTCGCCCATCCCGGAACGCTCAACCGGGACCACCTGATTCCCGCGTGGGCCCGGCGTGGACTGGACGGCATCGAGGTCTGGCATTCCAAGCACGACCCCGTGGCCGTGGAACGTTACCGGAGCTACGCGCATCTGCACGGCCTCCTCATGACGGGTGGATCGGACTACCACGGGGAGCGGACGCCGGGCCTGGCCATCGGAAGCGTGGCCGTTCCCGGCGAGATCCTCGGTCCGCTCGATGCCGCGCTCAAGGCGAGGCGCCCCGTCCGCTCGCGCGGCTGACCCCCCGGCGCGGCGCCGGCGTCGTTGCGCGCGCTCCGGCCTTCTGGTAGCTTTTCACCGCCTCCTCCCGATGCGAACCATCGTTCTGAGCTCCTCCCTCATCGCGTTTTCCATCGCGTGCGGCTACGCGAAGCTGCTTCTGTTCCCGTATCTCTTCTTTGTGGAGTTGTTCACCGTGGCGGTTTTCTTGTCCGGACTTCTCGCGGGACCCGCGTGGGGACTTTGGATCGGCGGCGTGGCGCGGCTCGTCTTCAGCGTCGCGAACCCCTACGGTCCTCCCCATCCCTGGATTCTCGTGGCGCAGGTCGTGGCCGCCGCTCTCGTGGGCGCGCTGGGAGGCTTCGCGCGACCGTGGCTCCTGCTTCGAGCCCCGGAATCCCAAGGGGCGCATCGAGCGCGCACGGGCCTGCTCCTCCTCTGCGGGCTGGCGGCGACGCTCCTCTACGACGCGCTCACGAATGTCGCGCAGGGGATCGCCTTCGGTTCCTTCACCGTCGCGATCGCGCTCGGAGCGCTTCCCGCGCTCCAGCACCTGGCTTCGAACCTCGTGATCTTCGCGCTCGTCGGGAACTTCGCCATTCCCTGGCTAAGGCAGCACCCCATGGCGGCCCGGCATGAGCGCTGACGGAGCGCGGGGCATCGCCGCGTTGCTGGCCCTGGTGTCCTGGAGCCTCTTTGCCCCGCGCGCGGCATGGTCCTCGGTGGCGCCGGCTGACAGTGCGCGGGTGGCGCCGGCTGACAGCGCGCGCGCCGCGTGGCGGCCGGTCGATATGATCGCCGAGCGGAAGGCGGGCGTGGCCTCGCTCGAGGACGCGCTGCGTCTCCGGCGTCCGGTCTTCGTGAGCGCGCTCCCTCTCTCCGGTCCGACGGAGGGAGCGATCGAGCTTCCGGACGGAGGCGGCACGGTCCGCCTGGACGGCTGGATCGAGGCGGCGGAGCGCGCGACCGACGAGCCGCTCATCGGCTCGGCCGCGCTCGGATGGGGCGCCCCATGGCTGGCGTTCGCGCTGAGCGATCCACGGACCGACGCGGTCGAGGCGCTGGATGTGGACTCGATCGACGTCTTCACCGAGCCGGGCGCGCTCCGCGGCCCGGGTGAAGGGCTGGCGCGACCGACCCCAAGAGGCCCCGCGTTCCCGACGGCGCCAGGGGACACCTCCGGGAGTCTCGTCACGCGAACGACGCTCGTCTATCGTCGCGGGAGCGGAGACGCGCAGCTTACGGGCGCCCGTTTCCAGACGACCGTGTTCCGCCGGCGGTTCTACGCCTCCTACAGCAGAAACCAGGCGAATGGCTGGGCTCCGCTCCAGCGGGTGACATCGGGTCGCTATGCGCTGCGCGCCGAGCTGGGACGCCTGGGGTCCCACCGACTCGACCTCGAGGGCCTCCTCTACGATCGCGCGATCCAGGATTCGGTGGGCGGAGCGAGCGAATGGGATCGCCGCCGCGTGTCGCTCAGCGCGACACGGAACGGCGTCCGATCGAGCGACCGGTGGAGCGTCCGCCTCGGCTCCGGAAAGGAGACGTGGGCCCTGTCCCAGGACGCGAACCTCTCTCCTGAGTTCGGCTCGCGCGAGCGCTGGGAATTTCCGACCGTCGCGGCAGAGGGCTCCTTCTTATGGCGCTCCGCGCCGGCGCTGACCTGGATTGCAGCCGTCCGGTCCGCCTCGCGAAGGATCGTGTATCGCGTGGATTCGCTGCCCGCGTTCGAGCCGCGGCGAGGGGAGGCGCGCCTCAGCCTCGGCAGCCGCTACGCGCTCGGGCCGACGGCCGGCGCAGGGATCGACGTCGCGTACGACGTTCGCGAGCTCTCGCCGGGGTTCCTCGACGTGAGAGCTTCGCTCTGGGGCAGCATGGCGGGAGCGCGCGGCCGTATCGACGTGGAGTCCGCGCACGAGCGGCCGTCGTGGGTGGATCTTCTCACCCCGGCCACCTTCCATACCTTCGTTTCGCCCTCGACCTTTCTCCTGACCGAGCTCGGCCGTTCGGGGAACCCCGCGCTCCGGCCCCGGCGTCTCGCGGGCGCCCTGGGCTCGGTCGGCGCGACCCCGATTCCGGGCCTCGACCTCGAGCTCACAGGCTCCTTCCGGCGCGTGACGCGCGATTTCGGATGGGAGGTGGCCGCCGATACCGTGGGGGGGATTTATGAAGTCTCCTCCGCCGCGACGGAACGGGGATCGGGATGGCTGTCGCACGCCGGCATCGGCTGGGAATTCCGCCGCGGCCCGGTCCGCTCACGCGGTGTGGGATGGATTCGCGGCGGCCCGGATTCGCTTTCACCCCGGAGCGGCTACCTTCCCCGCCGCGCGCTCGATCTCGCGCTGGAGCTGCGCATCGTCCTCTTCAAGGGGGACCTGCCGCTCCGGTTCGGGATCGAGTCGCACGCGCGCGGGTCGCGGCGTGGCCTCGTTCGCGAGCCGGGGCTCGTGACGTGGGACGGAACGATCTCCGCCGATTTCGGTCCGGCGGGAGTGTTCGCGCGGTTTCAAGACCTGTTCGACCGGCGGGCGGGAAGCGCGATCTGGGATCCGGCCGCTCCTTTCGGAGCGCCTTCTCCCGGAAGAACGTTTCAGGCCGGCCTTGCGTGGAATCTCGTGGACTGAGCTCGGGAGCGTGGGGCATGTGGGGAAGGGAAATGCGAGCCGGATTGGCGTTCGTGATCGCGGCGCTCCTTATCGGCCAGGGATTTCGCGAATGGCGGCGAGGCCACGAGGAGAGCTT
>JAYUAE010000073.1:0-2094 GCA_043741515.1 Candidatus Eiseniibacteriota bacterium | reverse complement strand
GCCGGCGAGCATCGCGTGACCTGGGACGGCACGAACGACCGCGGCAGGGCGCTCGCGAGCGGAGCCTATTTCTACCGCCTGGAAGCGAACGGAGCGGTCGAGGCCAGGAAGCTCATCCTCTTGCGCTAGCGTTCGTTTCGGTCTACCATCCTGATCGAACTGCAGACATCCTTCGGGGCGGGGTGAAAGTCCCCACCGGCGGTGAAAGCCCGCGAGCCAAGGGGTTCTGAACTCCGCGGCAGATCCCGGTGAAATTCCGGAGCCGACAGTCAAAGTCTGGATGGGAGAAGGATGATCACATGTGTCGGAAGCGTACGGCCCTTGGCCGCGTGCGCCCCGCGGGTGTCTGCCTGCGGGGTTTATTTTTTCATGAGCGTGCGGATTTCGTCGGTGGGAAAGACCGAGCACCCGGCCGCGGCACCGCGCCCGGTTCCGGCAGCGGAAGACCGCGCGATGCGCGAGGCGATCCGGCTCGCGCGGCGCGGCATCGGCACGACCCATCCCAACCCCCGCGTCGGTGCCGTGATCCTCCGCCATGGTGAGATCGTGGGCAGGGGCTTCCACGCGCGGGCGGGTGATGCGCATGCCGAGGTCCGCGCTCTCGAGCAGGCAGGGAAGCGGGCGCATGGCGCCACCCTCGTCTCGACCCTCGAGCCCTGCGCGCACCAGGGCCGGACCCCTCCGTGCGTCCGGGCTCTGCTCGCGGCCGGGATCCGGCGCGCGGTGATCGGGATGCGCGACCCCAATCCGCTCGTGAATGGGCGCGGCCTCAAGGCGTTGCGCGCCGCGGGCGTCGAGATCGTCGAGGAGGTTCGCGCGGAGGAGTGCCGCGCTCTGAATCCCGCCTATCTCAAGTTCATGGCGACCGGGCTTCCCTGGGTGATGCTCAAGGCGATGATCTCGCTCGACGGCCGCGTCGCGAGCGAGGGCGGCGATTCGCGCGGGCTCGGCGGGGCCGAGCAGCAGAGGCTCTGCCATGCGCTTCGCGCGCGGCACGACGCCGTCCTCGTGGGGGTCGGTACCGTGCTCCACGACGACCCCGAGCTCACGGTGCGGCTTGCGCGGGGCAGGAGTCCCGCCCGGGTCGTGCTCGATTCGCGCCTTCGCACGCCCCCTGCTTCGCGCCTTCTCGGCTCCGTCGCGCGCGGCCCGGTTCTCATCGCGACCGTCTCGCGGGACGAGCCGGCGATCGAGGCGCTTACGGCGCGCGGCTGCGCGGTCTGGCGTTTCGAGCCCGGCGCGGACGGGAAGGTGCCGCTCCATGCGCTCTTCCGGCGGCTGGCCGGGGAGGGGATGCTCTCACTGCTCGTGGAGGGTGGTCCGACCGTCCACACCGCCATTCTTCGCGAAGGGCTCGCCGATCGGGTGGCGATCGGGATCGCCCCCGTGATCCTGGGCGGCGCCAGCGCTCCCGCGTGGACCCGCGATCTGGGCCGGGCGCGTCTGGACGATGCGATCGAGCTCGATTCGCTGGTGACCCGCCGCGTGGGACGCGACGTCTGGATCGAGGGATCGCTTCGCGGGAGCCATGATGTTTAGCGGGATCGTGGAGCGGGTCGGGCGCGTCGAAAAGATCGAGCGCGCCCAGGACGGCGGAGCCCGGCTCGTGATCCGCGCGGATTTCGAGCCGGCGCACCCGGCGGGCGCGAGCATCGCGGTGAACGGGGTTTGCCTGACCGTCGAGCGCGCGCAGGAGGGGCTCCTCCACGCGACCGCGGTGCCGGAAACGCTCCGCCGCACGACGCTCGGGGCGCTCACGCCCGGGAGAAGGGTCAATCTCGAGCGCGCCCTCCGGGTCGGAGACGAGATCGGCGGACATTGGGTCCAGGGCCACGTGGACGCGACGGCGAAGGTGGCGTCGGTGCGCCGCTCCGGAGCCGACGTGATCGTTCGCGTGGACGTGCCCGCGCCCCTCCGGCGGTACGTGGCCGTGAAGGGCTCGCTGGCGGTCGACGGCATGAGCCTCACCGTCGCCGGCTGGGACGAGCCGTGCGCGGCCCTGGCGCTCGTCCCGTACACGCTCGAGCACACGATCGCGTCGGAATACGAAGAAGGGAGCGAGGTGAACCTGGAAGTGGATCTTCTCGCGCGGTA
>JAYUAE010000072.1:0-2094 GCA_043741515.1 Candidatus Eiseniibacteriota bacterium | reverse complement strand
TTCACCAAGGTGTCGGGACCGACGTTCATGACGGTCACGACGACCAATGCCACCTCGGGGAACATCCACCTGGCTGCCGCGTCGTTGGAGCCTGTGGGTACCTCGTCGGCGACGGTCCAGGCGAGCGACGGTACGCTCAACAACCAGAAGTCGCTCACGATCACGGTCAATCAGGCGGCGCCACAGAACCAGGCGCCCACGCTCGCGCAACCGGCCGACATGACGGTGGACGAGGGTTCCACTGCGAATCAGACGCTGAACGCCACCGATCCGGACGCGGACCCCTTGAGCTTCACGAAGGTGAGCGGTCCTGCGTTCGCGACGGTAACCACGACCTCCGCCGGCACCGGGACGGCGACGGGGAACATCCATCTGGCTCCGGGATTCTCCGACGCGGGCACCTACAGCGTTACCGTTCGCGCGAGTGACGGCAGCCTCACCAATGACAAGTCGCTCACGATCACGGTGAATGACGTGAGCACGGGCGCCTTCCAGGCGAACGCCACCATCGACGGCGGAGATCGCGTCATCCGTCTCAACTCAGGGAAGCCGCTCTGGTGCGTTGATCTGGAGCCGGTGGCAGGCGCGTTCCGGGCGGGCGACATCATCGTCTCCTCGGTTCTTGCGACCTACAACGGGACGTCCATTCACGCGACGAGCTCCAAGCTCATCGTCAGGGATGGTGTCACGCGGCTCGAGGTCTGCTTCGCGAAGGATTCGCTCCGGACGCTGTTCGCGGGTCTTCCCACGGGAGAGCGGTCCGCGAGCGTGGGCATCACCGGTGATCTGGCCGGCGGCGGCTCCTTCCAGGCGAGCGTCGATGTGGTCGTGGTGGTGAGCGCCCGCGGCGCGGTCGATATTTGCCACGCGAGCCCCAACCCCTTCAATCCGAGCACGGTCATCCGCTTCGAGCTGAGCAAGCCGTGCAGCGTGAGGCTAAACGTGTACGACGTGGCCGGACGCCTCGTGAAGACGTTGGCGAACCAGTACATGGGAAGCGGAGTCCACGAGGTGGGCTGGGACGGAACCTCGCACGCTGGATCGCGAGTGGCCTCAGGCGTGTACTTCTACGTCCTCCAGACCTCCGTAGGCAGCGAGAAGCATCAGCTGGTGGTCGCGAAGTAGCAGCGGCTTCCGGAGCAGCGTTGGAGCGGGGCGGCCCTCACGGGTCGCCCCGTTTCGTTTCCGAGCGGCGCTCCGCGGCCCGCACCAGAGTCAGGAGCGCCGACTGAACGGGCGCCTCGACCCCGGCGGTCTCCCCGAGGCGGACGATCGCGCCCGTGATCTCCTCGATCTCGGTCCGGCGCCCCCTGGAGAGGTCCTCATGCATCGACGAGAGATTTCCCGCCGTCTCGCGCAGGAGAGCACGGAGCGCCTCCTCGGGATCGAAATCGGGCCCCATGATGCCCAGCGCCTCCCCGACCCGGGCGGCCTCTTGCGCCGCGCGGCGCGCGATCTCGAAGAGGCCCGGCTCCTGCGCGAGGGTTCCGTTCGTGCAGCGCGCGATGGCCGTGAGCGGGTTCACCGCTGAGTTCAGGACCAGCTTCCGCCACAGCACGCCGCGCGCGTCGGGCCGCGCGTCGGCCAGGAGCTCGGTGGTGCGCAGCGTCGCCGCAGCGCGCTCGGCCGCGGCCATGTCCCCGGCCCGCCAGGGCGCGACGATCGTCGTGCCGCGCCCGGCCACGTGGAGGAGACCCCGGTCGTCCAGGTAGGCGCCGAGGGAAGTGGCGCCCGCGAGGAGCGGGAGCAGCGGAAGCGCCTGGTCCAGGATTTCCATGTTGCCCCAGCCGTTCTGGAGGGAACAGAGGGAGGCGCCCGTGAGGCCGAGTCCGGACAGGGAGCGCGCGACGTCCTTGGTGTGGTAGGCCTTCACGCAGAGGAAGACGAGATCGCTGCCGGCCAGGATTCCGAAATCGGAGCCCAGGCGGAGTGAGGGATGGTCGCGCTTCAGGTCTTCCTGCCGGGAGCCGCCGGATCGCGTCACGATCCGGACGTCGGCGCTCGTGGCAAGAAAGCGGGACGCAAGGAGGGTCCCCAGCGCTCCGCCGCCTATGATACCGATCGAATCCGCCACCGTGCCCCTCCGCGAGCCGA
>JAYUAE010000071.1:0-5092 GCA_043741515.1 Candidatus Eiseniibacteriota bacterium | reverse complement strand
CTGGGTCTCCATCGCGGGCCCGGATCCCTGCTGGCCGGAAGCGTCATGGGAAACGCGGTCGCCCGGAATCGTGGCGCCCGACGCGAGCGGATCGATGGAGCCCAGCCCGACGCTCCCGTCATCGTCGGCGCCGGCGCCCACGGGAGCCTGGCCGGTCTTGAGCCGCGTGCGCCGCTCGATCTTGTCGAGCACGTTGAGGAAGATCTCGATCACGCTCGGATCGAAGGGGCTGCCCCAGTTCTCGGCGATTACCTGGCGCGCCTTCTCGTAAGGGAGCGCGCGACGGTACGGCCGCTCGCTCGTCATGGCGACGTAGGCGTCCACGAGAGAGACGATGCGCGCGCCCAGAGGAATCTCCTGGCCGCGAATCCCGTTCGGATAGCCCTCGCCCCCCCAGCGCTCGTGGTGGTTCAGGACGATGGCGATCACTTCCTTCGGGAAGTTCATCTCCTCGAGGATCTGGGCGCCGCGCAGCGGATGCTGCTTGATGAGCGACCACTCCTCCTCTGAAAGGTGCGCCGGGTTCTTGAGGATGAGCCCGCTCACCGTGATCATTCCGATATCGCGCAGGACCGCCCCGTAGACGAGGGACTTCAGGTGCTCCTTCGGGTAATCCAGCAGCCGGGCGACCGCGCTCACGTAACGCACCACCCGCTCGGTGCTCCCCTTCGCATAGCCGTCGCGGCTCTCGATCAGGGCCATCATGCCGCGCACGAGCCCGAGGTTTCGCTCTTCCTGAGCGCGCTGCACGCACGCGTTCGAGATCGCCACGGCGCCCTGGTGCGAGAGGATGGTCAGGAGGTCGCGGTCGTCCTCCCCGAATTTTCTCCGGCTCCCGCGCCCGCCCAGGAAGAGAACGCCCTCCAGGTCGCGGCGCACCCACATCAAGATCGCCGACTCGAATCCGGTCTCGTGGAGCGCTTCCAGCTCCTCGCCCCCGCCCTGCTTGCTCTCGAGCTCCTGGAACGTGACGAAGGAGCGGTCCGGTCCGAAGCGCCGGAACACCGTCCACGGAATGACGAAGTCCTGGAAGTGCTGCTGGGGGAAGCCGCGCACGTGGCGCGGCACCAGGTTGTTCTCCCGATCCGGATCGACCAGAAAGAGCGCCAGCCGCTCGAGTCCGAACTGACCCATCACGCTCAGGCAGAAGAGATTCATGACTTCGTCCAGATCCTGCGCGAGGTTCAAGGCCTGCGTGATCTCGAACAGTGTCCGGAACTCGACGATCTTCCGCTTCAGCTTGGACTGGAGTGAAGCCATCTCGGGCCCCGCGGGCGCGGGCGCGACCGGCGCCTCGATCGCTGTCGCGGCGGCGGGCGCCTCCGCGGCGGGCGCGTCCGCGGCGGGCGCGGAGGCCGCCGAGGGAGCGGCATTGGCGATGTAGACGATTGCGCCCGAGGTCTGGAGCGACTCCCGAACCGCGGAAGCGACGCCGATCATCTCGATCCGGCGATCCGTTTCTTCGTAGATGCGACCCCAGCGGCTCAGGACCGAGAGCCCGAGGCTCGATACGCTCTCGACACCCGTGAAATCGAGGCCCACGCGGCGCGCGCTCTTGCCCTGGCACTTGAGCAGAAGACGGTCGAGGGAGCGGGCGCCTTCCGCATCGATCACGCCACGCAGGGAGAAGTGAAATTCCTCCGCGGGCCCGGTCCGCTCGATCTGGAGCGCTCTCATGAAGAGGCTCCCTCCGTGCTTCCCGCGGCCGCGAGGGTCCGCCTCAAGAGCGCGCTGGGATTGAGCACCAGGGTGATGCCGGAATCCGGTGTCATGATTCCTCCCAGCACATCCTCGACGAGGTAGAGCCGCGGAGGAAGGGGCTTGAGGCGCGCGTTCTCGCGCCACACGAGCCGGTCGAAGCTCACGACGGCCGACCCGCTGCCCGCGCGCAGAACGGCGATCGGGCGCCCCTCACGGCCTGAGGCGCCCTTCGACGCGTCGCCGGTCTGTCCATGGCTCGTATCGGACTGCATCGAATCGGAGACGTCTCCCGAGTCGCGGCCGAAAAGCGTCGAGAGGGAGTAGATGGGGCCCGGGGCGGCAACGGCCGTCCATGCAGGATCCGCGTCGCTCGCGTAGATCCGCTCGACCGCGCTCCACGGGAGCGCGATCCGCTGCCCCCCTGCCTCCACGATCAGGAAGCTGCGGAGCGAGCGGGCCATCGGAAACTGGAGGCGGAGCGTCGTGCCCACCCCTTCCGACTCATGCCGCGATGCGAAGCCTCCCAGCCCTTCGAGCGCGTTTTCGAGAAGCTGGAGCGATTCGGGATCGAGCGAGACCGGCCCTTCGATCCGAAGCCGGGCCTCCAGACCCTCGCGCGCCGCGGTGAGCGCCACCTCGATCGACTCCGCCGAGCCGGGCAAGGGCTGCATGGTCTCGAGGACGCGCAGCACCAGCGGGAGCAGGATCGAGCCGATCTCCGGCTCGAAGCCGACACCGCCGGTCTGCACTGAAAGACACATCCGGCGGCCCCGGTCCCCCATGTGAGCCGCCGTATACATGTCGTCGAGATAGCGGTCGAGCGGATCCAGGAATTCCCAGAGGAGGTGCTCGTCCAGGTCCCGCGCCCTTCGCTCCAGCGAATACTGGAGCCCGAGGATCTGGTTCAGCTCGTGCGAGAGGCCGCGAAGCCCCGAGGTCGTCTCTTGCAATCGCTGGTGGATGATGAGGGAGCGCCCCTCGAGGGGGCTCGGCGCCTCGCCCCGCCTGTGGCCGCGGGAGACGCGGTGGCGCTCCACCGACTTCTGGACGCCGTCCCACTCCGTGAGCGCCGCCTGCGCGGAGTCCAGCGTGTCGTTGAGCGTCTCGGTCATGGTGCCGATCCGCTCGTTCTGATGAATGAGCGAGTTCTTGATCTCGAAGGTGAGGGCAAGAAGATTTTCCTGGCTGCCCACGTCGGCGGACGCCTCGTCGATCATCCCTCGCGCCGAGTTCGCCTCCTGGGTGCGCGCTTGCTTGATGTTGGCACGCAGCCGGTCCAGGACCTCGCTCACCATGCCCGCGTGCTCCACGAGCGCGACGAACCCGTCCGACCGGAGCCGCTCGATCAAACGCTCCTCCGCAGCCAGCGCGACCCGGCACTGCGCCACGACCTCCTGGCGCTGCTCGGGACGGAGGTGGCTCATCTGGGCCATGGCCTCGCGCATCTCGACCGCGAGGCTCGCGATCTCGCCGACCTCGAGCCACTCGGCGCTGCGCTCGACGAGCCGGATTGCAAGCTCCGCAAGCGGCATGAGCTCGGCCGAGTCCCCGCTGGGCTCTTCGTCGAGAAAGCGGCGGACCGCGGCGACCTGCTCGTGGATGAGCGCGCCGAAGGTCGCGCCGAGACGCGACATGATCTGGGTTTGGTTCAGGTATTCGGACGCCGCGGTTCTCATGCTGCCTCTCGGGTGCCCTCCGTAGGGCGAGGGGTCAGCTCTCGAGATGGGCTTCGGGTTTGAGCCCCTCTATGAGAAGGAGACCCTCGACGGGGGATGTGTCGGCCGGTTGGGGATCGTTCTCCACGTTATCCTGCATCAGGCTCTTCAAGAGCCCGCGCGACCGCTCGAGCAGCCCGAGAACCTGGATTCGGGCGCTCCGGGCAGAGTTGGGGACCGGCACGAACGAGCCCGAAAGCTCCGCGAGCGAGGTCTTGGCGTCCTCGCTCGTCGCGTGGATGGCCGTGATTGTCTCGCCCACCTTGTATTCGATCTCCGAGGACAGCCGCGAGATCGTGTCGGTCGCCTCGCGCGCGAACTCGGCGAGGCGGCGCGTTTCCTCGGCGATCGCGGCGAACGCCTCGCTGCCCGAGCGCGTGGCCTCGAGCGCGGCGTTGAGCGCGAGCAGGGTGGCCCGGTTGGTCACGCGCTCCGCGACCGAGGCCAGCTCGTTCGCGCGCATGAGCCCCGCGGCCAGATCCTCGATCCCGTCCGCGGCGGTGAGCACCACCGCGTCCACGAGCTGCGCCGGGGTCCGGAGCGCCTGGTCGTCGCCCGGAGGGTGGCCTTGTCCCTGGCCGCCGGCCAGGGTGGCGCGCAGCGTTTCGATCTCGCGCACCAGATCTTTGAGTCCGGTCTCGAACAGGGTGCTCTCGAATTCGGTCCTGGCGTGCCCGCGTCCGCTTCCTTCATTGGAAGGGTTGGGCCAGTCCGGCGGAAGGCCGTCACCGTCCGCCCCGATCAGCTCTTCCTCTTCCCCTAGCGACAGGCGGTTCACGACCGGAAGCGAGGAACCCTTCATGCCCTCGAGGAGCGGCAGCAGCGGTCCGGCCCGGAGTTCGGGCGACTCGACGAGCGGGTCCTTGCCTTCGCGGAGGAAGGCCGCGGCCAGCTCGACCTGCTTGCGGAACAGCTCGAGCTGATTTCCCGGAGGCGGATTGGTGCGCGCCTCGAACACGAGGTGGTTCACACGCTCGTAGAGCTGTGCCCAGTCACCCGCGAATTCCGGGGGCGCCTCGCACTCGGCCGCTCCCCCGCGATCCATCATGAGGTGCATCCGGCGCGCGCGGCCCACGTCGTTCAGCGGTTTTCTCGATGACGCGGTGCGCGATGCGAAGTAGGCCCCGCCCAGGGCGACCACGCCGATGGCGATCCAGGCCAGGAGGCCCGAGGCGAGAGACCCGGCAACGCCCGCGAAGAGCGCCGCGAGGAACGTGACCAGGACGATCGGGGGGGGCGCGGATTTCCCCGCGCTGAGGTCTCCTTCTCGGAAGTTGCGCTCAGCCGGCATCGTTAGTTCCCCCGCTCCGTGGATACGATTCTCCCGGCGGAAGCGCCGGCGGGAGGAATGATCGTCTCGAAGATCCGCCAATAATTGAGGCAGTGGAACTGATCCTGGTCGTTTTCCAGCACTGACTCGAAGAGATCGCCCAGTTCCGAATCGGTGTTCGCGGGAGGCGCCTCGCGAAGCTCGCGGCCCGCGATGAGCCGCGGGATCTCCGGAATGAGGAGCGCAAAGCGATCCATCCCGCGCGTCAGCACGAGCGCGTAGCCGCGGCCCTGGGTCACCGGGCGCTCGATTCCGAGATACGAGGCGAGGTCCACGACGGGCACCATTTCTCCTCGGAAGGCTGCCACGCCCGCGACCGGATCGGACACACCGGGCAGCTGCGCCA
>JAYUAE010000070.1:0-5092 GCA_043741515.1 Candidatus Eiseniibacteriota bacterium | reverse complement strand
CGCGAGCACGCGCTCAGTTCCCGGGAAGGATCCGGGCATCCGCGGGCAAACCCGGCTTCAGGAGACCGTTCTGAGGATCCAGCGCCACCTTCACGCCGAACACGATGTTCGCCCGCTCCTCCTCCGTGAGCGCAGACCGCGGCGTGAACTCGGCCCGCGTCCCGATCTCGATCACGCGGCCCGCGAACGCGCGCCGGTCGCCCTGGACCGTCACCTCCACGCGGTCGCCGAGGCGGACGTGCACCACCTGGGGCGCGGCGATGTAGACGCGGATCCAGAGCTTTGCGGTATCGCCGAGGGTGAGGAGCGGGACGCCCGGGGCGACGACCTCGCCCTGCTCCACGCTCTTGATGAGCACGATCCCCGAGATCGGCGCCGTGAGCACAAGCTCGCGCGCCTTGCTCCTGGCCGACTGGAGCCCGGCTCGCGCCGCCTCGGCCGCATTGCGCGCCGCGCTCACGATCTGCCTCCGGTAGCCGGATTCGAGCAGGCGGTAGCGCTGGGCCGCGGCGTCGCGCCTGCCCGTCGCCTGGTTGCGCGAGGTCTCCGCGCGGTCCACGTCGGCCTGCGCGATGAGCTGCTTCGCGAAGAGCGCCCGCACCCGCTGGAGCTCGCTCTCGGCGAAGGCGAGCGCCGCTTCGGCGGTGTCGAGGTCGGACCTGGCGGCCTTCCGCTCTTCGAGACGCGGGCCCAGCTCCTGGTCCCGCGCCAGAGCGCCCGCGCGGGCGGCTTCCGCCTCCTGCTCGAGCACTCCCGCCGTGACCTCGCCCTGCGCGAGCACCGCGAGCGTGTCCCCGGCGCGCACCGAATCCCCCTCGTCCACCCGGACGCGCGTGACGCGTCCCCCGACGAGCGAGGCGATGTCGATCTCGTTCAGCTCGATGGTGCCGCTGCCGCGGATTCCGGGTTTCCCGCTCGAGCAGCCCGTCAGGGCCGTCGCGAGGAAGGCCGCCGCGAGGAGGACGGTCTCACGGGATCGAGCCATGACGGCGCGTCTCGTGGTGAATTCAGCTTGGGTCGCGTTCGGCGTCGCCATCGCTGCTACTATAGCCAGAACCCATGAATTCCACGAGCGAAGGAATCCGTGACGTCGCCGCGCGCCGTACCGCCCTCTCTCTCGCCGTGGCCGCGCAGGGGCTCATCAATCTGTTCTCGGCGCTGCTCTCCCATCCTCCCCAGCGTCTCGTGGCGCTGCGGCGCATCGTGCCCACAACCGTGCTCGACACCAGCCGCACCTTCACGCTTCTCGCGGGCGCGCTCCTGCTCGTGACCGCGTGGGGCCTCCGGCGGGGCAAGCGGCGCGCCTTCGTTGCCGCCATGTTCCTGTGCGCGGTCTCGGTTCCCGTGAACATGCTGAAGGCGTTCGATTTCGAGGAGGCGACCGCCGCGACCGCGCTCCTCTTCGCGCTGGGAGTGACCGGCGACGCCTTCCGCGTGAAGAGCCGCGAGCTCTCGCTCCGCGCGCTCCGATCGCGCGCGCTCGTGGCCGCGCTCGCCTTCGTGGTCTACGCGGTGGCGGGGTGCTGGATCCTGGACGCCCTGTACGGAGGAGGAGGGTCCTTCTCTCGCGCCGTGTCGGAGGCGGCGTACCGGCTCTTCGGGGTCGGTCACGAAATCCTGACGCTTCCGTATCAGGTTGGGCCGCATGCCCGGAACGTGGTCCGGTGGTTTCTCGACTCGCTCGGCATCCTTGCCTTTACGTTCGTCGCTGTGATCGCCCTGGCCGCCCTGAAGCCGGTGCGGCACAGGGGCCGGCACCGTCTGGACACGGCCCGGGTCAAGGCCTTGCTGGAGCGCTACGGCGACTCCTCGCTGGCCGCCTTCGCTCTGGCGCCGGACGCCGATTATTTCTTCAGCGCCAACGGCAGGGCGGTGATCGCGTACCGGTTCGAGTCCGATACGCTGATCGCGATCGGCGACCCGATCGGGCCGGAAGAGGACCTTTCGCCTCTGCTCGAGGCGTTCGCGGCGCATTGCTCGGAGCGGGACTGGAGCTTCGCGGTCTTCCAGGCGCGCCCGGAGCGGCTTCCGCTCTATCGCGCCCTGGGATGGCGCGCGCTCCACATCGGCGAGGACCCGGTTCTATGGACCGACCGGTTCACGCTGGAGGGCTCGGCGATGGGGGACGTGCGACGCGCGACGCGAAAGCTCGAGAGCGCGGGTCTCCTGGCGCGGCATTTCGTCCCGGGCGCGAATCCATTCGACTCCGCGCACGCGGGCGGGCTCTCCGACCAGCTTCGCCAGATCTCGAACGAGTGGCTGGGGTCGCGGCGCTCCGGAGAGAAGGACTTCTCCATGGGACGCTTCGATCCGCAGCGGCTCGCGCGCGAATGGATCGCCGTGGCCTGGGATCGCGAGGCCAGGCGCGCGGTGGGGTTCGTGACGTGGGTGCCCATCTGGGCGCGCCGGGGCTGGGCGCTGGACCTCATGCGGCGCCGGAACGACGCGCCCGCGGGCGTCATGGAGTTCCTGATCGCGAAATCGGTCGAGGCGGCGAAAGAGCGGGGAGACGCGATGCTATCCCTCTCGCTCTCCGCGCTCGCAAAGGTGGACGGCTCGGAGGGGAAAGGCGCCCTGGAGCCCACGCCCGACAAGGCGCAGGACCGCGCGCGCGCATTTCTCATGCAGCACCTTGCCCGGTTCTACGGGTTCGAAGGGCTCTTTCGATGGAAGGAAAAATTTGGGCCTGCGTTCGAAGACCGGTATCTTGTCTATCCGGATCCGCTCCAGTTGCCGCGCGTGGCGCTGGCGCTCGTCCGGGCGCAATCGCCGGGCGGCATACGCTCCTATTTTAGACAGGCTCAGGGCGCCGGGGAGCCGCAGCAAGCCCCAGTGGCATGGTGAGTTGCGCTCGACGGTGGGAATCGAGGGCGAACCCCGCTCGAAGCGGGAACCCGCCTTGCCGCGATGGGGTAGCAGGACACGAGGGAAGCGTCCCGGATTGGCCGGGCGCATGGGAGCCGGAGTGCTCATGAATCAAAGGTGGTTCATCGTGGCGTTGATCGCCTCGGCAACGCTCGCCTTCGCGGGCGCGACCCAGGCATCCGCCGCGGCATCCTCCCCCCCGGCGCCGCTCCGAGCTGCCGCCTCCCCGCGGCACTCGGCAGCAGGCGCATCGGCCACCGCGACGCACGCGGTCCGATCGCATCGTGGGCGGAAACACCATCGGCGCCATACGGCCGAGCGTGTGCAGCTCATCGCGCGGAATCCGAACGGCGCTGCTGGGGGCTCCCCCCAGCAGCCGGCCCGCCATACCCCGGCCCCGGCGCACCATGCGGCCCTGAGACCGGCGTCTCGCGAGTTCCGGAATCTCTTCAAGAGCAGGACCGGCGGTCATGGGCCCCAGGCAGAGGCCCCGGCGCGCTTCGCGGTCACCACCGGGTCGAGCCGTATCCACCCATGCTCGGCGCCACCGCTGATCTCGAATGAGGACCGGGTGGGCCTGGGTCGTGGCCCCCCGATGGCCGGAATCCGTTTCGACGCTTCTTCTCCCTCGCGGCATGAAGTCCTCGGCAGCACCGCATTCCCGACGATCCACCCGAATACAACCAGATCCGAGCGGGCAGACGTCACCGCCCCCGGTATCCCTGTGGCGTCTCGATTTGTCACGGGAACGGCTCCAGAGCCGTCCCCACTCCGTCCGCCTGGAGGGCGCGGCGGGGTGTTCGGATTGCCCTCCTTGGGAGATACGATATGATTCGCTCGTCCCGTATTCACACGCTTTCCGCTCTGGCCTTCGCGATGATTCTTCCGGTCGCCGCGCACGCGACCGAGGGGACTGCCAAGTCCTCGTCGGCGCCGGCCACCCACGCCATGAACGCCACGGCAACGACCACGGCACACCCGGCCCACATGGCGGCGAAGACCAAGCGCGCGCCTGCGGTGGACATCAACAGCGCGAGCAAGGAAGACCTCATGAAGCTGTCGGGCATCACCGACGAGCTGGCGGAGAAGATCATCGCGAGCCGCCCGTACAAGACCAAGATGGAGCTCACGAAGAAGCAGATTCTGACCAAGGTCGAGTACGCGAAGGTGCGTGCCCACGTGATCGCGAAGCAGGAGAAGCCGGAAACGAAGGCCATGGAAGCCAAGGAAATGAAGGAAGGCAAGGAAGCCCCGGAGACGAAGACGCCGGATTCCAAGTAGCAGTCGCATTTCTCTCTGGCCCGCGGAGGGGCGGCAGCCTAAAGTCTCTCCGCGGGCCTTTTTGTTTTCCTCCCACTCCGAGGGCGCCATGCTCCGGCTGATCTCGCGATATACCCGGTGGCTCCATACACGGTGGCCGGCCGGCACGGTGGAGAGGCTCCCGGAGGCCCGGAGCGACGGCAGCACGAACGTCCCGGGCGCTTCGATCTCGGGGGATCTGACCGGTATTCCGCTCCTCAAGTTCGCGCTCGACTCGGGGGCGCGCGCCGCGGCCGCGGCGGCGGAGTTCGCGGCGGCGGAGAAGAACGGGCCCGGGGGCGAAGCCGTCCTGGATCTCGTGATCATCGGAGCGGGCGTCTCCGGCATGGCGGCGGCCGTGGAGGCGCGGAAACGGGGGCTCAGGTTCGAGATCCTGGAAGCCACGGAGCCCTTCTCCACCCTCGTGAATTTCCCGAGAGGGAAGCCCATCTACACCTATCCGCGCTCGATGAAACCGTCCGGAGATCTCCAAGTATCGGCCGATGTGAAGGAGGCGCTGGTCCAGGAGCTCACGCTCCAGGCCGGGCGGGCGGGAATCCGTCCCATGGCCGCCCGGGTCGAGCGCGTGGAGCGCCGGGGATCGCTGGTGGTGGCGCACCTCGAGCGGGGCGGCACGTTCCAGGCGCGGCGCGCGCTCATCGCGATCGGCCGGAGCGGGAACTTCCGGGTGCTCGGCGTTCCGGGGGAACATCTCGACAAGGTGTACAACCGGCTCCACGACCCCAAGGACTTCGCGGGGCAGGAGGCGCTGGTGGTCGGAGGCGGGGACACCGCGATCGAGACCGCTGTCGCGCTCGTCCAGGCCGGCGCCCACGTCACGCTCTCCTACCGCAAGAAGGAGTTCTCGCGCCCGAAGCCGGAGAACGTGGCGGCGCTCGAGGGTCTCCTTCCGGGCGGCCAGCTCCGG
>JAYUAE010000069.1:0-5110 GCA_043741515.1 Candidatus Eiseniibacteriota bacterium | reverse complement strand
CGCCGCTTCCACCGCGCGCTCCGCCGCCTTGCGCGGATCGAAGTCCTTAGACCACACATCCGCCTCCATTCATGCGCGTCTCTGCCCGCTCAAAATCCACCGCTCGCCCCTCCGCCTCCGCTGCTTCCGCCGCCGAACCCGCCAAAGCCGCCGCCACCCCCTCCGCCGCCGCCACCGCCGAACCCGCCGCCCATGCCGCCGAGGCCGCCGAACATGCCGCCATAGGCTCCCGGCCCGCGCCATCCGCGCCCCCGCGAGCCGCGAAGGAGGTGGCTCGCGACGATCACGACGAAGAGCGCGATCAGGAAGACATTGGGCCCCCTTCCACCCCTACTCTCCTCTTCCGCCGGAATCGGGAGCGCTCCTACGATCGTGACGCCGCGATCCTTCGCGATGACACCCGCGACCGCGTACGCGCCGCGCAAGAGGCCCGGCCCGTAGTGTCCTTGCGCCAATTCCGGCGTCATCACGCGGCGGATGATCTCGCCGCAGAGACCGTCGGGGAGGATCCCCTCGAGTCCGTAGCCCACCTCGATCCGGACCCGGCGCTCCTTCACGGCGAGGAGGATCAATACCCCCTCGTCCTTCCCCTTCTTTCCGACGCCCCAGGTCCCGAAGAGATCGACCGCGACCGGGTCGATCTCGTCGCCCGCCAGATCGGGCAGCGTCGCGACCGCGATCTCGGCGCCGGTCTTCTCGCGCAGCTCGCGTCCGAGCGCCTCGATCGAATCGCGCGAGGCCGGATCGGCGACCGCCGCGAAATCGCTGAGATAGCCCTGGGGCTTGGGCCAGGCGCGGGCCGACCCCTCGCGCGCGTGGGCGAGCGATCCCAGGATGAGGACCGCGAGGAGGACCCGCCTAGCTCGAGCGATAGTTCGTGAACTGGAGATCAAGACCAAAGTCCTGCGCCTTCAGCGAGCCGATCACGGCCTGGAGATCGTCCCGGTTCTTGCCGCTCACGCGAACCTGGTTCTCCTGGATCGCGGCCTGCACGCGAATCCCGGTCCCCTTGATGAACTTCACGATGTCCTTCGCCTTCTCGGTCGGGATGCCGCGCTGGACCGTCACGACCTGGCGCACCGTTCCCTTGGCGGCCGGTTCGATCTTCCCGTACTCGAGCGACTTCAGGGAAACGCCGCGCTTGACGAGCTTGGTGGTCAGCACGTCGATCACCGCCTTGAGGCGCGACTCGTCGTCCGAGTGGAGCGTGAGGGTATCCCCCTCGAGCGTGATGTCGCTCACGCTTCCCTTGAAGTCGAAGCGTTGCCGGATTTCCTTCATCGCCTGCTGCACGGCGTTCGAGGCCTCCATCATGTTCACCTCGGAGACCACGTCGAACGAGTTCGCTGCCGCCATCCCGTCCCCCTCCTGGGCGCCATCCGCGCCGCACAAGAAGACGGGGAAGCGTCGCCTGCAAGCGCGCTTCCCCGAATTTGAAACAACGCTACTCTATGCGAACTGCCTGTGATCCGAACATGCCCCAGTAGCGCCGGCCTCGCGGCACCTCGTGCCGCACGAGGCAGCTTTACTTCATCGTGTGGGTCGTGTCGGACATCATCATCGTATCCGTCGCAGCCGGGGGCGTGGTGGACTGCTCCATGCCCTCCTGGCCCGACGTCTCCGTCTTCTTGCTGCATCCGAGCGCGAAGAGAAGCGCGCACGTGAACACGAGAACCAAAGTGACCGCTAACATCTTCTTCATTCCTCAATCACCTCCTTCCACAAATTCGGTGTCGTGCCGTCTAAATTCGAATGTCGTCGAAACAGGTGAGGATCGGGGCGGCAAAAGACGGCCGGACAGTACGCGGCGCGTCCGAAGGTGTCAAGAACCTCCATCCGGCCGCGGCAAGGATTATAGGGCAGACAGCGCCGAGGACAAGTCTTGAAGAAGATCGTCGAGGTCTTCGATCCCGACGGAAATCCTTACAAGACCGTCGGTTAGACCTACCTTCTCCCGTTCCTCCCGGGGCACCGAGGCGTGGGTCATGGTCGCCGGGTGCGAGATCAGGCTCTCGACCCCCCCCAGGCTCTCGGCGAGCGCGAAGAGGCGCGCGCGCTTGAGCACCCGGGCCCCCTTCTCGACCGAACCGGTGTCGAACGCGATCATCCCGCCGAATCCGGAGGCCTGCCGCTTGTGGAGGTCGTGTCCGGGATGGCTCTTCAGGCCCGGATACAAGACCCGCTTCAACTTGGACTGGCCCGCGAGCCACTCGGCGATGGCGTTCGCATTTCGCTCGTGCCGTTCCATACGCAGCGCCAGAGTCTTGATCCCGCGCAGGCAGAGCCAGCAGTCGAAGGGTCCCGGCACCGCGCCCGCGGCGTTCTGGACGAACTGGAGCCGCTCGGAGGCCGCCGCGTCGTTGGAGATCACGATCCCCCCGACCATGTCGCTGTGGCCGTTCAGGTACTTGGTGGTGCTGTGGACCACCAGGTGCGCCCCCAGCTCGATGGGCCTCTGGAAAAACGGGGTCATGAAGGTATTGTCCACTACGAGGAGCGCTCCCTTCGAGCGCGCCATCTCCGCCAGGGCGCGCAGGTCGGAGACGATCATCGAGGGGTTCGTGGGAGTTTCCACGAAGAGCATCTTCGTGGCGGGCCGGAAGGCCTTCGCGGTCGCGGCCAGATCGCCCGTGTTCACGTAGTCGAAGGTGAGCCCGTAGGAGGCGAGGATCTTCTCGAACAGGCGGTACGTGCCGCCGTACATGTTGTTCGAGGCGACGACGTGGTCCCCCGACTTGAGGAGGTACGTGACCGCCGTGATCGCCGCCATTCCCGATGCGAAGGCGAATCCGCGCTGCCCCCGCTCGAGCACGGCCACGTTCTTCTCGAGCGCGAACCGGGTCGGGTTCTGGGTGCGCGCGTACTCGAAACCCTTGTGCTTCCCCAGCTCCTCCTGCACGTAGGTGGAGGTCTGGTAGATGGGGACCGTGACGGATCCCGTGGTCGGATCGGGCTCCTGCCCGGCATGGACGGCGTCGGTGGAAAATCCCATCGGCCTAGGTATTGATGTACTCGAGAAGATCGAAGCGGGTCAGGATGCCCGCGGGCTTTCCGTGTTCGTCCACCGCGACGGCGGCGTTGCTCCCGGCAAGCACCTTCATGGCCCGGGGCAGATGCTCGCCGAGCGGGACGACCGGAAGCGGCTTTTCGAGCAGGTACTCGACCCGTGTGTCCCCGCGGGCCGAACCGTCCAGCGCTTTCTGAAGCAGGACGCCCTCGCTCACCGAGCCGACCACGCTCCCCTCCTTGAGGACCGGGAGCTGCGAGATGTTGAACTCGCGGATCAGGGACAGCGCGCGATCCACCGTGTCGTCGTAGTTGATCGAAACGAAGGCCGGGATGTGGTTCCGCTTTCCGGACATCACGTCCGAGACGGTCACGGTGCTCGAGTCGAGGAGGCGGTTGTCGCGCATCCACTCGTCCGAATGCACCTTGGAGAGATAGCGCTCCCCGGTGTCTGGAATGATGACGACCACCACCTGCCCCGGCTTGGCGGAGCGCGCGACGTGCAGCGCGGCGTAGAGCGCGGTGCCCGCCGAGCCGCCCGCGAGGATCCCCTCCTCGCGCGCGAGCCGGCGGGCGAGGTTCAGGGACTGCGCGTCGTTGACCGAGATCACCTCGTCGATCACGGAGAAGTCCATGGTGCCCGGCAGGAAGTCCTCGCCGATGCCTTCCACCTTGTAGGTCTTGGCCGGCACCATCTTCTTCGTATAGAAGTAGTCCTTGAGGATCGAGCCGACGGGATCCGCGCCCACGACCTTGATCTTGGGGTTCTGCTGCTTGAGGTAACGCGCCGTGCCGCTGATCGTCCCGCCCGTCCCGAGCGCTGCCACGAAGTAATCGATCTTCCCTTCGGTCTGCTTCCAGATCTCGGGACCGGTGGAGCGGAAGTGCGCCTCGGGGTTGGTCGGGTTGTAATACTGGTTGGCCAGATAGGCGCCCGGGATCTCCCGGCCGAGTCTCTTTGCGACTTCGTAGTAGGAGTCGGGAGAGTCGGGCGGGAGCGCCGTGGGCGTGATCACCACCTCCGCTCCGAAGCTTTTCAGTAAGTTGATCTTCTCCTTGCTCACCTTGTCCGGCATCACGAAGATCGCCCGGTAGCCCCGCACCGCGGCGACCAGAGCCAGCCCCATGCCCGTGTTTCCGGAGGTGGCCTCGACGATCGCCCCCCCCGATTTCAATAATCCCTTCGCCTCGGCCTCCTCGACGATCGCGATCGCGATCCGGTCCTTCACCGACCCGCCGGGGTTGAACGCCTCCAGCTTGGCCAGAACGGTGGCCGGCAACTTGGACGCGATATGGCGCAGGCGCACCATGGGGGTGTTCCCGACGGTATCGAGGATGGTGTCGACGATCGGGGGCGGCGCCGAGACGCCCGAGGTCGGGCGCGCGGCTTCGTTTGCGGATTCGGTCGTGTTTTTCGGAGTCATCTCAGGGCTGGGAATGAGCGATGGGAGACAAGTCCCATGACGCTACGTTCCAGCCCCACCCGCGGTCAAGCGGGATTTGGAGCCGCTAGGATCCGGTGGGCACCGACTTGAGGAGGGTTTCGATGTGGCCCAGGACCTCGGAGAAGTCATAGGGCTTGGTGATGAACCGGTTCGCCCCCATCTCCATCGCCAGGAGCTGATCCCCCTCCTGGGTGCGCGCGGAGAGAATGATGACCGGGATGTTCTTGTAGCGCTCGTCGAACTTGAGCAGTCTGCAGACCTTGTACCCATCCAGCTTGGGGAGCATGAGGTCGAGCAGGATGATGTCGGGCTTCGTCTCGCGCGCCTTCTTCAAGGCCTCCTGTCCGTCCGACGCGGTCTCGACCTGATAGCCGATCGCTTCGAGACCGAACTGCAGAATGCGAACGAGGTCCGCTTCATCGTCGACGACCAGAACTCGCGCGCGCGGCTGTGAAGTGTTCATCCCGAATCCCCTCCCTAGGGCTCGATCAAGTGCGGCGTGATGAAGATCATGAGATCCACCTTCTGCTTCGTCGTGGACGTGTGGCGGAAGAAGGCGCTCAGGAGCGGAATGTCGCCCAGGATGGGCACCTTGCGCACGATTTTCATGTCCACGGTCCGGATGAGGCCGCCGATCATCACGGTCTCCCCGCTCTTGA
>JAYUAE010000068.1:0-5114 GCA_043741515.1 Candidatus Eiseniibacteriota bacterium | reverse complement strand
TGTCGAGCGTGGTGGGAGCCGGCTCGCGAAGGTAGGCTGGCGGCGAGGGGCGAACGCCCATGCGCCGCCCGGCCTCAGCGAGCGGTCGCGGTCAGATTCGCGAAATCCGCCACGGTGTCGTCCCCGCTCCAGACCCCGATCGTCCCCTTCAAGAACCGGTCGTCGCGCACCATGAGGATCTCCTTGCCGTCGTAGCTCACACGCAGGAGAGACCTCCGCCGCGTGATCGAGATGGTGTGCCACGCGCCCGCTTCGAGCGGTGGGATCTTTGCGAACTTGACGTCGCGCCGCTTGCCGTAGAGCAGGTAGTGAAACGCCAGCTCGCCGGTCTTTCCGCTGACGCGAACCAGGTACCCGCTCGTCCCCTTGGGGTCCATCTGGAAGAGGAGCCCCGCCGAGGGATCGATCTCACCCGACCGGATCCGGAAGCGGACCGACGCGTCCAGGTCGCCCAGCATCGGGCGTTTGAACGCAAGGTAGTGATAGGTGATTCCGTCGTCGTTCTCGGACTGGGAGAGAAGGCGCGGGAGGGGCGTGCCTGAATCCGGCGCGCCCTCCGCGGTCGAGTCCTCGACCACCTGCCAGTTGCCGCCGAACGCGACCGAATGGGCGGGCTTCTGGCCGAGCGTGTCGGCCTGATACGTCCAGGCGTACACCTTGCCCGAAAGCGGCCTGCTCTCGTTTGCCGCCCGGCATGCGCCGGACCAAACGAGAGTGAGCGTCAGCGCCAGAAGCACAAACCCCTTCCCGCCGTTCCCTGTCATCCATCCTCCCTGAGTTTCTGGAAGAGCCTCACCATGGCCTCGGTGTCACGGCAGCAATAGGCGAGCAACGCCTTCTGAAGCCCCGTCCTCTTGGCGCCCGGGGTCTCCGGATCGATCATCTGGATGAATGCGGTCGCCGCCTGGACCCCCTCGCGGATCTCGAGGTCGTCGTAGTCCAGATCCTCGATCAGCGCCGGAAGCACGTCCTTGATCGAGAAGGATCCTTTGAACTCGGGGTGATAATAGTGCGACCGGATCAACTCGAGAAGATCCACGATCCGGGATTCCACGATCGCGAGCAGGTCCTCCCTCCACTCCCCGAGGTCCTGGGCCAGCGAGCGGATGATGCGCTCCTCGAAGCCCGAATAGACCACGATGGGGCCCTCACACCCGAGCGATCGAACGAGCGACTCGACCAGGGGCTCTCGCGGATCGGTGTCCTCGACGTGCAGATAGCTGCGATGTTCCAGGAAACCGTCCTCGTGGAGCACGTGGTCGGACCACTGGAAGGGCACCTGCTGGAACGGCCTTGTCCCGATGAAGCGCGGCAGCGCCGGGTTGCACGTCTCGAAATCGAGAAAGTGGATCGGATAGCGAAGCGCCCCCAGCTTCTGCTTCAGCTCGGGATCGGAATGCACGCGGCCCGTGATCACGGAGGCGCGAATCCTCCGATGAAGATCGCTCAGCCCTTCGAAATCCTCGGGGATGTCGCGGATGTCGTCGATCTCGGCCTCGCGGAGCGCCTGGATGAGCTTGGGGTAAAGCCGCGGAAGCTTCTCGACCGGATGCTCGGGCCCATTCGCGTGACAGTGCCCGAAGAAGGGGCAGGGGTAAGGCCGCTTGCAGTGGGAACCCACGCCGATGTCGGGCGCCTGCCAGGACCAGAGCGGGGAGCGCATCTCTTCCAGCGCGTTCCGGAGCCTCGGAATCGCTTCGCGCGCCTGCTCGGTGCAGTCGCGCAGAGCAAAGAGCCGCTCCAGGACGTAAGGGCCTCCCTCGTACACGTACTGATTGTTCACGTGAACGAGGTAAGCCCTTCGAATGGGGATGCCCGCGCCTTCGAGCACATAGAGCTGGATCCCGAGGTCGGACAGGTACTCTTCCTTGTAGCCGGAGCTGGACTTGACCTCGATCAGATCCCACGCGCCATCTCCAGCGGGCGCGAGGATGTCGACGCGCACGCGAACGCTGTCGTGGTTGAACGCCGCCTCGTAGATCGCGCGCGCCCCCCGCTCGAGCGCGACGTTGGTTTCGCGGACCGCGTCATCGTGACTGGAATACTCCTCTCCGATCCGGAGGCCGCCGGCGAAGAGACCGCGTGCGACGACCCCGACCCGGGAGCCCGCTTCGAATAGCGCCCTGGTGGAAGGGCTCATCGGGTCGCGGAGACGGGGTTCGTAGGATTCCAGAAATAGCCGCTTGTGACACTGAAGGCCGGCCATGAAGCGGGACTTGGAAAGAAGCGGGATCGAGTTTCGTGTGGTGCCCGTCGACATCCCACCCCAGAGCGGAAGCTGTTCCATGGAGCGAAGAATCCTCAATCCGCACCCCGCTATGGGGCAAGAAGTTAGGGCCGGACGCCACCGGATCCGGGCGAACTGGCATGGTGCTTAGTGGACCCGAAGCGCCGGCCCGGCGCGAGTATAGCGCGGCGTGGCGCTCTTGTGGCTGATGTAATATGGCGGCTGCGGAGCATCCGGCCGCATCGCTCGCCGTTGGGGCGTGTTCCCTGAATTGGACCCGGAGGGCTCCCCACCATGCTTCGCCGCAATCTCGCCGCAGCGCTCGTGCTCCTTCTCGCGTCTCCATCGCTGGCGGCGGACCATGCCAAGCTCCCCACCAGGCCCAAGGCGCCCAAGCATCCGGTCACCGATACCTACTGGGGGGTGAAGGTCCCGGACGACTACCAGTACATGGAGAACGGGAAGGACGCGAATGCTTTGAAATGGGCGAAGGGGCAGGACCGCTACACGCGCGCCTGGCTCGATCACCACCCCGAGCGCAAGGCGATCCTCGACCGGGTCGTGACGCTGACCCACTCGGACTCTCCCGACTACTACGGCGGGAGCTACGCCAGGGGCACCTACTTCTTCCTGAAAGATCAGCCGCCGAGGCAGCAGCCTCTGCTCGTCGCGCTGACCGAGGTCTCAGACGTGAAGTCGGAGCGCGCGGTCGTGGATCCCAACGTCATCGATCCGTCCGGCGGGATCTCGATCGACTTCTACGCGCCCTCCCTGGACGGGCGGTACGTCGCGGTCTCGCTCTCGAAGAACGGAACGGAGGACGGCACCCTCCACCTCTATGAGTCCGCGAGCGGGACGCCGCTTCCCGACGTGATTCCCGGCGTTAACGGCGGCACCGCGGGCGGGAGCGCCACCTGGAACGCGGACGCGAGCGGGATCTACTACACGCGCTATCCGCACGCGGGAGAGCGGCCGGCCGCGGACCTGCCCTTCTATCAGCAGATCTATTTCCACAAGCTCGGGCGGCCCGTCGCTGAGGACACGTACGTCCTCGGGAAGGAGTTCCCCAAGATCGCCGAGGTAGAGCTGAGCACGAGCCCCGACGGCAGGTTCGTCCTGGCGGACGTGAGCAACGGAGACGGCGGCGAGCACGGGTACTGGCTCATGGCCCCGGACGGCGCGTGGACCCAGTTCGCGCGGTTCGAGGACAAGATCATCGAGGCGAAGTTCGGAATGGATCAAGCGCTCTACCTTCTCTCGCGCGCGGACGCGCCGCGGAAGAAACTCCTCCGCATGCCGCTCCAGTTCCCGGACCTGCACCACGCCGCCGTGATCGTGCCCCAGGGCGAGAACGCGATCGAGGCCTACACCCCGGCCGAGAGCCGCCTCTACGTGACCGAGATGGTGGGCGGTCCGACCCAGATGCGCGTGTACGACCTCCACGGGCGCGAACAGAACCTCGTCACGATGTCGGATATCTCGCTCATGAGCGGGGCGGTGCGCACGTCGGGGGACGAGGTGCTGGTGCGCAGCCAGAGCTACACGCATCCGCCGGCCTATTACCGGTATGGTCCCGATCGCACCGCGCTGCAAGAGACCGCGCTCGCGCAGACCTCGCCCGCGGATTTCAGCGACTGCGAGGTGCGCCGCGAGTTCGCGGAGGCGCCGGACGGCACGAAGCTCCCCGTGAACATCATCATGCGCAAGGGAACCAAGCTGGACGGGCAGGCCCCGACGATCCTGCACGGGTACGGCAGCTACGGGCTGAGCGAGCAGCCCTACTTCCAGCCCGACATCAAGCTCTGGCTCGAGCAGGGCGGGATCTACGTTGACGCCAGCATCCGCGGGGGCGGCGAGTACGGCGACGCGTGGCACGAGGCCGCACGTCTCGGGACCAAGAAGGTATCCATGGACGACTTCGCCGCCTGCGCGCATTACCTGGTCGAGAAGGGCTACACGAAGAAGGAGCGGCTCGCGATCGAAGGGGGAAGCGCGGGCGGGCTCCTGGTCTACGGAACGCTCGTCCACTATCCCGACTTCATGCAGGCCGCGGTCGCGCACGTGGGCTACGGCGACGTGCTCCGCACGGAGCTTGCGCCGAACGGCGAGTTCAACACCACCGAGTTCGGCACGGTGAAGGACTCGGTTCAGTTCAAGGGCATGTACAGCTATTCCCCCTATCATCACGTGCGGGACGGCAAGACCTATCCGTCCGTCCTTGCGCTCACGGGCGTGAACGATCCGCGCGTGCCGGCCTGGGAGACCTTCAAGATGGTGGCCCGGCTGCAGGCCACCGGCTCCAGGAATCCGGTGTTCATGCGCGTGAGCTACGACTCCGGGCACGGCATCGGGACGGCGCTCTCGGAGCGGGACCAGCAGATGGCGGACGTCATGATGTTCCTCTTCGACCGGCTCGGTGTGAAGTACCGTCCCGTTCCCCACGAGGGCAAAAACGGGAAGACGGCCCCCAGCCTGTGAGCGCAGCGCCGGATCCCATCGCGCTGTTCCGGGAGTGGGCCGGCCTCGCCGCTCGTGAGCCCGGCATCCTCGAGCCCGACGCGGCTGCGCTCGCCACCGTGGATCCCGAGGGAAGGCCCTCGGTGCGCATGGTTCTCGTCCGCTCCGCCGACGAGCGCGGCTTCGTCTTCTACACGAATCTGGAAAGCCGAAAGGGGCGAGAGCTTCTGGGCAGCGCCGCCGCCGCGCTCTGCTTCTGGTGGCCGGCGCTCACGAAGCAAGTGCGCATCGAGGGCCCGGCGACCCTCGTGTCGGCCGCGGAAGCGGACGCCTACTGGACCACGCGCGCGCGCGATTCCCAGGTGGGCGCGTGGGCCTCGAAGCAGAGCGCCGAGCTTGTCCGCGGGCGCGAAGAGCTGACGTCTCGGTT
>JAYUAE010000067.1:0-5137 GCA_043741515.1 Candidatus Eiseniibacteriota bacterium | reverse complement strand
GCAAAGGAGACCGCCCCGAGGGCCGCGCCGAAGCGCTGCCATCCCACCGGGAGGAACCCGCGCGCGCCCAGCACCTCGCGCAGGACGCGCTCCTCGAGGAAAGCGGGCGCGGCGAGCAGCGGCATGCCGCGGAGCCGGAGCGACTGGCGGCGGAAGTCCTCGAGCGCCGAGCCGCATGAAGCGCAGGACGCCGCGTGGCCCTCGACCACGCGCGCGACCGAGGGCGTCAGCGTGCCGTCGATCAGAGCCAGGAGCTCGCGCTCACAAGCTTCGCAGGAGAGATTTTCTTTCATGATTTCGTTCCTCGCGCTCCTCGCGCGGCCACCTTCCGCCTCAGAATCTCGTGCGCTCTGTGGAGCCGCACCTTCACCGTGCCGAGCGGAATCCCCAGCGTGTCGGCGATCTCCTCGTACGCCATATCTTCCCGATACCGGAGAAACAGGATCGCCTGGTAGTGCTCCGGCATCTCCTGGACCATCTCATCGAACCGCTCCGCCGAGCGCTGGGCCAGGAGCTGGGCTTCGGGCCCGGGTCCCGGCTCCACCGGCTCGGGTATCCGGCCCTCATCCTCCTCGAAGAGATCCTGAATCGACACCGGCCGGCGCTTTCGCCGCCGGATCGCGTCCAGGGCGAGATTCGCCGCGATCTTGAACAGCCAGGTCTTGAGCGGGCGCTCCGGGTCGTACGTGTGAAGCGACCGCAACACCCGGATGAAGGTTTCCTGCGCCACCTCGGCGGCGTCCTCGGGATTCCCCGTGATCCGCCACGCGAGGTTCACGACCGGCATCTGATAGCGCCGTATCAACTCACGGTACGCGCGCTCTTCCCGCGCGAGGCATCGACGGACCAGGTCTCGTTCTTCGGACAACTCACGCCCTCGAGTCCCCGATGCCTCTCACGATTCCCTACGTTTCGGGGCCGTACGAGGTTTCGCCGACATGAGGCACCGGGCGGGCAAGCTAGTGGCCCTATCCTCAGTCCGTCAAGGGTTTTCCCTTGACGGACGCCCCCACCGGACCCTAGCGTCGAATCGCCTCATGACCGAGATCGAATCGATTTACGCTCGCGAGATCCTGGATTCCAGGGGGACGCCGACCGTCGAGGTCGAGGTGGCCCTCCGGGGCGGAGCCATCGGCCGGGCGGCGGTCCCATCGGGCGCCTCGACCGGCTCGCGGGAGGCGCTCGAGCTGCGCGACGGCGATTCCAAGCGCTACCTCGGCAAGGGCGTGACCAAGGCGGTCGCGGCGGTGAACGAGACGATCGCCGGGCACCTGATCGGCGAGGACGCGAACGCTCAGGCATACATCGATCACCTCCTGATCGAGCTGGACGGCACCCCCAACAAGAAGAATCTCGGAGCGAACGCGATCCTCGGCGTCTCGATCGCGGTCGCGAAAGCCGCGGCCGAGGCCCACGCGCTGCCGCTCTATCGCTACCTGGGAGGCGCGGGGGCGAAGACGCTCCCGGTGCCGCTCATGAACGTGGTGAACGGCGGGGCGCATGCGGACAACAATCTCGACATCCAGGAATTCATGATCGTGCCTGTGGGCGCCACCTCCTTCTCGGAGGCGCTGCGCATGGGGTCCGAGGTGTTCCACACGCTCAAGAAGCTCCTTCACGAGAAGGGGCTGGTGACCGCGGTCGGGGACGAGGGGGGCTTCGCCCCGAACCTGGGCAAGAATGCCGATGCGCTGGAATTCCTGTTGCGGGCCATCGAGAAGGCGGGCTACCGGCCGGGCGAGGACGTCTCTCTGGCGCTCGACGTCGCGGCCTCCGAGCTCTTCAAGAACGGCGCCTACACGCTGGACGGCCGGCAGGGTCTGGACGCGGGCGCCATGACCCAGTATCTGGCGGGTCTCGTGGAGCGGTTCCCGATCGTCTCGATCGAGGACGGCCTCGCGGAATCGGACTGGGACGGATGGAAGCACCTAACGGAGGCGCTGGGATCCACGATCCAGATCGTGGGAGACGACGTGTTCGTCACGAACCCCGAGATCCTGAAGCGCGGCATCGAGGAGGGCGTCGCCAATTCGATCCTGGTCAAGCTGAACCAGATCGGGACCGTGACCGAAACGCTCGACGCGATCGAGATGGCGAAGCGCGCGGCCTACACCACCGTGATTTCGCACCGGTCGGGCGAGACCGAGGACACCACGATCGCGGATCTCGCGGTGGCCGTGAACGCAGGCCAGATCAAGACCGGCTCCTTGTCCCGGAGCGACCGGATTGCGAAGTACAACCAGCTGCTCCGCATCGAGGAGCAGATCGGGGATGAGGCGGTCTACCCGGGAGCTTCGGCCTTCCGCCGGCTGAGCGGCGGATCGCGCGAAACCGCGACGGTGCGCTGATGATGCGATCCCCGTACCAGAGCCCCAAGAAGGCGCCCTCCAAGCGCTATCTCCGCCTGCCCCCCACCGAGAAGAAGCGGAAAAGGCGGCGCTTCGTGATCTGGGGCGCGGGCCTTCTCCTGGGCTACCTCGTCTACTCCTTCGTCGGAGGGGACAGCGGGCTGATCCGGATCCGAGCCCTTCAGAGCGAGACCGCGGCCCTGCGCGCGCGGAAGGTCGCGCTGAACGCGGAGGCCGACCGGGTAGAGCGGAGCCGAAAAGACACCGCCAAGGACCCCCTCCTGGAAGAGCGGGTCGCGCGGGAACGGTTCCACATGGTCAAGAAGGACGAGATCCTCTACCGCTACCAGGCCGACGAGGACTCCACGCGGTAACTTGCGGGCCGGCGGCCGGATATGCGGGGCCGGATATGCGCTTTACAACGCGGGACGGCTGAGGCAAGATACCGGCGCGGGGTGGAGCAGCCTGGTAGCTCGTCGGGCTCATAACCCGAAGGTCAGAGGTTCAAATCCTCTCCCCGCAACCATGAATGCATCAGGGGCCCGGAATCCCGGGCCCCTGTTTTATTTCATGCCGACCCGCTGGGTCAGGTATGCCGCCACGACGCCGCCTTCCCGCTGCCTCAGTGACGCGCAGTCGTTGACCGCGTCGGCGACCTTGGCCATCTCGGTCTCGGATCCCGGCACCGCGTGCGCCGGATCGGCGAAGAAGTCCCTCGCCGCCTTGAGCCTCTCGAGCGAGCAGCTCCGCACGAAGTTCGGCATGAAGACCATGAACATCGGCGGCACCTTGGACGCAATCGTGCCGAAGTTCTCGGTCATCCACTTGTAGGGGACGTCCTCGTATTCGATCGCGTTTCCCAGATTCACTGGAATGGCGAAGAGTTCCTGGGGACGCAGCGGACCCTCCAGGGAATAGTGGATCGCCTCCTGGGCGATCTTGGGATCGCGGAAGTATCCGAGCGCCTCGAGATAGCGCGCGCGCTCGGCCGGAATCCGGGCGGTCTCGAATCGCTTCTTGTAGTCCGTGAAAAGCGCCTCGTCTCCATGCAGCGCCGAGAGCGCGAGCGCGGTCCCGATGAGGGAGGGATCGACCGAGCCGGGAGCGGCGATGTGCCGCCGTGCCAGGGAATCCGCGAACGCCACGACCGCGGCGTCCCTGCCGTCGTCCCCCAGCGTCAGGAGCAGCGTGGAGCGCGCCGACGAGACCCCCTCCGGCTCTCCGGGCCGCCGGGTCATCCCCATTCGCCCGAGGGCGGGCCCCAGGGTCCGGCGCACGTAGGCGGAGTAGGGATCGGCCAGCTCGCGCGTCACGAAGATGCGGCGGACCAGGTCCACGTTGTCCATGAGGGCGGAGAGGACTTCGGGATCTCGGTCGTCGGCGAATTTGGCGGTGAGCCGCACGTAGTCGTCGCCATGGATGATCCCGCCGTCGAGGAGCGCGCTGAGATTTCCGAGGAACCCGACCCGCTCCACGGTGGTCAGGAACTCGGCATCTCCCTGAGCGAGCCGGTGCAGCATCTCCGGCGGCACGCTCCAGCGGTAGTAGCCGGCGGCGTCCCCATTGGGATTCAGCCACGCCGGCGTCTGCCCTCCCTCGAGAGCGACCGTCATCTCCCGCTCGGTCAGGAGCACCCGCTGGGTGCGCACGCCGGAGCCGTCCGGATACTTGAGGGTGACCGGGATCCGCCAGAGCTGCTCGGCGGGGGCCGCGGTGCCGTAGCTCAGAAACCGGCGCTGGGTCAGCTTCACCCGGCCGCCCGCGAGAAGCTCGGCGGAGACGAGCGGGACCCCGGGCTGGTCCAGGAAGCTCTTCATCGCGGCGGACGCGTCTTTTCCGGACGCCTTCGAGAGCGAGGCCCAGAGATCGGATCCGACGGCGTTGCCCCAGGCGAAATCGTGCAAGTAGGCCAGCACACCCGCGCGGAAGGTCTCGGGACCCAGCCACTGCTCGAACATTCCGAGCACCGACTGCCCTTTCTGGTAAGCCAGCTCGTCCGCAGCCTGGAGAAGATTCTCGAGCGCGCTCACAGGCCGGCGGATGGCGCGGGCCGAGAGCCGCGAGTCGGTCCGCATCGCGAACTGCGTTTGGCGCAGGTCCTTCATGCCGACCTTGTACTCGGGATTGACCTGATCGGAGATCTTGTCCCCCATCCACTCGGCAAAGGACTCGTTCAGCCAGAGGTCATCCCACCATTCCATCGTCACCAGATCGCCGAACCACTGGTGCGCGAACTCATGCGCCATGAAGACGGAGAGCGTGGACATCTGGCCGACGCTCACGGTCTTGGGATCCACCAACAGGACCTCGTCCCGGAACGTGACCGCGCCCGCGTTCTCCATCGCGCCGGGCCAGAATTCGGGCACCGCGAGGACGTCGAGCTTCTCGTAGGGGTACGGGATCCCGAAATACTTCTCAAGAGCGGCGAGGATCGGCGGAACCATCTTCGCGGCCGTGCCCGCGAGCGCGGAGGAGCCCTTCACGGTCACGACGTTTCCGGGGACCGACATGCCTGTGATCGGCACGAGCTCCAGCGGGCCGGTCGCGATTGCCAGGATGTAGGAGGGCATGGGTTTCGTCTTGCGAAAGACGACCGTCTTCATCGTCTTGCCCGGAATCGTCCGCGCGATCGGCGTGTTCCCCACGGCGCGATGGGACCGGGGCACGACGAGCGTCATCTGGTAAGGAATCTTGAACGAGGGCTCGTCCCAGCATGGGAAGGCCTTGCGCGCGTCATCCGACTCGAACTGGGTGAAGCAGTAGGACTCTCCGCCCGTATCGAGACGGTA
>JAYUAE010000066.1:0-5183 GCA_043741515.1 Candidatus Eiseniibacteriota bacterium | reverse complement strand
CGGGACCCCGGGCGGTATCGGGACGCAATGACGACGTCGTGCCCCTCGGAGATCATGCGGACCATGCGCAGAACCAGGCCCGGAGCGTGGGTGTCGTCGGCGTCCATGGTCACGATGATGTCCAGGCTCTCGATACGGGCGCCGTGGTCATCGGCGCACTGTAACATTTCGCGCCGGGAGCGATGGGGAATCGGCGTTTGCATCCTCGCATCGATAGGATATGCTGGTGCGCTCTACCAGCATGAATCGCAAGCCCTTATGGACTGCGGACCTTATAGACTGCGCCTGTAGCTCAGTTGGATAGAGCAACGGATTTCTAATCCGTCGGCCGGGGGTTCGATTCCCTCCAGGCGCGCCAAACCTGGATGTGCGTAGCCCCTGGCTGAAGGTGTGTGGTGGATGTAGCTCAATGGTAGAGCACTGGACTGTGGCTCCAGTGGTTGCGGGTTCGATCCCCGTCATCCACCCCAATTCAATCCCGGATGGCCGGAAGCCGGGCGCAAATCTCGCGAAGAAGCGCCTCCAGAGCCCTCGGGTCCACCGGCTTCGTCAGGTGTAGATCGAAGCCTGCCTCGCGGGCCTTCCGGGTGTCCTCCTCGCGACCGTATCCGGTCACCGCGATGAGATACGTGGCGGCGAATGCCGGTTCGGCGCGCAGCGCCCGCGCCACTCCGTAACCGTCGAGGTCCCCTTCCAGCCCGATATCGCAGAGAACCACGTCGGGCCGGGAGGACCGCGCCCGGTCGAGACCGTCCGTCCCCGTGTGAGCCACCTCCACCACGTGGCCTCGCGTCCCGAGAAATAGCGCCATGCCCTCGCTCGAATCGACGTTGTCCTCGATCAGGAGGACGCGGCACGCGCGGCCGGCGGTAGGCGGGCCGGAGCGAAGCGCCCTCGCGAGGACCGCCGCGGCCCGCGCACGGTGGCTGATCGCGCTCTTCCGTTCGGCCGCGAGTTCCGCAAAGGTATGCGCTTCCCCATCCGGGAGGAAGAGCGGGTCGTATCCGAACCCCCCCTCGCCACGAGGCGCCTCGAGAATCTTTCCTTCGCACACGCCCTCGGCCACGAGAACGTCGCCGGGTGCCCGCACGAGCGCGAGCACGCAGCGAAACCGCGCGGTCCTGCGCTCGCCGGCGGCGTTCCGCAGCTCGCGCAGCAGCTTGGCGTTGTTGGCCGCGGCGGTCGCGTCGGGACCGGCGAACCGGGCCGAATGGAGCCCCGGCGCACCGCCGAGCGCATCGACCTCGAGCCCCGAGTCGTCGCCAAGCGCGGGCACGCCGAGCGAGGCGTGCGCCGCACGCGCCTTCGCGACCGCGTTCTCGCGGTAGGTGGAACCGGTTTCGGGGGGAAGGACAACGGCGGGATAGGCGCTCAGGGATTCCACGCGATCGAAGAGGCCGTGAAGCAGGATCGCAAGCTCGCGGGCCTTGCCGTCGTTTCGCGTCGCGAGGACGATCAGGTCCACACGCTGGGCAGCCGCTTCAATCCAAGCACGCGACGCTGGGCCTGGATGAGCTTCCGGATCCCGGATTTCCCTAGCGTCATCATCGAGTTGAGCTCGCGCTCGCTGAACGCCTCCCCCTCCGCGGTGCCCTGGATCTCCACGATGCGGCCCGAGCCGGTCAGCACGAGGTTCATGTCCACCTGGGCCGTGGAATCCTCCGCGTAGCAGAGATCGAGGCAGGGCCGGCCGTCCACGATGCCGACGGAGACGGCGGCCACGAAGTCGCGCAGCGGCGGATCCCGGAACGGCGTCTTCTTCCCGAGCCAGCGGATCGCGTCCACCAGCGCGACGTAGGCGCCGGTGATCGAGGCGGTGCGGGTGCCTCCGTCGGCCTCGATCACGTCGCAGTCAATGAGGATCTGCCGCTCCCCCAGCGCCTCGAGGTTCGTGACGGCACGGAGCGAGCGTCCGATGAGCCGCTGGATCTCGTGCGTGCGGCCGCCCGGATGGCCGCGATTCACCTCGCGCTGGATCCGGTCGTGGGAGGAGCGAGGGAGCATGCTGTACTCGGCGGTCACCCAGCCGCGCCCCGTGTTGCGGAGGAACGGAGGCACGCGCTCCTCCACCGTCGCCGCGCAGAGAACGCGCGTCCCACCCATCTCGATCATGGCCGAGCCTTCGGCGTTCTTGAGATATCCGCGCTTGATCGACAGCGGGCGAAGCTCCGTCGTGCGCCGGCCGTCCACGCGCTTCGGTGATGCCTTCATGGGGGACCCTCGATGGGAGGACGCTGGAACCAGGGGAGATCGTCCTGCGGCACCAGCCAGACGCGCCCGAGCCGCGAGCCCAGAAAGCGGCGTCCGATCGCCTCGAACTGGCGCGGAATGTCGGAGACGTAGCAGCGGAGGGTGCCGCGGCCGCGCGGGGCGCCCGTTGCGCCCAGCTTCAATGCGCGCGCAAGCCGGCGCGCGGTGGCCTCGCCGGAATCGATGAGCGTCACGCGTTTGCCCAGGATCGAGCGGATCGCGGGCTTGAAGGGAGGATAGTGCGTGCATCCCAGGATCAGCGTGTCGATCCCGCGCGCGCGCAGCGGCGCCAGGTAGTCGCGGAGCACCTCCCGCGCGGCCCTGCTTCCCGCCAGCCCCTCCTCCGCGAGCGGCACGAGGAGCGGACACGGGTACGCGAACACGCGCGTCTTCTTGCCCGCGTGCCGCGCGGCCGCGGCGATCGCGTGCTCGTAGGCGCCGCTCGCGATGGTCGCCCGCGTGCCGATGACTCCGATCCGGCCGGAGCGCGTGGCCTTCACGGCCGCGTCGGCGCCCGGCAGGATGACGCCGTTGACCGGCAGTCCCTGGAAATCGCGCGCCAGGGCGCGGAGCGCCACCGCCGAGACCGTGTTGCACGCGACGACCAGGTGGCTGACCCCGAACTGGGTCAGGAACCGCGCCGCTTCTCCCGCGAAACGGCGCACCGTCGCGTCCGACTTGGTTCCGTAGGGCACGCGGGCCGTATCGCCGAAGTACACGATGTCCCATTCGGGGAGAAGGCGGCGGAGGTGACGCACGACCGTGAGGCCTCCGATTCCCGAATCGAATACGCCCAGGATATTCCGGGGTGCGCGCGACCGTGTCATCGCCAGTCCCGGACGCTCAGGGGCGCGAGCACGTCGAAATGGCCGCCGATGGTTTCGACCGGCTCCCCTTCCACCAGGATCGTGACGCGCTCCACGCCCGGCAGGTTGTCTCCCGCCGTGCGCACGAGTGAGGAGATGAGCGAGCGCTCGCGCCCGCTCCCGCCGTGGAATCCCTGCGTGAGCGCCTTGCTCCAGTCGAGGTAGAGCGTCCCCTTCTCGGTCCAGTACGCCTCGAGCAGCTCGGTCCCTTCCGGGAACAAGGCGACGTGGCCCCTCGAGGGCCCCGCGAGGAGCTCCCGGTAGATCGCCCGGACCTGATCGGCGGGGCGGTCCTTCACGACCACGTCGCGATATTCCGCGACGAGCGTATCCGCGCCCGGGACTCCGAAGTAGAGGTACGCGCCCTTGATGCCCTCCAGCTCCGCCGCGAGCGGGACGATGCGCGGGGCCAGATCTGCGTTGTGCGTCCGGGCGCGCGCGATCCAGAAAAATCCGGCCACGACCAGGATGCTCCCCCCGATCGCGATCGCGTAGCGGCGCTGAAGGCGGTTCACGCGAGCCTCACGCGGCGTCCGGGAGCGTTCACGCGTGGCGTCCCGGCATGAGGCCCTGGATGGATTGCGCCACGATCTTCGCGATCTCGCGGATCGTGTAGCCCTGAAGGCTCATCGCCTCGGGTCCGCTCCTGGGGGCCGGAGCCACTTCCAATAAAATCGCCGCTCCCGCAACGGGCTCGAGCACGCCCAGACGCCCCGTGCGGAACGTGACGCTGGTCTGGGGATAGCTGCGCGCGAGCGCGTCGGCGATGCTCTGTCCGACAGCCATGCTCGATCCGATCGACTGCGTCTGCGCGGATTCCCACCGATGCATCTCCGCTCCGCCCTCGCCGCCGAGCGCCAGCGGGAACCACGCGGTGGCCCCGGCCGTGGGAGAGAGCGCGTAGATGCGGACTCCGCCGCCGTGGACCGAGCCCTCGCCATCGAGGTGGATGCTCACGAAGAGGTCCGCGCCCCATTCGTTCGCGATCTCCGCGCGGCGCCGGATCGACACGTCGGCGTCGCTTTCGCGCGTCAGGACCACGCGCGCCCCGAGACGCTCCACCAGCTCGGCGCGAAGGACGCGCGCGAAGTCCAGTGTGGCATCCTTCTCCGCTCCGCCGCCGGGCAGCGCCGCGCCGAGGTCTTTCCCTCCGTGGCCGGGATCGAGGACGATCGTGCGCAGCTTGCCGTCGGCTCCTCCGAGCGCTACCGGCTCGAGCTTGGAGAAGATCCCCTGCTGGACCAGGTCGGCGTCGTCGGTGACTGCGAGCCTCAGCCGATTCGAGCTCACCGACATCGAGTATCCCTGGGCCCCAGGGATGAGCACGAGGCGGATCTCCACGCCGTCGGCCGTCTCCTGGATCGTGCCGCGCGCGACCGCGCCGCCCGAGAAGACCCGCGCGGAGTCGAGCGTGCCGCCCTCGAAGAGGAACCTGAGCTCATTCGGAGTCGCGTAGATGAGGCGCGGCGAGAGCGTCTTCACGAGGGTCGCCGAAACCTCGGTCACCCGTCCGCGCACCCAGAGCTGCGCCTGTCGCACGGTGTGGACCGGCGAGCGGAAGCGGATCGCGCGCGAGGTCCCATCCCAGGAAGCGTTCGTGACCAGACCCCAGTCCACCAGGCTGCCCAGCACGGGCTCGGGAACGTAGACGACTCCCTGCACGAGCCGCGGCGGCTGGACGAGATTGTGCGCCGCCTCGTCCACCAGCACCACCGGCGCGTCCACGGTGAAGCGGATCGTGTGGTCCCCCAGGCGGAGCGAGAGCTTGCGCAGCTCCGGGCGCCAGTACTTGGTGGCGCGGAAGATCCGCGCGAGGTCGTTCGTGGAGACGTAGCGGGCGCCGTCGAGAAGAATGGGCCGGATCTGCTCCGCAGGCTGCGGATGCGGGTAGAGCACGCCGATGGGCGCTACGCCCTGCTCGGCCAGGGCCGCGGAGATTGCCGTCGCGAGGAGCGCCGCGGCAAGGACGCCGCTGCGGGCGCGGGTCATTCCGGCCGCTCCCCGCGCATGATGCCGCGGATCTCCTTGCGGGCGCGCCGCTCGTCGATCTTGTCGCGCTTGTCGAAG
>JAYUAE010000065.1:0-5183 GCA_043741515.1 Candidatus Eiseniibacteriota bacterium | reverse complement strand
GTGCCCTCCGTCCGGAACGACAACGCGCGGTGATCCCGCATCGTTGTAGATCGGCGCACCGGGGGCGGTTCTTGACGTCGGGAGGGGAAGGGGGGCTACAGGGAGGTCATCCCACCGAGACGGCGCCTCGGGCCAGGCACTGGAGCAGGGTTTCCTCGTCGCTCACGGGGGTTTGCGGTATCAGGCCCGCGGACCGCAGGGCGCGCTCGAGGCGCACGAAGTCCGGCACCGGGAGCCCTGCCCGCGCCATCAAGGGCTCGTCCCGCAGCGCCTCCCCGGGCCTGCCCTGCGCGAGGACGCCGCCCGGGCCCCCCGACTCCCGCCCAAGGAGGACCACGCGGTCCGCAACCGCGGCCACGAAGGCGTGATCGTGGCTCGCCAGAAGCACGGTCCGCTCCCGCCGCCCGAGCTCCCGGATGACCCGGGCCAGAGCGCGTCTGCCCTCGGGGTCGAGACCGGCAGTAGGCTCATCGAGAAGAAGGAGGTGCGGCGGCTCTGCCAGGACGCCCGCCAGGGCCGCGCGGCGCTTTTCCCCCTCGCTCAGGGTTACCGGAAATCGCGAAGCGAACCGCTCCGGGTCCAGCCCCACTTCCGTCATCGCGCGCCGAGCGCTCCGCTCTCTCTCCTCGGCGGGGATTCCCTCGACCCAGAGGAGCGCCGCCACGTCCTCGAGCACGGTCCGGCCGAAGAGCTGCCGCTCCGGATATTCCATGGCGAGCGCGACGGGGCGGACCCTGGGTGCTGCCGGCTTTTCGCGATGGATCGTCCCCTCGGTCGGCTCGAGGAGCCCGGCCGCGAGCTTGAGGAGGGTGCTCTTGCCGGTCCCGCTCCGGCCGATGACCGCGACAATCTCCCCCTTCCCGACCTCGAGATCCACGCGGCGCAGGATCGCGGGAGCGCGCGCTCCCGGAGGCGACCACGCGACGCCGTTCATCGCGAGCGCCGTCGGCCCCCGGGAGCGCGGCGGCGGCGGCGTACCTTCGCCCCCGAGGGTCGCGCCCGCGTCGGCCGCGTCGGCCGGGGTCAGCGCGCGCTCCATCTGCTCGACGGCGGCCGTGAGCGGCCCCGGCCAGCGCCCCAGTGACGCGAGAAGCGCCGAGGCCCGAAGGGCCAGGGGATACGGCACGCGCGAGCCTTCGATCACCGCGCGCGGCGTGAGCTGGGAGAGCGAGCGGAGGGCGCCGGACTCGATCACGTGGAGCGCCTCTCCCGGGAACGGAGGATCGGATTCCTGATGCGTGCGCACCACCGCCCGGCCGGCGGCGATCGCGTCGCGCACGAGCCTTGCCTCAAGCGTACGTCGCGAGCCCGGGTCCAGGTGCGCGAGCGACTGATCGAGCAGGAGACACGCGGGCCGCCCGGCGAGCGCGGCCGCAAGAAGCGTCCTGGCCTTCTCGCCGGCGCTCAGGCTCTGCGGGGTCCGCGCTGCGAACGATGCGAGCCCGAACTCCTCGAGCGCCGAGGCCGTGCGATCGCGCACCTCGCGCGCCGGGATGCCCAGCGACTCCAGACCGAACGCGACCTCGGCCTCAACGATGTCGGCGAGGAACTGGGGATCCGGCTCCTCGAAGAGCGCGGCCACATTGGGCCAGAGCGAGCGGCCTTCGCTTCCCGCGCGCACTTCGTTCCCGGAGAGAAAATAGCTCCCCGTCGTGGGCTCCAGAAGTCCCGCGAGGATGCGGATGAGGGTGGTCTTTCCGGAGCCGTTGGGGCCCAGGAGAAGATGGCTCGAGCCGGCCGCCACGGAAAAATCGACCGGGCCCAGGAGGGTCCTTCCATCGCCTCCTCCGGGCGGAGGAGGAACCGCGCAGGAAACGCCTTCCAGGCGGATCAGATCACACCGTGGTCCGCGCGCTCTCGTGGAGGAAGGAGCGGACCTCGTCCATGACCTCTACCAGCGGGCGCCCGGATTCCTGCGCGATTCGCTTCAGGTCGTCGTACTCCGGGACGCGCCGCTCCTCGCCGGAGGGCAGCACGGCGGTCTTGACGCGGATCGTGCCCAGGGGCGTCTTGACCTCGGCCACGGAGCGCTTGAGCTCCACGCGCCCCTCGTGACGCACCCGCACCCCGATCGTCGTGGATTCGGCGAAGAGCCGCTCGAGCACCGCGTGGGCGCGCGATGGGTCGCAGATCGCCGTGACCAGGACGCCGGGACGCCCTTTCTTCATCTGCACCGGAGTCAGGTACACCTCGCGCGCGCCGCTCTGGAAGAGGCTCTCGGCGAGATGGCCGTAGAGCTGCGGGTTCATGTCGTCGATCGTCGTCTCGAATACCTCGACCGCCCCGGCATCGTGGCCTCCGGCATCCTGCGCCGCGAGCGGCTCGCCCAGGATCGCCCGCACGATGTTCGGCCGCTCGGCCAGATCGCGCGTCCCGGTCGCCACCCCGGTCCGGAGCGTTCTCAGCCCGACCGGCTCGCCGATCGTGTCGCAAAGGGTGCGCAGAAGCGCCGCCCCCGTCGGGGTCGTCAACTCGGCCTCGATCTCGGTCATGCGGACCGGGACGCCCTCGAGTATCCGCACGGTCGCTGGCGCGGGAATGGGCAGCGTGCCGTGAGCCGCCTTCACGAATCCGCGTCCGTGAGGGATGACGGACGCATGGCAGCGGTCCACGTCCAGGATCTCGAGCGCCCACGCGGTGCCCACGATGTCCACGATGGCATCGAGCGCGCCCACCTCGTGGAAGTGGACCTTCTCGAGGGTGGTGCCGTGCACCTCGGCCTCGCAGCGCCCCAGAAGCTCGAAGGCGCCGAGCGCGCGGCGGAGGACGCGCGGAGGAAGACGCCCCCCTTCCAGCATGCGGCGGATCTCGGTGAAGTGGCGGTGGGCTTTCGTCTCCTCGGTGCGGACGTGAAGCTGCAGCGCATCGAAGCCGTGGCGCTGCACGGTGGACTGTCCGAGCGAGATCCCCTCGAGCGGGAGCGCGCGAAGTCGGCGCTCGATCTCGGGCAGCGGCGCGCCGAGCGCCACGAGCGAGCCCAGAATCATGTCGCCGCTCGCGCCGCCGACCAGGTCGAAATAGACGATGCTCACGACGATCTCCCCGATCGGGACTGGAGCGCGATCACGCCCGCGGCGTAACCCGCGCCGAACCCGTTGTCGATGTTCACCACGGTGACCCCCGCGGCGCAGGAGTTGAGCATCGCGAGGAGCGCCGCCAGCCCCCCAAAAGAGGCGCCATAGCCGACGCTCGTCGGCACGGCGATGACGGGCCGGCCGGTGACGCCGCCGACCACGCTCGCGAGCGCGCCTTCCATCCCGGCCACGACGACCACCGCCGAGGCCTTCCTGAGCGCGGGCACGTGGCGGAGGATCCGATGGATCCCGGCCACGCCCGCATCGTACACCCGCCCCACGGGCACGCCCATGAATTCGAGCGTCACGGCGGCCTCCTCGGCGACCGCGAGGTCCGAGGTACCGGCGCTCACGACGAGGACGCGCCCGGGCTTCCGGGCCACCCTCTCCCGGGCCGCGCGCCTCACGACGACGGTCCGCGCGGGCTCGTTCCAGGTCGCGTCCGCGCCGAACGCCTCGCGCAGCGCCTGAGCCTGCTCGGCGCTCGCCCGCGTGGCGAGCAGACGGCCGCTCTTGGCGAAGATGGCGCGCGCGATCGCGACGCACTGGGCCTTGGTCTTGCCCTGGCAGTAGATGACCTCGGGGAGCGCCTGGCGGAGACCGCGGTGATGATCCACGGTGGCCGAGCCGATCGATTCGAACGGAAGATGGGCGATGGCCTCGAGCGCTTCCCGTGTGGAAACGCGCCCGCGGCGTACGCCCGTCAGGAGCTTACGGAGCCGCGCAGGATCCATGAGCCTCCACGCCCGGGGCCGTGCATCCGGGCTCCTCGGAGCCGCCGGACTCGGGGACGTAGGGCTCGGGAGCGCTCTCGAGTTTATCCAGATAGCGCAGAAGGAGCGACTCCACGTCGGCCGGGGTCGCGCTGTGGTTCACCTCGCGGCAGAGGGTGGAATTGTCGTAGAGCCCGCGGACGTACCAGGCGACGTGCTTGCGCATGAGGACGGCGGCGTAGTCCCCTTTCTTGGCGGCCAAGTCGTGCAGATGGGCGATCGCGGTGGTGATCCGCTCGCGCGGCGTGGGCGGCGGACCGGGATCCTCGCCTCGCAGGAGCCGGTGCGCGCGCTCGAAGAGCCAGGGGTTTCCGAAGGAGCCCCGGCCCACCATCACGCCGTCGCATCCGGTCTCCTGGATCATGCGAAGCGCGTCCTCGGGAGTCTTGACGTCGCCGTTCCCGATCACGGGGAGCCTGGTGCTCCGCTTCACCTCGGCGATCACTTCCCAGTGGGCCGCGCCGGTGAACTTCTCGGAGCGGGCGCGCGCGTGGACCGTGACCCACTTCACCCCGGAGCGCTCGAGCGCCTTCGCGACTTCCGGCGCGTTGGTCGAGTTCTGGTCCCAGCCCATGCGGATCTTCGCGGTGACGGGGAGCGACACCGCGTTCACGACCGCCGTCGTGACCCGCTCGAGCCGTTCCATGTCGGTCAGCATGGCGGCACCCGCCTCGCGGGCGATGACCTTGCGCACCGGACATCCGTAGTTCAGGTCGAGGGTGTCGAAGCCCAGCCCCTCGCATATGCGGGCCGCCTCGGCCATCACCTCGGGATCGGAGCCGCAGAGCTGGGCGCCGATGGGCCGCTCCTCGGGACGGTATTCCAGGAGCTCGAAGGTCTTCGGATTCTTCCGCACCAGGCCGTCCGAAGAGGTCATCTCGCAGAAGACCATGGCGGCACCGTGCCGCCGCGCAAGGCGGCGGAACGGCGAATCCGTCACGCCGCAGAGCGGCGAAAGGAGAACATTGCCCGGCAGCTCGACCGGGCCGGCGCGCATCACCGCTAGCGAACCGACTTGGGAGCGCTCAGGGACGTTTGCGGCTTGTTCTTGCTCATCTCCGAGGCGAGCGCCAGGAGCTTCGGGAGGGTCGGGGCCTTGTCGAAGAGCGCCGCGGCCGACTTCACCTGCTCGTCGTCCTCGAGCGCGATCCGGTAGGCCTCCTCCTCGCCGCCATAGCGGCGGCCCAGCTCGCGTCGCAGGCCGCTGTCCACCCATTTGCGCGCGCCGGCGAGCGAGTCCGCGTTGAACTCGACCTTCTCCTCGCGCAGGAGCTGCATGAAGTCCTCGCGCATGCCGGACGTGAGGGTGTAGCCGGCCGGCGGTTCCTTGTGCTTG
>JAYUAE010000064.1:0-2142 GCA_043741515.1 Candidatus Eiseniibacteriota bacterium | reverse complement strand
GTGCCCGGACCGAAGTCCACGAGCGCGATCTCGCAGGAATCGTTGCCCGAGCGGGCGAGGCACTGGGTCACGTTGTCGACGACCCGGACCACGCAGTCCCGGCCGGTCAGGTGCCCGGCCAAGGAATCGCGTTCCCGGCCGGGCGGCATGATGACGGCCACGTTGAGATTCATGGTATCGGATTCCCCCCCGAACGGTTTGCGGGACCGTCACTCGGGACAGCCCCTCCACTCGTAGGGTTATCGGCGGGTTGGGACCTGATGGTTAGCCGGAAGTGGGCCGGAGGGACGGTGGAGCGGTCCCCCGGCAGAGAAGGGGTTCGAGCTTGATTTATATCTTTAAGATATATATCCTGTAGCTATATGGATCCGCGCATTCGCTCCACACCGTACGCCATTCTCGGCCTTCTGAGCCTTGCCCCCATGTCCGGCTACGACATCCGGAAGGAGGCGGCCTCGAGCATCGGCTACTTCTGGAGCGAGAGCTACGGCCAGATCTACCCCGCGCTCAGGGAGCTCAGGACGAAGGGGTGGATCCGGCTCCGTCCCGGCTCGCGCGGAGGGAACCGGGAGCGCCGCGTCCACGAGATCACGGAGCGCGGGCGGGAGGCGCTCACGGTCTGGCGCGCCGAGCCTCCGCGCGACGCTGCCGTCCGGAACGAACTCCTGCTGAAGCTGTTCTTCGGCCGGCGGGACGCGGCGGGACACGAGATCGAATGGATCGACCGGCTCCACGCGGAGGAGCGGGGCGCGTTACAGGAATTCGCGCGGATCCGAAGCCAGCTCGAGAAGGAGCAGCGCGATCACCCCAGCCTGCCGTTCTGGCTCATCACGCTGAGCTACGGGGAGCACAGGTCCCGGAGCGTGATCCGATGGTGTCGCGAAACACGCCGCGCGCTGGAATCGCTCGCGGGCCAAGCCAAACGAAAGGCGCCACAATGAACGAAGCCTCCGCTTCCCAGGCCCCCGGGTCCGCCCGCCGGCTGATCGCGCCGCTCTGGCACACGTTCGTTCTCATCGCGATCCTGCTCGGACTGGCCGCGTACGGCGCCCTCGGGCAGAGCCGCGCCAAGCCCGGGCCGGACCTCGCCGCGCGGCATGGCTCGACGGTGCCGCTCTATCTGTCGCTCATCGTGGCGGAATGGGCGCTGCTTCGGTTCGTCGTGGCCGGCGGCCTCGCGCGCACGGGGACGCGGCTCCGCGATCTCCTGGGCCGGCGATGGTCGAGCTGGAGAGACGTTGCGCGCGACGTTGCGCTCGCCCTCTGCGTCTGGGCCGCATGGAACGTCGCCGAAGCGTTCGTCGTGAGCCACCTCGGGAGCGATTCCGCAAAGACCATCAGCGCGCTCCTGCCGCGGAGCCCGCTCGAGATCGCGGTCTGGGTCTTGCTCTCGCTCACGGCTGGTTTCTGCGAGGAGGCGATCTTCCGGGGCTATCTCCAGCAGCAGTTCGAAGCGATCACGGGAAGCGCGTGGCTCGCGGTGCTCATCCAGGCCGTGATCTTCGGCGTGTCGCACGGATACCAGGGGGTCAGGAACGTGATCGCGATCACGATCTTCGGCGCGCTCTTCGGAGCGGTGGCGCTCTGGAGGAGGAGCTTGAAGCCGGGAATGATCCTGCACGCCTGGACCGACATCTTCAGCGGAATCTTCGAGAGGGCGTAGCCCGCGAGCCGGCGCAGCATCGTGACATCGAACGCCTCGAGGGCCGCATGGAAACGCATCACCTCACGGTCCCAGGGAGAGCCTCAGCCGCCGAGATGTTTCTTGAGCGGCTCCCAGTATTGCTTGCCCCAGCCCTTGTCGAGGTGGGGCACGTCATCTTCGGGCGCGCCGTTCTGATCGAACACGAGCTTCGCCTTCAGCCCATCCGCGTGAAGCTCGAACCGCACGATGGAATAGAGGGCCTCGGGCCAACCCTTGGTTCGCCATGCCTGAACGATCCGCTTGCCCGGGATCAGCTCGATGTGGCGGCCCGTGATGTAGCCGCCGAAGCAGGAGAATTTCCCACCCTCCTCGGCGTCGATCTCGGCTGCGGCGCCCGTGATCTTCGCGAACTCGCGGGAATCGAGGAGCGCGCGGTAGACCTGCCCGGGCGGCGCGTCGAAGACGACTTCCTGATGGATCTGGGACACGGCGGCATT
>JAYUAE010000063.1:0-26218 GCA_043741515.1 Candidatus Eiseniibacteriota bacterium | reverse complement strand
CGAAGGAGCCTTCATCCAGCAGGATCTTGAGATAGGTCCGGGCGGAGATACGGAAATGGTAGGAGCACTTGGTGCAGGTCCAGAGGTTCCGCTCGAGCTCCTTGTGATACAGGATCTCGCCGCATTCCTCGCATTTCGTCCAGAGTCCGTCCGGCAGCTCCCGTTTCCGCTGCGGCGTCTTGAGCCCTTCCTTTGACTTCTTGAGCCAGCTCATACGCTCGGATCCTCCGGGAGGACACGATACATGACGATAGCATCCTCCACCGGGCTCCGGTAGTAGTTCTTTCGGATCGCGATATCAATGAAGTTATTCTTGTAATAGAACTTACGCGCCATGTGATTGGCCGCCCGGACCTCCAGCGTCACCCGCCTGACCCCCGCCCGGGACGCGTCCTCGACCAGCATGTCCAGAAGCTCCTGCGCGACCCCGTGGCGCCGCGCGGCCGGAACCACGGCGAGATTCCCGATGTGGGCTTCGTCCGGAATGACGACCGCGAAGATGTATCCGACGAGGTTGTTCCCCCGCATCGCCCCCCGCGCATACCCCCGGGCCTCGACGTCGAGCTCCGATTCGAACATCCCGCGGGTCCAGGGATCGGTGAAGGACGCGCGCTCGATCGAGACGATCTGATCCAGGTGTCCCCGATCGAGCGGCACGATGCGGAGGGTAGAGTGCTCGGTCATGGTGACGGCTTGCGCGCGTTCGGCGCGCGCCCATAGGCGGGGGCGGAGCTCATCAGATCGGCCGCTTCCCCGGCGAGGAGCTTCTGGTCCCCCAGCTCCGCGACCGCGGCAGCGGTCGGCAACGAGGCTGTCGCGCCCGAGGAGGTGGCCGGCTCGCCTCCGCTCTCCTCGAGCACCGTGAGCCCGGCTGCCGCGAGCGCGGCGCGCACCGCGGGGCTCAGGTCCGGCCCGGCGGCCGCGGACCCCGGGCTCTCGGGGCGGGAGCATGCATGCTCGCGCGCGACGGTCCCCAGCCTCTCCGCCAGTTCCCGCTCCGGCACGGATTCCGGACCCCAGAGGAGCGCGATCCCTTCCCCTCCCGACCAGAGCGCGCATTGCGCCTCGCCGCGCTCGCCTTGGAGCACCGTGGCAACCAGGCCCCTCTCCCGGCGGTGACGATACGCGTTCGCTTCGTGCGCCGTGACCAGCGCCAGCTTCGCGCGCGATCCGAAGCAGACGCCCTTCGCCCAGGCGAGCCCGATCCTCAGCCCGGTGAACGAGCCCGGCCCGATCGAGACCGCGACCCCCGCGAGGTCGCTCCACGCAAGGCCCCTGGCCCGGAGGAGCCGCTCGCCCGCTCGCGAGATCCCGCTCGAGTGCTCGCCCGGAGGAAGCGTTTCCCATGCGAACGCGGATCCGTTTTCGGCCAGCGCGATCGAGCCGAATCGGCCTGCCGTGTCGATCCCGAGGACGAAGCGCGCCGGAATCACGCCGGATCGAGCACGCCTTGATCGACAAGGCCTCTCCAGCGTTCGCCCCGCGCCTCGATCCGGACCTCGCGCGCCTCGGGACCCGCGTAGCGGAGCGTGAGGTCCAGCCTGATCTCCGGAAGCCGGCCGGGAGCCCTGTCGGCCCACTCCACGACGACGATCGCCCCGAGACCCGCCAGGTCCTCGATCCCCAGCGTGTCCCATTCCTCCGGCCTCTCGAGCCGGTACAGGTCCGCATGGACGATCGGGGGAGACTGCCCGTAGACCTCCACCCGCACGTAGGTGGGGCTGCGGCTCCTCATCCCCGGGTGGATTCCTTCGACGATCCCGGACACGAGGGTCGTCTTGCCTGCGCCCAGATCGCCGCGCAGCGCGACCCAGTCGCCGGGAATCAGGTGACGCCCGAGGCGCCGTCCCAGGGAGCGCGTTTCTCCCGCTCCGCGCAGGAGCGAGTGCCGCGTCGGGTCCATGCGGTCACCCTCGCGGGGTGAGGGTGGCAGTGGACAGGATCATCTCCTCGAGCGAGATTCCCCCGTGCTGGAAGCTCCCGCGGTACTTGTTCTCGTACTCGTGAAAGTTCGTGGGGTATACGAAATAGAAGTCTTCCTTCGCGATGATGTAGTTCTTGTTGCTCGCGTCGGCCGGCAGGCGGAACCGGGCGGGGTCCTTCACCTGGACGGCGTGCTTCGGATCGCATCCGAGATTCGTCCCGAACTTGAACCGGAGATTGGTGGATGTTTCCCGGTTTCCGTGCACCAGCGCCGAGCGCCGGCTCAGGATCGCGCCGTGGTCGGTGGTGAGGATGACGGTGCAGTCCTGCTTCGACATCCACTTCAGGGCGTCGAAGAGCGATGAGTGGAGGAACCAGGAGCGCATGACCGACCGGAACGCCGATTCGTCGGGCGCCAGCTCGCGCAGGAGGTCCGACTCGGAGCGGCCGTGCGTGAGCATGTCCAGGAAGTTGAACACCAGCGCCACCAGCGGGATGTTCTGGAACGTGACGACGTTCCTCCGGACGTTGTTCGCCTCGTCGGCATTGTAGATCTTGATGTACTTGGTGGAAGTGTTGAGCTCGATCCCGAGCCGCTTCAGATTGAGATCGAGGAGCTGACGCTCGAACCGGTTCTTGCTCCGCTCGTCCCCCGCCCCCTCGTGCCAGTACTCGGGATGCAGGCGCTGGATCGAGTCCGGATAGAGCCCGGCGAAGATCGCGTTCCGGGAATAGGGTGTCGCCGTGGGCAGGATCGAAACGTGGTGGTCCACCGTGACGAGGAACAGCTCGCGGAGGAGCGGCTCGATGGTGAGCCACTGATCGAGCCGCATGCAGTCCACGAGGATGAAGTAGACGCGGCGCTTCTCGCGGAGGAGCGGAGCCACCCACCGCTCCACGACGTCCACGGAGAGCGGCGGCGCGAAGCCGGCAGGACCGCCCGCGACCCACGAGGCGTAGTTCGCCTCCACGTATTGCCCGAATTCGACGTTCAGCTCGCGCCGCTGATCCTGGTGCGCCTGCTCCAGCCCCTCGTCCCCCGCGCGGTCCAGCTCGATGTCCCATTGCGCGCTCCGCGCATACAGGTCCACCCAGCCGCGCCAGTCGAGCCCGCCCGTGGACTCCGCGCGCAGCTTGGCCAGCTCGGCCACGTAATCGCGCGCGCGCTGGCCCTCTTGCAGCCGGTCCGATTCGAGGAGCCGCTTCAGCGCCAGGAAGATCTGCGTGGGCCGCACCGGTTTGATGAGGTAATCGTCGATCCGCTTCCCGATCGCCTCGTCCATGAGCGACTCCGCCTCGTTCTTCGTGACCAGCACCACCGGCACCAGCGGGTCGTGTCCCTTGATCGCTTCCAGCGTGGCCAGCCCGCTGAGCCCCGGCATCGATTCATCGAGCAGGACCACGTCGAACTTCTCGCGCGCCGCGCACGCGATCGCGTCGGTGCCATTGGTGACCGAGGTGACCCGATAGCCCTTGGATTCCAGAAGCAGGATGTGGGGCTTCAGGAGGTCGATCTCGTCGTCGGCCCAGAGAATCTTTCGGTCTTGGGAGGCCATGGGTTGGGCTCTGGCTACGCGGAGCCTTGGGTCGGGGACGGCGCGACGGGCAGCGCCACGGAGACGGTGGTTCCCTTTCCTGGCGCGGATTCCACGATGGAGATTCTGCCGCGATGATACTCGCGCACCACGCGCCTCGCAAGCGCGAGACCCAGCCCCCAGCCGCGGCGTTTCGTGGTGTATCCCGGCGCGAACGCGCGCCGGCGCTCCGCGGCGCTCATCCCGCGGCCGTTGTCCTTCACGAGGAGCTCGACCTCCCGGCGCTCGTGCCGCCAGATCAGGGCGACCTCGATGGTTCCCCGCTGCTTGTCGCTGGCGTCGATGGCGTTCCGGATCAGGTTCTCGACGACCCACTCCATCAGCTCCTGATGGAAGGCGACTCGCGGGACGGCCTCGTAGCGCTCCGCGATCGTGACCTCGCTCCCGAGATGCGGCAGGCGCGCGCGGAAGTAGCTCACGACCCCCGCGATCATCGCGGTTAGGTCCCCTTCCTGGAGCGCGGGGATGGAGCCCACGTGGCCGAACCGCGAGGCGATCTTGTTGAGGCGATCGAGATCGAGATCCATCTCGGCGACGATGGCCTCGATCCGCTCCGGAGCCGTATCGCCTCTCGCGGCCGCCTCGTGCAGATGCGCCGACCAGCCGAGCAGCGAGGAGAGCGGCGTCCCGAGCTGGTGCGCCGTCTCCTTGGCGAGCGCGGCCCAGATCGAGCGCTGCTCGCCGGTCATGATCGCCCGAAATCCGGAGAATCCGAAGACGAGGAGCGCCAGGATGACCAAGAACTCGACGTAGGGCACCCAGCGCAGCTGCCGGACGAGCGGCGGCTCTCCGTAGTGAACGTATCCGAGCACTCCGGGATTCCCGAGGCGCTGCACGGGAATGGGCGGATGCCGCGCGTCCAGCTCCGCCGCCCGCTCCTGGATCCCCTTCACCAGCGGAGGGATCACCCCGGTCTCCGCGGCGCGCTGGAGCACGGTGTCCGCCACGGCCGACGGGGGAACTCCGATCAGCTTCCAGGCTCGCGGAATTCCGGCCGTGTCGGTGAGGATGATCGGGAAATTGATGTTGCCCACCACCTCGCGGAAGATCGGGCTCAGCGTCGGATCCTCGGCGGCCTGGATCGTGGAGACCGCGAAGAACCGCGCGAGCACGCGGCACAGGCTCTGCGTCTCGTTGTTGAGGCGGGAGATCAGGTAGTCGGAGTGGATCACGAGCGCCGCCATGAGCAGGACGATCGCGAGGAAGAGGTACATCTTGTAGGAAAGCGACCGGACCGTCCGGGTCTGAACGGTGCGGGTTCTGGGCATGGCCTACCCTTCGACGGGCCCGATCTCCCGGTCGCCGTCCCAGTAGGGAAGGAGCGCATCGGGGAGACGCACCGATCCGCGCTCCGTCTGGTGGTACTCGAGGAGCGTGGCGAACGTCCGCGGAAGCGCCAGCCCCGACGCGTTCAGCGTGTGCACGTAGTCCACCTTGGCACCCGGCGAAGGCTTGAACCGGATTCCCGCGCGCCGCGCCTGGAAGTCCTCGAAGTTGGTGCAGGAGGAGACCTCGAGCCAGCGTCCCTCTCCGGGAGCCCAGGTTTCCAGATCGTAGCACTTGGCGCCGGCGAAGCTCAGATCGCCGGCCGCGAGCAGGGCCACGCGGTGCGGCAGCTCGAGCTGGTCCAGCACCGCCACCGCGTCCGCGAGGAGCGATTCGTGCTCGTCGTAGGACGTCTCGGGGCGCACCAGCTTCACCAGCTCGACCTTGTCGAACTGGTGGACCCGGATCATCCCGCGCGTGTCCCGTCCGTAGGAGCCCGCTTCCTTCCGGTAGCTCGCGCAGTAGCCGACGTGCCGTATGGGAAGCCTTGCTCCTTCCAGGATCTCCTCGCGGTAGATGTTCGTGATCGGGACTTCCGCGGTGGGATTCAGGAAGAGCTCCTCCCCCTGGATCCGGTACATGTCCTCTTCCAGCTTGGGAAGCTGCCCGGTTCCGAACAGGCACTCACGCCGGACCAGGTGCGGCGGGGACACCTCGGTGTACCCGCGTTGGACGGCGAGATCGATCATGAACTGGATGAGCGCGCGCTCGAGGCGGGCGCCCCGGCCGGTGAAGAGGAGGAATCCGGCCCCCGCGATCTTCCCCGCGCGCTCGAAATCCAGGAGCCCGAGCGATTCGGCCAGCTCCCAGTGCGTCTTCGGCTGGAATGCGAACTTCCGGATTGCCGCGGCTTCGCGCACGATCACGTTGCCGGCCGCGTCCTCGGCCTTCGGGACCGACGCGTGGGGCAGGTTGGGGATCCAGGCTAAGATCTTCTCGAGATCGGCTTCGAGATCGGCGGTGCGCGCGTCGAGCGTCTTGATCTTCTCGCCGACCTGCTTCATGGCCAGGACCTTGTCGTCCGCGTTCTTCCCCGCCTTCTTCAGGCGGCCGATCTCCTCGGAGACTTCGTTCCGCTCGTGCTTCAGAGCCTCGGCTTCGACCAGGACCAGCCGCCGCTCGTCGTCGAGGGCCAGGTAGCGGTCCAGGTCCGCCTGCGTTTTCTTGAACGCGATCGCTTCCCGCACGCGATCGGTCTCGGTGCGGATTCGTTTGATGTCGAGCATGGCCGTCTAGTGGGAGCTTTCGGCCGCGGAGAGCAGCGCGCGGGCCCCATCGAGGAGGAGACGGCGCGCAAGCCGCACTCCGACCTGCTCCTCGTCGCCCGTCTTCCCCACTTCCTCGTCACGGTAGATCTTAACGCCATCGCGATCGGCGACCACACCTTCGAGGCAAAGGCGCGTGCCGTCGAGCTTGGCGAGCGCGCCGACGGGAACCGTGGGATCCGAAGTGACTTCGCGCTGGAAGGCGCGCTCGGCCTCGATCTCCACGCGCGCGACCGGGTCCTCCAGGTGCTTCACCAGCTTGAGCAGATCCTTCGAGGTCTTCGCGATCTGGATGCCGAGCGCGCCCTGCCCCGGCGCGGGCACGACCACCTCGGTCGTGAACACCTCCGTGACCCGGTCCTGGTATCCCAGGTGCTCCACCGCCGAAGCCGAGACCACGAGACCGTCCACCTCTCCCATCTCGAGCTTGCGCATGCGTTCCTCGAGACTCCCGGAGAAATCCATGATGGAGAGATCATCGCGATAGTGGAGGAGCTGCGCGCGACGGAGCGGCGTGTGCGCGCTGATCGCTGATCCCTCCGGAAGCTCGTCCACGATGATGCCGTCGCGCGCGATCAGCACGTCGTAGGGGGTGAACCGCGCGGTCACCGCGGCAAGGATGATCGCGCCCGGCGTATCCGGCGAGATGTCCTTCATGTTCTGCACGGCGATGTCGGCCTCCCCCTCGGCGAGCGCCAGCTCCAGGGCATGACCCGGCCAGCGGACCGCGTGCCCGCGGCCGGAGAGATCCCGGACCGGGACGAGCGAGAGCTCGGCCGGCCCCACGTGCGGGCGCAGGAGGTCGACAACCTGCTCTCCGAGGATGCGACCCAGGCGATTGTCGCGGACGCCGATCCTGATCTTCTGCTTGGTCATGGGACGCCGACGCTATCACACGCCCTGGGCAGGGTCAACGCGCGGGGCCGCGGCGCGCCCGCGGGGGGACGCACGGGGAAGCGATCAGACCTGGCGGAGCGCTTCGACGATGACGCGGCGGGCGGCGTTCCTCGAGGGGAAGAATCCCCCGAGCGCGCCCATCACCGCGGCGAAGAGGAGGCCGTAGAGAAGCATGAGCGGCGTGACCTGGAACCGGAAGGCGATCTCGCTGAAGGAGGCGAAATTCATCGTGCTCGTCGTCATTCCGTTCACCGGGAGCGCCAGGAGGCACCCGAGCACTCCCCCGAGCATCGCGAGCAGCACCGACTCGATCAGGAACGAGGTGAGGATCGCGCCTCGGGAGAATCCCAGGGCCAGAAGGGTGCCGATCTCCTTCGTGCGGGAGCCGACCGCGGCGTACATCGTGTTCAGCGCGCCGAAGATCGCCCCGAGCGCCATGATCAGGGTCACGAAGAGCCCAAGACCGCGAAGCAGCGCGGCGAGCGTCCCGGACTGCGCCGCGTAGAACTCGTCCTCGTGCTTCACCTGGACGCTCATACGCGGATCGGCCTCCAGACGTTTCTGGATGGCCCCGAAATGCGAGGGCTCGTCGAGACGGAATGTGAGGCTCTGGTAGACGGGCCGGTTGAAGACCGGCATGAAGAGCTCCACGTCGCCCCAGATCTCCGAGTCGAAGGATGTCCCGCCGGCGTCGAAGACGCCCACGATCGGCCACTGGCGGCCCGCCAGCTTGATCCGGTCCCCCACCGCGCAATGCGCGATCCGCGCGTTCGCCAGCTCCCCGACCACGACCTCCTCCAGGCCCGGACGGAACATGCGGCCCTCGATGAGATGGACCTTGGGGCGAAGAGCGAGCGATTTCGCGGTGACGCCGCGGACCACCACGTTGGCGGTCGTCCCGTTCTTCCGCTCGAGGTTCCAGAGCACGACCAGCTCGTGCGTCGCGAGGGCCGTCCCGTCGGGCGCGCGCGCGATCTCGGGCTGGCTCTCGATCCCCGCGGCCGCGTCGCGCGCGATGATGCTCGTCAGCTCCGCGGTCGAGCCGTTCCGGACCACGATCGCGTTGGAGGGGGAGCCGGTGGACTGGAGCGCCGACTGGAATCCGCCGGCGAGGGCGAGCGTGAAGATGAACACCCACGAGACGAGGCCGATGCCGATCGCGGTCAAGGCGGTGCTCACCTTGCGCGCCGCGAGGTTTCTCAGGTTGTAGGCGAGCGGGATGCGCATGGGCTCCTCAGGCCACCTTCCGGAGCGCCGACGCGATCTTGAGGCGCGCCGCCGAGATCGCGGGGGCCATGCCGCTCAGGATTCCCATCACGCCCGCGAGCACGAGCCCGGTCAGTACCGTCTGGGGAAGGACCCGGAAGTTCGGGAAGAATCCTCCGCCGGTGAAATCCACCTCGTGGAAGACCAGCGCCGCCAGCCCGCAACCCAGGATTCCACCCAGGAGCGAGACCACCAGCGCCTCGCCCGCCACCAGGCGGAGGATGAGCCCATCCGAGAATCCGAGCGTCTTCAGCACGGCGATCTCGGTGGTCCGCTCGCGCGCCGCCATCATCATCGTGTTGATGGTGACCAGCATGATCGCGAAGACGATCGCCGAGCCGATGATCGTGAGCAGGAGCTGCACGTTGCCGATCATGGAGATGAATCCGGCCTGGAACGCCTTCTCGGTCTCGGTCTTGGTCGGCTGGGGACTGTTCTCGAATATCGCGTCCACGCGCCGGCTCACCTGCGCGGCCACGTCGGGGGAGGCGATCCTGAGCCAGTAGATGCCCACGTAGTTCCGCCGCCCCTCCGGAACGGACTCGTTCAGGAAATCCCAGTGGAAGAAGAGCGTGTTCTCGTCCACGTCCCGGGTCTTCCCCGTGTAGATCCCGCGCACGTTGAAGCGCCACTCGCCGGGGAAGATCGTTCCGATGATGGGAACCTGGTCCCCGATCTTCCACCCGTACTTCCTGGCGAGCGCCGCGCCGATCACGCATGCGGTCCGCTCCGAGCGGAACGCCTGAGCCTGATCGGGCGGAATCTCCGTCTCCGGGAAGAGATCGAGGAAGGTGGGCACGTCCATGGCGAACTGCGCGAACTGGTTCTTGGGGTCCCGGTAGAACCCGCCGAACCAGTTGCCGTAGGTGACTCCGGTCACTCCCGGCACCTGGACGAGCCGCTCCTTGTACGCGAGCGGCAGCGGGAACACGAGCGAGGCGGCGTGGCGCACCACGAGGCGCGTGGCGGGCGCCGAGCGGAGCGAGGCCTGAAACGAGGTGATCACGGTGCGCAGCGTGCAGAAGAGAAAGAGCGCGACCGCGATCGAGAACACGGTCAGGAACGTGCGGCGCTTCGAGCGAAGCAGATTCGCGGCGATGAGCCGGAAGTACCTCACGGCTGGAGGACCCCCTTGTCCAGATGCAGCGTCTTCTGGGCGCGCTCGGCGGCATGCGGATCGTGCGTCACCATGAGGATCGTCTTGCGGAGCTCCTGGTTCAGCCGCTGGAGCAGGACCAGGATGTCGGCCGCGTTCTTCGCGTCGAGGTCGCCCGTGGGCTCGTCCGCCACGAGAAGGGTCGGATCCGCGACGATCGCCCGCGCGATCGCGACGCGCTGCTCCTCCCCTCCCGAGAGCTGGCGCGGGAAGTGCTTCGCGCGCCCCTCGAGTCCGACCAGGTCGAGGGCGAAGTGGACGCGCTGCCTCCGGTCCTTGGAGGACAGCTTCGTCAGGAGGAGCGGAAGCTCGACGTTCTGATAGGCGGTCAGGACCGGAATCAGGTTGTAGAGCTGGAAGATGAAGCCGATATGCCGGGCGCGCCAGGCGGCGAGCTTGGCCGACGTGAGCCGGCCCAGCGATTCACCCGCCACGCGCACCTCTCCCTTGGTCGGCGAGTCGATTCCGGCGATCAGGTTCAGGAGCGTGGATTTTCCCGAGCCGCTCGGGCCCATGAGCGCCACGAACTCGCCTTCCCGGATCTCGAGGTTGATTCCCTGGAGCACCGGGACCTCGTTCCGGTCCCGCTGGTAGACCTTGTGCACGTCGCGAAGCTCGACGAGATTGCCGTTCCCCTGTTCCGACACGAATTCCTCCGGTTCCCTATTTCACACGCACGCGGTTCTTGTCGGCAAGCGTGGACGGCGCCGCCACGATCACGAGCTCTCCGGGCGCAAGACCGCCGCTCACCGACACGCGGTCGCTCCCGAGCGGCCGGGGCGAAACGCAGCGCATGACCGCGCGTCCCTGCTCCACCACGTAGACCACCGCCCGCCCCTCGGCCTCCCGCACCGCCTTGCTGGGAATCGCGACCGCGGCCTGGACGGCGCCGGCTCCCGCGGGGCCGCCGGGCACGGCCGGATCCGCGAGGAAGGCCACCTTGACCCCCATCTCGGGGAGCACCCGCGGGTCGAGATGATCGAAGGCGACCTTCACGAGCACCGTCGCCTTCTGGCGGTCGGCCGTGGGCACGATCTGCCTCACGCGGGCCGGGAATCGCTCGTCGGGATACGCGTCGAGCGTGATCTCGGCGCGCATCCCCTCGCGCACGCGCGAGACATAGCCCTCGTTCACGTCGGCCTCCGCCTCGAGCGATTCGAGATTCGCCATCGTGACGATCGCGCCGCGTGTGAGGCCGCCCGAGGAGGGAACCGGGCTCACGATCTCCCCCACGTCCGCTTCCTTCCGGAGCACGGCGCCCGAGAAGGGAGCGCGCACGAACGTCCGGTCGTACTCCACCTGCGCCGACCGGACCCTCGAGCGGGAGTTCGACACCTCGGCCCTGGCGCTGGACACGCGGGCGCTGGCGACGTCGTCGGCCGCCACGGCGCGGTCCAGCTCGGCCTGGCTCACGAGCCCCCGAGCCTTGAGCTCGGCCATGCGGCCCCGGGCCAGCGCCGCCTCGCGCGCCGTGGCGGCCGCTTCCACCAGGCGCGCCTCGGCGGAGGCGAGCCCGGCGCGCGCGCTCTCGAGCGCGGAGCGCTGGTCGTCGTTCTGGAGGATTCCGAGGATCTGTCCCCGGCGCACGCGCGATCCTTCCTCGACCAGGAGGCGGTTCAGCCTTCCGGAGACCTCCGTGGAGACGGAGGCGCGCTGGCGGGCGACCACGTAGCCGTTGGCGGACAGGATCTCCGACGCGCTCGCGCCGGGGACGCCGCCCAGCGATTCGGCGCGCGCCACTTCGACCTGCATCTCATCGGGGTGCGTCGCGCGCCAGAAGAGGAGCGCCGCGGCGAGAACCACCAGGAGCCCCGCGGCAAGGGCGAAGATCCGGCGATTCGAGCCGGGTTCCGCGGAGGGAGCATCGCGATCGATCCTGAGTCCCGAGAGGTCCCGAGGTGTGCCTTCGGTCACGCCGTGATGCCCCGCTCCTCCCGCACCTCGCGGACCGCCGCGACCATCACGGCGAGCTTTTCCTTCGCTTCCTCCACGGTGCGGGTCTTCAGACCGCAATCGGGGTCGATGTACATCTGTTCCGGCTTCAGGAGCTCGAGCCCCCGGAGGATACCCTGCTTGATCTCCTCCTTCGTCTCGATCCGGTGCGAGTGCACGTCGAGCACGCCGTACCCGATCTCCTTGGTGAAGCGGTGCTGGCGGAACCGGTCGAGGAGGTCGTAGCGGCTGTTCGCCATCTCGAGGTCGATCATGTCCACCGGCAGGTCGAGGAGCGCCGGGTAGATCACGTCGAAGTCGCCGTAGCAGATGTGGGTGATGGTCTTCGCCTTCACCCCCTCCACCGCGCGCCCCAGCGCGCGCACCGCGAGCTTCAGCTCCTCGGGGCGCACGGAGATGGCCGGCTCATCCACCTGGATGAAGGTCGCGCCGGCCTCCACCAGCGCCATCGCCTCCTCGCGGATCGCCTCGGCCAGATCCATGGCCAGCGCCTCGCGCGAGCCGTAGTGCTCGTTGAAGGACCAGTCCATCATCGTGTAGGGCCCCGTGAGCATTCCCTTCACCGGCTTCTTGGTCCGGCTCTGCGCGAACTTCCACCAGTCCACGGTCCAGGGCTTCGTGCGCCGCACGGGTCCCGTCGCGACCGGCTTTCGGTAGTAGCGGTTTCCGTAGGAGCGAACCGGGTTCGAGATCGTGAACCCGTCCATCAGCTCGGCGAAGTAGGTGGTCATGTCGCCGCGGTAGAGCTCGCCGTCCACGAGAATGTCGAGCCCGATCTCTTCCTGCCACCGGAGCACCTCGATCGTGGCGTCTCGCTCCAGCTTCGTGAGCGCATCCGCCGAGATCTCGCCTCGGGCGAATTGATTCCGCGCGCGCTCGAGATGCGGCGGCTTGGGGAAGCTTCCGACGGTGGTGGTCCAGAGCCCACGCGGCATGTTCATCCTCCGTTCGCGGATGCGAGGCGCGCGGCCTCGGTGAGACGCGCGACCTTCATCGCCGCGCGGTCGACCGGCAAGTATTCGAGGCTCGCAGTCGTGCAGAGCTGCCAGTTGAGATCGGATCGCAGGGAGCGCGCCCGGAGGACCTCCTGGGCGACGCGCGCCGGATCCTCGAGCCGCGTGTTCCGAGCGTCCACCAGCCCCAGCCCCACCGTGCGCCCCGCGGGCACCTGCGCGAGCAGATCCCACGCGTCCGGGGCCTCGACCAGGTCGAGCCCGAGAACCGTCCACGGCAGATCCTTGATCGCGCCGAACACGGCTGCGGGAGAACGGAACGGAACGTGGAGCGTGGTCTTCGCCTTCCGGCCTCGCAGGACCGGCTCGAGCGCCGCGGCGACGAGCGGCGCATCTTCCGCGCGCGCGCGGCCGATCCACGGCTCCTCGAAGTGGATCCACGCCGCTCCCGCGTCCTCGAGCGCCTTGGCCTCGCGCGCGAGCGCTTCCCCGACCGCCCGGACCGCCAGCTTCGGGTCCTTGTAGTGGAGGTCCTTCGAAAAACGGTACAGGGAGTAGGGCCCCGGAAGCACCGCCTTGAGCGGCCGGTGGGCCATCCCCTGCGCGGCCTTGAAGTCCTCGACCGTCACCGGACGCGTCCATGAGACGGCTTCCGTGATCTCGGGCTGGCGGTAGTAGGTGTTCGTGTCGAGGTAGCGGATCAGGCCCGCGATCGTGAACCCCGGGACGCCGCGGGCGAAGTAGGTCTGCGCGTCGTCCCAGGCCACCTGGCCGTCCACCGGGATGTCCACCCCGGCCGACTCTTGCAGCGCCACGATGCGGCGCGTGGTCTCGCGTGTCGCGTCGGCAAGGTCCTTTGCGGTCGCCTTTCCCTGATCCATCCGGTTCCGGATCACGCGGACATTCGGCGCGCCGGGCTCGATCGGAAGCTTGGGAAAGCTCCCGGACAGCGTGGTTTCGATTTTCATGCGCAGTCCTCGCAGGGGCAAATGCGTCTCAGGAACTCGAAGCTGTAGATTCCGGTGGTGTGGCCGTCGCTGAACGTGAAGTGGAGCGCGTAGTTTCCGACCGTCCGCGCGGCCTCGATCGAGATGCCGGGGGCGATGTGCTCCTCCGTCACCAGCCTCTGCCCCGTGGTCTCGCTGACGCACTGCGCGCAGGGGCAGCGCCCTCTCAGGTACCTCGCGCCGAAGGTGCTGGCGTGGCCATCCTGCCAGCGGATCACCATGCCCTCGCCGCTCTTCTTCCTGATCTCGGCGGGGGTGACCCGCTGCTCCGGAGTGGTGAGCAACGCTACTCCTCGATGATGGTCAGGGGGATGGACCGGAACGCCTGGATGCTGATCTGCTGCGCGAGCTTCCCCGTCATCTCCGTCAGGGCGAGCGCCGAGGCCGATTCCGGCTCCGCCAGCACGACCGGTCTTCCCGTGTCGCTGTGCTTCCGGATCGCGGGGTCGAGCGGGACCTCTCCGAGGAACGGGATGCCCAGCGTCTCCGCCGCCTTCTTCGCTCCGCCGTGTCCGAAGATGTCGTCGCGCCCGCCGCAGTGCGGGCAGACGTAGAAGCTCATGTTCTCCACGATGCCCAGGATCGGAACCTTGGTCTGCTGGAACATGCGGAGCGTCTTCATCGAGATCTGCAATCCCACGTCCTGCGGCGTGGAGACGATCACCGCGCCCGTGACGGGCACCGTCTGCACGAGCGTCAGGTGAACGTCGCCGGTGCCGGGGGGCAGGTCCACCACCAGGTAGTCCAGCTCGCCCCAGTTCACGCCGAGGAGGCTCTGCTGGAGCGCCTTGTGCGCCATCGGGCCTCTCCAGATGAGCGGCATCTCGCCGCTCAGGTACCCCATGGACATGAGCTTCACGCCGTGCGAGATCACCGGCTGGATGACCTGATCCTTCACCTCGGGCTCCCCCGAGGACGCCATCATTATCGGGATGCTCGGGCCGTAGATATCGGCGTCGAGGAGCCCGACCGAAGCGCCGCTTCGGGCGAGCGAGACGGCGATGTTCGAGGCGATGGTGGACTTGCCGACGCCCCCCTTGCCGCTTCCGACCGCGATGATGTTCTTCACGCCCTTGATCCGGCTCGTCTCCGGAGCGGGCGGGCGCCTCACCTCGGCCGTCATGTTCACGCGGACGTCGCTCACGCCGGGCACCGAGGAGAGCACCGCCTGGCGGGACTGCTCCCTCAGGCGCTCCTTGACGGGGCACGCGGGAGTGGTCAGGTTCACGTCGAAGGAGACGACCCCTCCCTCGATCCTCATGTTGCGGACGAAGTTGAGCGAGACGATATCGCGCCCGAGATCTGGATCCATCACCGAGCGCAAAGCGTCCAAGACTCTGGATTCTGTTATTGCCGTCTCCGTCATCGAAAGCTCCGTTCTAGCCGGGCCCCGGAACGCAAGGGCTCTCTTCGGGCGGAGGATCATAGCAGCGGAAAGCCCGAATCGGAATGAAAATAGGCGCCTTGCCTGCCCTTACGATGCGCGAATCCAGTGGATCGATGCCCATTGGAAGGGGAACAGCCGTGTGGTACCGTAACTGGCTTGGTGTACGGCGCTTTGGCCGCCTGGAAAAACGCGGACCGCGCCACGTGACGTTCAAGGAGGATGCATGCCGGTATCCAATGATGAGCTGAAGGGGCTCTACTACTACTTAAACCTCGTCCGCACAACCGACGAGCGGTGCCGCCGGCTTTTCAAGCAGGGCCGCTTCCACGGCACCTATTTCAGCGCCGTGGGCCAGGAGGCTACGGTCGTCGGCTCCTGCTACGGTCTCCGGCCTGAGGACACGATCGGGATCCAGCACCGCGAACTGGGCGCGGCCATCACCAAGGGGATGCCGCTCAAGTACATCATGGCGGAGCTCTTCGCGCGCAAGGACAGCCCCGACCGGGGCAAGTCGCATCCGTGCCATTACGGCTGGAAGCCGCTCGGCATCATCACCCCCGCCTCGACGATCGCCGCGCAGACCGTGATCGCGACCGGTTGCGCCCTCGCGTACAAGATCCAGAAGAAGGACAACGTGGCGGTCTGCTTCGCGGGCGAAGGCGCCACGTCGAACGGAGTGTGGCACGAGGCGCTCAATTTCGCCGGGATCCACAAGCTGAACTGCGTCTTCGTCGTCCAGAACAACCTCTGGGCCGAATCGGTGCCCGCGTCGCTGGGGGTGCCGGTGGAGGACGTCTCCGAGAGGGCGAAGGCGTACGGGTTCCCGGGCGTCACCATCGACGGGAACGACCTCTTCGCCACCTACGAGACGTCACAGGAAGCCATCCGGCGCGCGCGCCGCGGCGAAGGCCCGACGCTGATCGAGATGAAGACCTATCGCTGGTACGGGCACTCCGAGATCGACCCCGCGAACTACCGGACCAAGGAAGAGCTGGAGCACTGGAAGAAACGCGATCCGCTCCCCCGGTTCGAAAAGATTCTGATGGAGCGCGGGGTCGTGGACGAGTCGTACAAGCAAGCGACGCTCCAGCGGATCGAGCGGGAGATCGAGGAGGCCATCGACTTCGCGGAGAAGAGCCCGCACCCCGAGCCGCACGAGATCCTGGAGGACGTGTACGCCCCGCTCTGAGGAGCGCCGGGGCAAGAGCCCGCACGAGACGCGGGTCGAAATGGTCGAGCTCGTTCTGCCGAACGACGCGAACACGATGGGCAATGTCCTCGGCGGACGGGTGCTTCACTGGATCGACCTGGCGGCGGCCATCGTGGCGCATCGCCATTGTCGCGCCGAGGCCGTGACGGCGTCCATGGACCAGGTTTCGTTCCGTGCGCCGATCCGCGTCGGGCAGCTGGCCGTGATCGAGGCCCGGATGACCTTCGTCGGTCGGACCTCGATGGAGATCCGGGTCGATGTACAGAGTGAGGATTTGATGTCGGGAGAGCGTCGTAAGACGAGCACGGCGTATTTGACATTCGTGGCGGTCGACAAGAACGGCCATCCCGCCGACGTTCCTCCGCTCCTCCTCGAGACCGAGGATGAGAAGCGCGAGGCCAAGGCGGCGGAAGCGCGGCGGGCAGCCAGGCTACACGAGCGGCCCTTCGGCTCAACACCAAGGGAGATCGAGCAGCGATGAAGATGGACGTGGCACAAACAGCTCCGGGAGCCATCGCCTCGGACGTGAAGACGGTGACGTACATCGAGGCCATCACCGACGGCCTTCGAGAAGAGATGGAGCGCGACGAGCGTATTTTCCTCATCGGCGAGGACATCGCGGGCTACGGCGGCGTGTTCAAGGCGACGAGGGGACTCTACGAGAAATTCGGGGCGATGCGGGTCATCGACAGTCCGATCTCCGAGAACTTCCTGGTCCAGGGCTCGGTGGGCGCGGCGATCGCCGGCCTCATCCCTTCCCCCGAGATCCAGTTCGACGACTTCATCTCGCTCGCCGTGGACGGCATCGTGGAGCACGCCGCCAAGATGCGCTACCGCTCGGGCGGGATGTTCAGCTGCCCGATGGTCATCCGCTGCTGCTATGGCGCCGCGGTGGGCGGAGGGCTCTTCCACTCGCAGGCGAACCAGGCCTGGTTCATGCACTGTCCCGGCCTGGTGGTGGTCACGCCGGCGACGCCCTACGACGCGAAGGGCCTTCTGAAATCCGCGTTCCGCGGACAGAACCCGGTGCTCTACTACGAGCACAAGCGGCTCTACCGCACGATCAAGGGGCCGGTCCCCACGCACGACTACACCGTGCCTCTCGGCAAGGCGGCCGTGGTGCGCGAGGGCAAGCACGTCACCGTGATCTCCTACGCGCTCATGCTTCACCGTTCCCTGGAGGCCGCCGAGAAGCTTGCCGCGGAAGGGATCGACGTCGAGGTGATCGACCTGCGCACGCTCCTGCCCTACGACAAGGAGACCATCTTGACGTCGGTCGAGAAAACGGCGCGCGCCGTGGTGGTCTACGAGAGCTCGAAGACGATGGGCGTGGGAGCCGAGATCGGCGCCATGATCGCCGAGGACGGCTTCTCCTTCCTGGACGCACCGGTACGGCGCGTGTCGCCGCCCGATGCTCCTCAAGAGCCGTTCGCGCCCACGCTCGCGGAAGCCTATCTCCCCGACGCCAACCGGATCGCCCAGGCGATCCGCGAGACCGTCGCTTACTAGCCCGGTCACCCGGGACCTGAGTCGGAGGAAGGGATGCCCGTCACGATCGTAGTGCCGCAACTTGGCGAGAGCGTCGTCGAGGGTACGGTCGGCAAGTGGCTCAAGAAGGAAGGCGACCCGATCGCCAAGGACGAGCCGATCGTCGAGATCATAACCGACAAGATCAATATCGAGCTTCCCGCGCCGTCCGCGGGGACGCTGGGCAAGATCATGATCGCCGAGGGCGTGGTCGCGCAGGTGGGCCAGCAGCTCGGCGTGATCCTGGCCAAGGGAGAGTCCATGCCCGCGGGCGCAGCAGGGCCGGGCGCCGCCGGAGGCGCTGCGGGTCAGCCGCAGCCGCCCGCGCCGCGCGCTGCCCCGGCGCCTGCGGGCGCGGGGGGGAATGCCTCCTCGGGCAGCGCTCCGTCGCGCGTCGAAGCCCCGTCCCGGACGGGAGCCGCGGTCGCCGAGTCCCCGGCCGGAGGAGAGGATCAGCGCGTCTCGCCGGCCGTCCGGAAACTCCTCAAGGAGCACAGCCTCGAGCTCTCGCGCATCCGCGGCAGCGGCATGGGCGGCCGCGTGACGCGCGAGGACGTCCTGAACCATATCGAAGGGAGCAAGGTGGCCGCATCGGCCGGCGCCTACGCGCAGCCATCGGCGCAGGCGCCGCAGGCAGGCCGCGCCGGCTCGCGCGAGGAGGACGTCCAGCAGGCCACGAACGTCCGGAAGAAGATCGCCGAGAACATGCTCCGCTCGCGCCACTCCGCGGCGCACTGCGCCACGTGGGACGAAGTGGACATGACGCGGCTCGTGGAGCTTCGAACCCGGCTCAAGGAGCGGGTGAAGGCGACGTACGGTGTTGGGCTGACGTACATGCCCTTTATCATAAAGGCGGTCGTGCGGGGGCTCCGCGAGTTCCCGATGCTGAACGCGTCCATGACCGAGGGCGGCGAGATCCACTACAAGAAGTACTACAACGTCGGCGTGGCGGTGCACCGCGACTCGGGGCTCATCGTCCCGGTGCTCCATGACGCGGACCGGAAGACCCTCCTCCAGATGGCGCAGGAGATCGAGGACCTGGGAAGCCGGGCCCGCGCCGACAAGCTCCAGCTTGCCGACATCCAGGGCGGGACCTTCACCGTCACGAACGCCGGCATGTTCGGCGCGACCGCTTCGATGCCGATCATCAATTACCCCGAGGTCGGCGTGCTGGGAGTTCATCTCATCCAGGAGCGTCCCGTCGTGCGCGATCACCGGATCGTGATCCGCCAGATGATGACGCTGGTCCTGAGCTTCGATCACCGGCTGGTGGACGGGACCCCCGCGGTCCAGTTCCTCCACCGCGTGAAGGAGCTGCTCGAAGATCCCGAGAGCTGGCTGCTCGATTCCATCTGAGGCGCGCATGACCTCGCCGATCGCGGCGTACGACCTGGGACGGATCCCCTATCGGGCGTCGCTCGAGTTCCAGCGGCGGGCCGTCTCGGCCCGGGCCTTGAACGCCGCTCCCGACGCGATCTACTTCGCCGAGCACGAGCCGGTCCTGACCGTGGGCCGCGCCGGCCGCGCGGAGAGCCTCAGGGCCTCCGAGGCGCTTCTTCGCGCACGCGGCGTCGAGGTGGTCCCAGTCGAGCGCGGGGGCGACATCACCTACCACGGGCCGGGCCAGATCATCGCGTATCCCATCCTCGCGCTTTCCGATCTCCCCAAGGGCCGCGATCTCCACCGTTATCTCCGCGACCTCGAGGAGGTCCTGATCACCACACTCGGTTCCTACGGGATCGTAGCCGGAAGGCGGCCTCCCTACACGGGCGTCTGGGTCGGGGACCGCAAGGTGGCCGCCATCGGGGTGGCCGTGCGGCGCTGGATCACGTTCCACGGGTTTGCGCTGAACGTGGATCCCGATCTCGGGCATTTCGACTGGATCCACCCGTGCGGGATCCGGGATCTCGGCGTCACCTCGATGCGCTCCCTGCTCGGCGCCGCGCCATTGCGGTCCGAGATCCTGGGACGGCTGCGCGAGTCCTTCGCGCGTGCCTGGGATCGGCCGGTGGTGGAACGACCGTGGCCCGCCTCGGAGGACCCCCTCGAAACAGGAGTTGCTCCATGCCTGATGTGACGTCCAAGCCCGCGACCCGGACCGAGCGCGATTCGCTCGGCGCGCTCGAAGTGCCGGCCGACGCTTATTACGGCGTCCAGACCGCCCGCGCCATCGCGAACTTCCCGATCAGCGGCGAGCGCCTCCATCTGGAGCTGGTGCGCGCGGTCGCGCGAATCAAGATCGCCGCGGCGCGCGCCAACATGGAGGTCGGAGGGCTCGACCGAACGAAGGGAGAGGCGATCGTCCAGGCCGCGGAGGAAGTGCTGGCCGGGAAGCTCGACCGGGATTTCGTGGTCGATGCCTACCAGGCGGGCGCGGGCACCTCCTTCCACATGAATGTGAACGAGGTGATCGCCAGCCGCGCCTGCGAGATCCTGGGCGGGAAGCGCGGCGACGCCTCGCTGGTGAGCCCGAACGACCACGTCAACATGGCCCAGTCCACGAACGACGTGATCCCGACCGCCATCCGTCTCGCCGCGCACGCGCTGAGCGGCCCCGTGCTCGACGAGATGAGAGCGCTCGCCCGCTCGCTGGGCGGCCGCGCACGGGCCTTCGCGCACGTGCTGAAGTCCGGGCGCACGCATCTGCAAGACGCGGTGCCGGTCACGCTGGGACAGGAGTTTTCGGGCTACCAGGTCTCGGTCGAAAGCTGGGCGGAATGCCTCACGAGGAGCCGCGAAGGGCTCCTGACCCTCGGGCTGGGCGGAAACGCTGCCGGCACCGGGATCAACGCGCATCCGGAGTACCGGACGAGGGCGGTGAAGCATCTCGCGGCTCTGACCGGCGCGCCGTTCCGCCCGGCCGCGAACCTTTTCGAGGCCATGCAGAGCATGGCGCCCTTCGTCCGCGTGTCCTCCGACCTGCGCGGCTTCGCCCTCGATCTCACGCGGATCGCAAACGACCTGAGGCTCCTGGCCAGCGGCCCCACCACCGGCCTCTTCGAAATCCTGCTCCCGGCCGTGCAGCCCGGCTCCTCGATCATGCCCGGCAAGGTGAATCCGGTCATGCTCGAGATGACGAACATGGTCTGCTACCAGGTGATCGGTTACGACACGACCGTGGCCTACGCGTCGCAGGCGGGCCAGCTCGAGCTGAACGTGATGATGCCGGTCATCGCCCACGATCTGACGCGCATGCTGACGATCCTCGCGCCGGCGCTCCGCGCCCTTCGCGAGAAGTGCATCGACGGGATCACCGCGAACGAGGACGCCTGCCGCCGCTACTTCGAGCGCTCCACGGCGCTGGCAACCGCGCTCAACCCAGCCATCGGCTATCTCGCCGCGGCCGAGATCGCCAAGGAGTCGGCGAAGACGGGAAAGACGGTGGTCGAGCTCGTGCGGGAGAAGAAGCTCCTGACCGAGGAGCAGATCGCGAAGGTGTTCTCGCCGGAGGGCATGACGAACCCGGGCGGGGCGTAGCCGGCTAGCGGGCGAGAGTGAGCGCTCACGGCGCGGCGGGAAAATGAATCGGGGGGACACCTTTCGGCGTCCCCCCGTTTTTTTCGTGATCGAGCCGGCTGCTAGAGGCTGAGTCCCAGCCCGGCGCGGAAGTTCATGTAGTTGGTGCTCGTGCCTGACGTCGAGACCGTGTGGTAGTTGCCCATGAAATTCAGCTTCGTCTTCGGGCCGACCGGGAATCCGACGCCGGCGCCGAGATTGAAACCGAACTTGCCGTCGCTGCCCGTCGCGTTGGTGCCGGCGGTCCTGTTCTCATCCTTCACCGAGACGCTGTAGTAGCCCCCGCCGGCCTGAGCGAAGAAGCTCGGGCCGACCAGCGCCCCGAAATTCATGCGGAGCTCCGGCGTGACGCGGACCGTGTGGATCGACGTCGTCATGTTGTTCGTCCCGTTGGCCCAGTCCATGGAACCGAGATTGTCGTACGCGACTTCCATGCCCCACGAGGTCTTGGGGGCGATGCTGCGGAAGTAGCCGGCGCCGAAGGACATTCCGCCGCTGGGTGAATCCGTGGAGAACGGCGAGGCCGCTTCGAGCGAAGACTTCGAATAACCGCCGCTGAGCTCCAGCGTGCCGACGCTCGGCATCGCGGAAGCCGCCGCAGCAAACGCCGTGACCACCGCAAACGTGAACACCGTCAAGGCAATCCGAGTCCGATTCATTGCTGGTTCCCCCTTGCTGAATGACGCGCGTCCTTCCGCCCATTCCCCGACCGCGGTGGCTATCAGATGCCGCGCAGTCTTCCCGTGACTAGCCGGATGAATGTATCGGCACCACTACGCGCAACCTTGAGCGGGCGACCGGGGCTCAGGCGTCGGGGATCTCCACCTCGGAGCGGGGGACGTGAACTTCCGGAACCCTGTGGAAGAACACGGCATACAGGATGGAGGCGACGATGTAGAGGAGGGCGGCCAGGAGGAGCGGCTCGGTGTACCCGCGCCGCTGGATCAGGGCGCCTCCGATGTCGGCGCTGACGCTCCAGGCCACGAACCAGGAGAGCGAGAGAAGGCTGTTGGTGATGGCGTGCTCGCGCTCGGGCACCACCTCCATCGCGAAGTGCGTCGTGAGCGGCTGATTCATGTTCATGAGCCCCCCGCGCAGCAGAAACGAGGCGACCACGACGGGAAAGGAGTTGGAGAGCGCGAGCGCGACCATGAAAGGGACCGACGCGAGCTGCGTGACCACGACGCCGCGCACCAGCCCGAGGCGGCGCGACACGGCGGGCCCGAAGAGGTTCCCCAGGACCATGAACCCCTGCATGACCGCGAAGAGGCCGCCGATCGCGGCGGGGGTCAGCCCGAAGCGGTCGCGAAAGTAGAGGTTCAGGAACGGAATGATGAGCCCGGCTCCCAGGCCGATGAGCATGGCAGGAAGCGCGAGCTTGAGCTGGAGCCCCCAGTCCACCTCGGCAAGCTCCCGGAGCTGGTCCCACGCCGTTCCCGGCGTCCCCTCCCCCACATCGGCATCGCCGGTCCGCATCCGGTAGAACGGGATCGAGGAGAGGAGCGTGAGTCCGCAGGCGGTCCAGAGCGACCATCGGAGCGCCAGGCGCTCGCTCTCCGCCGCGGCGTGATAGAGGTGCGGCAGGATCCCGCCCAGCATCGAACCCACGATCGCCGCGGAGAAGAGCACCGTGAACGCGGCGCTGAAGAGGTAGGGGCGGAGCGCCTTGGGCACCTCGCGCATCACGACCGGAGCGACGGAGAGGCGGAAGGTCGTCACCACCATGCCCGAAAGGAACGCCGCCAGGAGCAGGAGCTCGGGCGCGATCAGCGTCCCCTGGAGAAGATACGTGATGGCCGTGAGGGCGCCCGCGGCCACGAGCATCGCCCGCGCGGAGACGCGGCGAAAGAAGAATGCGATCGGGAGCGCCGCCACCGCGGCGCCCAGCGACACCTTCGAGAGGATCTGTCCGATGCCCGCGTCGTTCAGGCCCAGCTCGCGGAGGTAGAGGTTGAAGAGGAGCGAGAAGATGGACTGCCCCAGGCCGCAGAGGAAAAGCCCGCAGAGGTAGAATCGCGCGTTCCGGCCCGAGCCTAAGACCGCGCGGAAGTACTCTCCGATCACGCGGATCAGAATTTCCCCCTCGACCGCTCCTTGGCGGGCAGGATCTCGAGGCAGGTGGTCCACCAGCCGGTCCGGATCGTCTCGACGAATTCTGGAGGCAGCGCCTCCTCCTCCATCTCACGCGCGAGTGAATCGGAGTCGTAAGGAACCGGAATGAACTCGGCCTCGTCCTTGCCGGCGGCGATCAGCGCGTACCAGACTTCGGGTCGGCCGTCGTTCGCGGGCCGCCCCACCGACCCCGCGTTCACGAGCAGCCCCCCGTCCGGGAGCGTCCGCTGCCAGTGGATGCCCGTGTGGGCGCAGACCACCGTCTCGGCTTCCGCGTCGCGCAGGAGCCGCAGGAGAAAGGCGTCGGAGCAGGCCGACTCCCACAGGAACTCGTTCATCTTCCGCGGAGAACCGTGGCAGAGCAGGAACCTCCGGCGCGCCCGCGTGAAGCGGATCGCCCTGGGCAGCGCGCCCAGCCGCTCTCGGTCCTCCTCGGTCGTGCGCCGGCTCGTGTACTCGTAGGAGAGCTGCGCGAAGAAATTGTCGGAGGGATGCGTGTAGCCGCAGCCGCAATCCGGCTGCCCCGCCGCCAGCGCCTCGTCGTAGTTCCCGGCGATCGTGACGATGCCTAGCTCGTCCAGGACGGGAAACACCTTCCCCGGATTCGGGCCGAACCCGCCCAGGTCTCCCAGGCAGAAGACGAACCGTGCGCCGCGCCGTCGCGCGTCTTCGGCTGCCGCACGAAGCGCCAGGTGATTGCTGTACGCGCCGCCGAGAAAGGCGACCGTGCCCTCGAGCCCCGGGTCGTGAAGGTGGGACGCGGGCGCGCTAACGGACTGGGATCCGCGTGACGGTGTGGGCATGGTGGGCCATCGGCCGGAGCGTATCACGCGTCCGCCCCTGCTTCCAGCGGGCCCCTGTGGTATGCTTCTCTGCTCTTGAAGTTCGCATGAAATCGGAGCGACTGAAGCGATCGTGATCTGGGACGTCCTCATCATCGGAGCGGGTCCGGCGGGACTCTCGGCGGCGCTCTTCACGCGCATGCGCCGCATGTCCACCCTCCTCCTCGATACCGCCGTGGCCGGGGGCCAGCTCGCCTGCCTCTACCCCAAGAAACCGGTCCACGACTACCCGTCCTACACGTACGTGATGGGCGAGGATCTGGGGAAGAACTTCGTGGATCAGGCCAACCACATGGGGGCCGAGATTCGCGAGCGCGAGCACGTCACCATGATCGCGCGCGACGAGGAGCAAAATCTGATCCGCGTCACCTCCACCAAGGAGACCCACGAGGCCCGGAGCGTGATCGTGGCCACCGGCGGGGGCGCCTTCGAGCCACGAAAGATCAACAAGCCGGGCGAGGTGGAGCTCAAGGGCAAGGGGCTCTTCTACGGCATGCCCGACGTGGAGGCGAGCAAGGGGAAGAGTGTCCTGATCATCGGCGGCGGCGACTCGGCGCTGGAGTCCGCGCTCTCGGTCAAGGACGTGGCCGAGGTGACCCTGATCCACATGCTCGACAAGTGGCAGGGCATGGACACGTACGTCGAGGAGATCAAGGAATCGAAGGTCCGCACCATGCTCGAGACCGAGACCGTGGAGATCCGCGGCGACGGCAAGGTCCAGAGCGCCGTGCTGAAGAACAAGAAGACCGAGGAGACCCAGGAGCTGCCGATCGACTTCGTCTCGATCAACATCGGATTCCTGATGGACACGAAAGTGATCCGCTCGTGGGGTCTCACTCTGGAGGGGAATCAGATCCAGGTGGACAACATCATGAACACGAACATCAAGGGCGTGTTCAGCTGCGGCGACATCGCGACCTATCCGGGGAAGTACAAGCTCCTGATCACGGCATGCAGCGAGGGAGCGGCGGCCGCGAACACCGCCTACATCTACGTGAAGCAGCCGAAGAAATTCACGGTCGGAGAGCTGTACGCGGCGCCGAAGGAAGAAGGCGACACGCAGCCCAAGACGTCGGAGACGCCCGCCTAGGCGGACCCGCCCACCGTCAGCTCCTTGAAGCGAATCGCCGGCGACGCCACGTTGGAGTGAAACTCGAGGTCCCGGCCGACTGCGTCGATCCCGAGCAGCATCTCGTCCAGCCTTCCCGCGACCGTCACGCCCTCGACCGGTTTCGTGAGAACACCCTTCTCGATCCACTGCCCGTCCACCTGCTGCGAGTACTCGCCCGACACCGTGTCCATCCCGAATCCGGACAGTCCGGTCACGTAGAGTCCGCCGGCCAGGTCCTCCACCAGAGGCCGGGTCTTGGAGACCGCCTCGATGTAGAAGTTCGTCGGGCCGATCGTCGGGAGCTGGTCGTAGGAGCGGATGCCGTTTCCGGTCGGCGGGGTGTTCATGCGCCGCGCGGTCGCGCCCGAGTGTAGGTACTGGCGGAGGATGCCCTGGTCCACGACCACGGTCCGGTGCGACTGCACCCCTTCCCCGTCGAAGTACCTCGTGCCCAGCCCGCGCCGCATGGTTCCGTCGTCGATGATCGTCAGGGCGGGGCTCGCGATCCGCTGTCCGATCTTTCCTGCGAGGAAGGAGCGCTGCTCGATCACGTTGAGCGCGCTGAACGCCTGGAAGAGCCCGCTCAGGAACACGCCCGCCGCATCCGCCGCGAAGACGACCGGGACGCGCACCGACCGCACGGGCGAAGCGCCCAGCCTCGCGAGCGCGCGCGTCACCGCGAGCTGGCCCACCTGCTCGGGCCTCGCGAGATCCCCCAGGTAGCGCTTGCGGTCCACGTACGTGCCCTCGCGCTTCTGCCCTCCCTGGGTGGCGATCGGGGTCGCCGAGAGCCACACCGTGGCGGCCTTGTAGGTCTGCCTCGCGATGTAGGTGTTGGAGAAGAAGATCTCCACGGTCGAGACGCCGCACCGGACGTCGTGCGTGGTCTGGATGCGCTTGTCCTGCGCGAAGGCGCTCTCCTCCGCGGCCCGCGCCATCCGCACGAGGTCCTCCGGGCGGAGCTGGGCCACGGCCGGATCGTAGATCTCGAGATCGGACTGGGAAACGGACAGATACTCGGCGATCCGGTTCTCGTCGCGCGGCGTCGCCTGGTTGGTGAGCGCAAGCGTCCGGTTCACCAGCTCCGTGAGCACGGAGTCGCGAAGGTCGGTGGTATAGAGGAAGCCCATGTGGCGGTCGCGGAACACCCGGAGCCCGAGCCCCTGCACCGT